>CAZFZX010000066.1:0-21283 GCA_964523765.1 uncultured Enterobacteriaceae bacterium
GATCAGGTCGCCGCTTGATTCAACTGCCTGAACACCAGATTTGACAATAACTCGGGAGTCCGTCCGCCGGTCGGAAACCCGTAAGAATCGTCCTCTCAGTTGAACACCGTTGTCCTCGATCGTGGCGATCGGGCGTCTCTGTTACGATCGGGACCAATGCTAACCGGTCGATGAAGACCGCCAGCTAGTCGCACTTGGGGGAGTAGACAGGTATGCCGTGGTATATACGCACGCTGATCGGATTGTCATTATGGGTCGCCGCTGGGATCGCCGCCGCGGATCTAGATCCGCCGGACTACGAGCACCTCGAGGCGCTCTATCTCCATTTGCATCGAAATCCGGAACTTTCCTTCAAGGAGCACCAGACGGCGGCGCGGGTGGCTGACGAGTTAGCAGCATCGGGCTTCGAGGTGACGCGCGAGTTCGGAGGAACCGGCGTCGTCGCCATATTGCGCAACGGTGCCGGCCCAACCGTACTCATCCGGTCCGACATGGACGCGCTGCCGGTACGCGAGCAAACCGGGCTGGCCCACGCCAGCACGGCGATCGGTTTCAGTATCGACGGATTGGAAAAGCCGGTGATGCACGCCTGCGGTCACGACGTTCACATGACCGTTCTGGTCGGGACCGCTCGCCAGCTCAGCCGGGCGCGCGACCAATGGCGCGGTACGCTGATCCTGATCGGACAACCCGCAGAAGAACGCGGGGCCGGTGCCAAGGCGATGCTGGATGCGGGATTGTTCAGTAAGTTTCCGCGGCCTGACTACAACCTTGCGTTGCACGTCCATGCAGGCATCCCGGCCGGGAAGGTCGGCTACGTTGCGGGCCCGGCGCTCGCAAACGTCGATTCCGTCGATATCACCGTCTTCGGGGTCGGCGGGCACGGTGCTTATCCGCATTGGAGCAAAGACCCAATTGTCTTGTCGGCACAGATCGTCGGCGCATTGCAGACCATTGTCAGCCGCGAATTGTCGCCGCTCGAACCGGCGGTGCTGACGGTTGGGTCGATCCACGGAGGTCACAAGCACAACGTCATTCCGGACGAAGTAAAGATGCAGCTGACTCTCCGCTCCTACACCGCGGCCGTGCGCAAGCAGATGATCGACGCAATCAGACGCGTGGTTAAGAATTTGGCGATCGCCGCCGACATCCCCGCAAACAAGATGCCGAAAGTGGAGCTCAAAGATCAGTACACGCCGGTCGTCTACAACGATCCGGATTTGGCCGAGCGCCTAGCGACCGTCTTTGAGGCGCGTGTCGGTGAGGATAACGTTGTGAAAACGGACCCGGTGATGGGCGGTGAGGATTTCGGTCGATTCGGTCAAATCGAACCCAAAATTCCAAGTTTGATCTATTGGCTCGGCGCGGTCGATCGCCGCAAATATGCCGCCTCGAAAGCCGGCGGCGATCCGCTGCCCTCGTTACATTCCCCGTTCTTCGCTCCCGAACATGAACTGACGATCCGGACGGGTGTTGAAGTCATGACCGCGGCCGGCTTGGAACTCCTCGGCAACGACGCACAATGACTTAGCGCCGGTGGTCGAAAGATGCCGGCCGGCGCGGTGCTGCCTAACATCTCCCCGTGCGGGCGCGCTTGCGCTCGTTTAGACTAGCAGTCATAATTAAACCGTTAGTCATAATGTGACTTATAGTCACACAACAGAGAACAGCGAATGGCCCGCCCCGAACGCCGTCAACGAGAGTTCCTGCGCCGCGAGGAAGAAATCCTCGACGCTGCCCTGTCCCTGTGCGCGTGCAGCGATTTCGAATCGGTGCGGGTCGACCAGATCGCCGAGCGCTCCGATGTCGGCAAAGGCACCGTCTATAAACACTTTTCCAGCAAGGACGACCTGTTATTCCGCCTCTATATGCGTTTCTATCGCGGGTTGCTGGAGGAGATGCGGGCGCGGGCCGGCGATCGCGCGGGCGATCCGATCGAGCAGCTCAGATTCATTTTTCACCATGCATTCGATTATCACGTCAAATATCGCGACTACCGTTACGTGATCGAGTATGTCGAACGCAACGATTTTAAGGAGCGCGCCGAGGCTTCATGGCGTGAGGATTTTCTATCGCTCGATCGCGCCTTTCTCGAATGGGGCGGCCCGATCATCGAAGCGGGTATGCAGCGCGGGGACTTCCCTGAGCGCCGGCTCGAAGATGTTTTAACCGGCGTCCGCGCTTGCTTTAGCGGTGCCCTGCGAATGCTATGGGCCACGGACGACTGGTGCGTCAGTTGTGAACTCGACAGTGACAAAATTGTCGCGAGCGCGACTGAATTCATGATTATGGGTATCACCGGCGGCTTGAGGACTGGAGTGTGATGCAATGAGACAACCGACATTACTTGCTCTCGCGATTGGTGTCGCGGCGGGCTCGTGGCTCCTGAGCGGTCTCTGGGTCTCGGCCTCGGGGCCGAAGGGCGTGAGCGACGATCGACGTGCGGTGCGGCTGATGACTGTCGAGGTTAAAGCGATATCGGCGCGCGAAGTAATGCGCGAAGTCGTGGTACAGGGGACGCTGGCGCCCCATCGCCGCGTCGAGGTCAAGGCGGAAACACCGGGGTTAGTGACGTCGGTACCGCTGGCAAGGGGTGCGAGCGTGAAGCGCGGTGACGTTATCGCGGTACTCGCCGAGGACGATCGGCGCGCCCAAATAGAACGAATCAATGCAGAAGTCGCGAGTCAGCGGCTCGATCTCGACGGTATGTACAAACTGAAAAAAAAGGGTCTGCAAGCGGAAACAATTTTGAAGGCCAAAGAGGCTCAGCTTGCGGCCGCGTTAGCGGAACGCAAACGGTTGGAGATCGATCTCGCCAGGACGATCATACGCGCGCCTTTCGATGGGATTCTCGAGAGCCGGGAGCCCGAAATCGGTACGCTACTTGAGCAGGGCGACGTCGTTGCCGAAATTGTCGATCAGAGTTTTGTCAAAGCGGTCGGATATGTCCCTCAGCAGAGTGAGGCCGAGATCGCACTCGGGCAGGTCGTTCGGGCGCGGCTGCTCGACGGACGCGAGGCGTCCGGGCGTTTGACCTATATCGCGGCCGTTGCCGAGTCCGGTACCCGCAGTTTTCGGGTCGAAGCCGAGATCGAGAATGCCGACGCCTCGTTTAACGCAGGGGTCAGCGCGGAGATCCGGATCGCGGTCGGCAAACAGGCCGCGCACTTCATTTCCCCCGCGGTACTGGCGCTCGACGATAGCGGACGCATAGGCGTTAAGGCCATTACGGAGAATGACGCGATTGAGTTCCACCCAGTCGAAGTGATCCGCACGACCGCCGCGGGGATCTGGGTCACTGGACTTCCGGCGTCGCTGCGCGTCGTGACCCGCGGTCAAGGTTTCGTGGCTACCGGCGAGACGGTCAATCCCATCCTCGGCGGCTAATTGCCCGACCACGATCGGCAATGACCGCAACGCCCATCGACCTTGCTTTCAGCCGCACCCGGGCGGTGCTGCTGACGCTGGCTTTCATCCTCATCGCCGGCGCGTCGTCCTACGTAGCGATCCCTAAGGAGTCGGAACCCGACATCGCAATACCGTTCATTTACGTGTCCATGTCCCATGACGGCATTTCGCCGGAAGACGCGGAGCGGTTGCTCGTACGGCCGATGGAAAAGGAACTGCAGGGCATCGAGGGCGTCAAGGAAATGAGTAGCGTTGCCAGCGAAGGGCATGCCTCCGTCCAGCTCGAGTTCACCGCCGGTTTCGATAGTAACCTCGCGTTGCAAGACGTGCGCGAAAAAGTCGATATCGCCAAGAGCAAACTCCCGGAAGCGACCGAAGAACCCGAAGTGCACGAAGTCAATGTCGCTCTGTTTCCCGTACTTACGGTATCCCTCGGCGGTCCGGTTCCGGAGCGGAGTCTGGTCCTGATCGCTCGGGATCTCCAAGACCGAATCGAGTCGTTGACAGGTGTGCTCGAAGTCGACATCGGAGGAGACCGCGAAGCGTTGATGGAGATCGTCGTCGATCCGGTAGTGATGGAAACTTACGACGTGAGCTACGGCGAACTCTTCCAACTGATTCGCAACAACAATTTGCTTGTTGCGGCCGGTGCCATGGATACGGGCGCCGGTCGTTTGGTGGTCAAAGTACCAGGCGTGATCGAAACGATCGACGACATGTTGAACATGCCGGTCAAAGTGGCCGACGGGCGCGCGGTCACGTTCCGCGACGTCGCTGAGGTACAGAGTGGCTTTAAGGATCACGAGGGTTTCGCGCGAGTCGCCGGGCACCCGGCGGTGACCTTGGAAGTCAAGAAGCGCGTAGGTGCGAACATCATCGACACGATCGCCGCAGTGCGGGCGATTGTCGAAGCCGAGCGCGAACATTGGCCGGAAACGATCGAAGTCGCATATATGCAGGATAAGTCCGATGAAATCCGCGACATCCTCGGCGATCTCCAGAACAATATCGTCTCAGCGATTCTATTCGTCATGATCGTTATCGTGGCGGCGCTCGGACCGCGTTCGGCACTACTCGTGGGTATCGCGATCCCTGGTTCTTTTCTGGCTACTATTCTGACGCTCGACAGCTTCGGATTTACGCTCAACATCGTAGTGCTGTTCAGCCTGATCCTGGTCGTCGGTATGTTGGTAGACGGTGCTATCGTCGTTTCCGAACTCGCCGACCGGCGCCTAGGTGAAGGCGCGAGTGCGAGGGAGGCGTACTCTGGAGCTGCCAAACGGATGTCTTGGCCCGTGATTGCATCGACCTTGACGACGCTGGCTGTTTTCTTGCCGCTGCTGGCGTGGCCGGGAACCGTCGGCGAATTCATGAAGTATCTGCCAATCACAGTCATCATCGCACTGACCGCGTCGTTGGCCATGGCGCTTCTATTCGTTCCCGTTCTCGGCGCCGCAATAGTACCCAGGGGTGCTGGTTCGCCGGCCACCCGGATCGAAACCGGGGGGCCGTGGGTCGAACGTTATGCGCGTTTCCTGGAGCACATGTTGGCGAATCCAATCAAGGTGCTGGCGGCCGCGGTACTGGCGCTCGTCGGGGCGTACGCCGCTTACGGCACGTTCGGAAAAGGCGTCGAATTCTTCCCGGATGTCGAGCCCGAATTCGCATTGGTGTACGTTCACGCCCGCGGCGACTTGTCCGTGTATGAAAAGGATGCGGTGGTGCGCGAAGTCGAGCGCCGGATCCTCGACATGCCGGAACTAAAATCGGTCTACGCGCGGTCTTTCAACAAGGCTGGCGCCAACATGGCGGAGGATGTCATCGGCGCCATCCAGATCGAACTAATCGATTGGGATGAACGGCGAAAGGCGGCGGCAATCATGAATACGATCCGAGACCGCACCGCCGATATCGCGGGGATCCTCATCGAGGTCCGCAAACAGGAGAACGGGCCGACCGAGGGCAAGCCTATCCAGATCGAATTCAGCTCGCGCGATCCCGTACAGATCGCGCCCGTGGTTGCGCTAGTGCGCCGTATCATCGAGCGCGTCGGCGGTTTCATAGACGTCGAAGACGACCGTTCGTTGCCGGGTATCGAATGGCGCATGAAGCTCGACCGTGAGAGTGCGGCTCGTTTTGGAGCCGATGTGGCCGCTCTCGGCAATGCGGTGCAGATGGTCACCAACGGTATCAAAGTGTCGGAGTACCGGCCGGACGATAGCGACGATGAGGTCGATATCCGTCTGCGCTTTCCCCATGGGGCGCGAAATCTCGGTCAGCTGGAGCAGCTCCGCGTCCCCGGGGGCTACGGCATGGTGCCAATCAGTAACTTCGTTACTATGGAGCCCGCGCAAAAGACGGGCACCTTGAACCGGGTAGACGGCCGCCGCGTGATCACGATTATGGCCGACGTTGAAGCGGGCCTACTTGCCGACTCGCAGTTAAAGAAGCTGCAGCTTGCTCTCGATGGCGCCGAGTTGCCGACCGGCGTCGAGATCCGCTTCAAGGGCGAAGACGAAGACCAGAGGGAAGCTGCCGCATTCCTCTTCCGCGCATTCGCTAGCGCGATATTCCTCATGGCGTTGATCCTGGTGATCCAATTCAACAATATCTACCAGGCGCTATTGGTCTTGTCTGCCATCGTGTTCTCTACCGCAGGTGTGCTGTTGGGTTTGCTGATCACCGGCCAACCGTTCGGCATCGTCATGGTTGGCCTCGGTATCATCGCGCTCGCCGGCATTGTCGTGAACAACAACATCGTTCTCATCGACACCTACAACCGCATCCGTAAGAACGGGACGGACCCCGTAGCCGCCGCGTTGAAAACGGGGCGCTTGCGGCTGCGGCCCGTGTTCCTCACAGCGCTGACAACAGTGCTGGGACTGATGCCGATGGTGCTGTCGATGAACATCGATTTCATCCACCGCACGATTAGCTTCGGTGCGCCGTCGACGCAATGGTGGACACAGTTAGCAAGCGCGATCGCCGGCGGCCTGAGTTTTGCAACCGTGCTGACCCTGGTGCTGACTCCGTGTCTGCTCGTTTTCGGCGATACCGTAGGCGTGAATTTGGCTATCTTCTCTCGACGCTGGCGGCGGAGCGGAGAATCTCCGGTCGCCGGATCGGGTTAGACGACGAAACAGCGCCGATGAGTATCAGCGCCCCCGATCTCTCAGTCGCCGCCTGATTCCGCGAGAGGCTTCGCGACCGTACCTTCTGGTTCGGGCTCGTCGATCCGGGGTTTATGATAGGCCTCGATCAAACGGTGCAGTCGGGTCGCGAAGGTTTGATGGTCGACCGCGGAGTTGCGCCGTAAGACGTTTGACATCAAGGTCACGATGTAATGCAGTTTATGCGGCCCGGCCGGTGACTCCACGATAGCGACGGAGTTCATGAAGTTGCGCACATTGCCGTGGTATTTCTTGCACTTGAAGTCCGCCTCGGGCTCGCATTTATAGAGCGAACCGCTTTTGAAATAGACCGCGGCATCGTTCAGGGCCGGTGCCGAAGCGTAGCGGATCCGACGTTCGGTGACGTACAACATCCGCTTCATCTCGCGCGAGGAGAATTCGTCTACCAGCCGTCCCTGTTCCATCCTCAACATGATTTCCATCAATGCCCTAGATGTCGCATAACTCGAGGTGCCTTGCACTTTCTGCTTACCGGTGCGCGTGAAAAAGCTACCCTGGCGGATCTTGGTCAGGTCGAACCCGTTGCGGGTCACCGGTGACTGAATAAATGTCGTAAGTTGCTGGCTGAGCTCGGCGCTCGGCGTGTTAGCGAAATAATCCGCGGCTATCTCTTCGCTGACCGGGTAGTCACGCCCGAACCGGGTCAGCAGCATCCCGTGCTTGGTCAAGGTCGCCGCCGCCGCGTTCGAACTCGGCGACATCATCCAGTCGATGAACTCCATCATACTGCCCCGGTCGTCGATCTCGAGCGGCCGGCGGATCAGTTTCTCGTCTTCACGATCCCACATCCTAACGGTGTGATGATCCGAGATGATGAATTCGTCGGCGATGATCTGCGTCTCCCGCAGGACCCGCCAACGGGCTTCGAGGTCGTCGGGATACAGATCGGCCAGGGCCTGGTAGATACCGAGGCCGACGACAATCTTACCGACGCTGCCGGGGTTACGCGCGACGTCGCCGTTGACTTCCGCGTAGCGCGGGTTCTCGACGTCGCTCAAGTCCAGCACCGAGACGGCGTAACGGTCCGCGTACTCGCCGAGTAAACCCTCGACTTGAATCTTGAATACGGTGTCCACCGACGGCAGGTCGAGGTCCGGTCTCGAGAGCAGCCGTAGGTCTACCTCCGAGCTTACCAGTAATGCACCCTTCGGCTGTTTGCGCCCTTTTAACGTTTCGGCCTCGATCCTCCTCATCACTTCGAGCCGGCCGATTCCCGTGCGCTCGAAGCCGTCTATTGGATAGGCATGGGTGTCGGCCGTGCTCACGATCAGCGCTGCGATACAGGCTGTCGTCGTGCGTGCGATCGCTTTGGATAGGGTATCCCGAGCGTTGATGCGACCCCGCCGCGGCCCGCCCGTTTTTATGGATGTGCGCATACTAGCTCCTCACTTTCATGTACTTCTATGCTTTCGACCGCGCGGTCTTTCGCGGCGAGGACATTCGCGCCGCCGTTGCACGAAGATTTCAAGGCGGAACGCGGCTATCGAATACCGGCGGCCTCGGGTCGATTAGCTCGATGCCGATCACGCTCGGATGAACGCCGATTTCAAGAGCGATCTCGGTCCATGATGAACCACCCGCCCGTTGCTTCTCGATCGCTTCCGGAACTTGGCCGGAGAACCCTGAGAGCGTCTCGATCCTGGCGGCATCCAGTTCCCCGGTTCGCTCGTCGCGTACCCGTTCGGCATCGCGTAGGCGCTGCGCGGCCACACTACTTTGCTCGCGGCGGTCGGCTTCGCGCGCCTCCCGGAAGCTGGTTTCGGCCTCATCGGCTCGGCTGATCAGTTCGTCTATCGTCGTGCCGTCGACGCCGCTGGCATGCATTGAAATGCAGAGGGCGAGATTCGCGACGGCTAACCGTGACGACCGAGAATTGACGAGCCGCCGGATGCCGCGCCGTTGTCGCGGTGTCATGGCAGGACCTCGCCAAGGGTGACTTCGGTATCGGCGCGTTGCGCCAGCGGTGCGTCCAGTTCCTGCAATCGTTGGTTGCCGCGGGTTTTGTCGTTGTCGAGAAACGGCCGGATCTGAAACAGCCTCAGTTCGCCATCTAAGAAGCCGAACTCGATATCTGCGGGCGCGGCGCGGCCGCTGGCATCCACCACCCGGGGAAACCGCTCGGGCAGTTCTCTGGCGAGGTTGATCAGCTGCGAGATTTCGCCCGCGATCAGAACCCGATCGGCGTTACTTACGGGCAGTTTTTCGACACCGCCGCCGAGATCGACTTGGCGGCGGATCGGGGCGGTCGCTTCAGCCATGAGTCGAACTTTCCCGGTGACCGTATCGATTCGGAGTGATTCGGCCGATTGCCCGTCGACGGCACCGCCCACCCCTTCGTTGACGGCGACGGACAGCCAGGCATCGTCACCGGTGTCGATGTCGCGTGTCACTAACACCCCGGACTTATCGGCGTCCACGCTCAACATCAACAGGACCGCTGGATAAACGTGTTCGGGCTTGTCCATCAAAGTCTGACGCCAGGCGAATGATCGAGCGCTGAAAGGAGAAGCCCAAACTCGCGATATCGCTTCGATGACGTTGTCGATCCCGACCACGTTCGGTACCGTGAGGTTCAAGCCTGCTCCGGTAAAACCAGGAAGGTCCTCGACATTGGTGTCGCTGCGAACGAATACGCCGAAGGTCCCGTCGGGCCCGAACACCTCGATGAGTTTTGTGCGCAGCCGCGCTCGGAAAGCATCGCCGGGATCGGCGTCGAGTATCGTGTTCTGAAGCTTTGCTCTGAACGCTTCTGTCGCCGCACGGCGCTCGGCGCTAGCGGGCGGCAAAATCTTGAGGCGACCGTATTCGTCCTCCATCCACTGAAACACCGTCCGATCGGGATCCTCCGTCGGTTGGGCGAGAAGGTCTTTGAAGATCCCGAAAGGAATAGCGAGGCCTTCGGCGACGGCTTCCGGATAGTGGTGCTTCAATTCCCCGAGCTTGGCAGCCTTGGGACCGACGACCCGGCCTGAGTCGGTCGCGCGCAGTTCACTCAAAGTCAGGAAGCGTTTTTCGTCGAGGTCGAGCTTACCAAGGTCTACTTCTATCAAAGGGTGGTCGTCGGCACTATCCTTTTTCGCCGGAGCATTATGCGTTGGGTCGTCATCGAGGCCGAGTCGCACGGATCCCGCCGGACTGACCGCCAGCACGACCGCTTCTCCTTCGTACTGGGTGAGTCGGTGGAGCAAACTCTGGTCGATACCGACGTTCGGGATCCCCAAGTTGCGAGCCAGCAATTGCACGTGTGACAACGGATTGCCTTCGCCCTCGGTCAGAATGCCTCCTACCGGTGGTAGTTCGGAGACTGTTTCCGGCAGTAGATAGATCCCGCGGGTGTCCAGGTTGGCGATATCGGGGTCGACCGCGAGACGCAGCGTTCCGCGCGCGAACCCGGGGTTGAGACTGCGCAATCCGGCGCCGACGTTCTGGCCGAACAATTCGTTGCTGACGCCCGCGAGGCGATTTGCATCACGGACCAGGCGGTCGATCAGTGAGGCATAGAAAAACATCGGGCTGCCGCGCAGGTGATCCTGAATATAGAGTCCGGCTTTCGGTTCGATTTCTCCGAGCTTTTGCATACCTTTGCCGAAGAAACGGCGCAGAGCCTGTGTGCTCCAGTTCGGCGTGAGCGCCAGGTAATCAAGTCCGCGTTTATAGGTTCGCACTATGAGCGCAGAGTCCGAGGTGAGTAATTCCAGTTCCGCCGAGGCGCTCGTAAGCTGGCGTTTAGAGAGCAAGCCGACGCCGTACAGGGCGCGGAGATTGTCGCCCAGGATCGAGAGTTGCTCGGCCCGGGTCAGCGTGCCGAGTTCGTCGGCGAGCGCCGATGCGGCGGCGAAGAGTTCAGATTCGAGCGCAAGACTGGCGTCGACGATTGCGATCCGCTGGCGCGGCCCGTTCGGAACGGTGATGCGGTTGCGTAGTTCGGCCAAGAGCTCAGCGATCAGGCCGAAACGCGGCCGGGCCGCACCGGTCTGAGCAAGCGCCTGGCTCGCGGTCTCAACGATCGCGGTGATATCTCCCGAGCCGGTCGTAGCGGCGGCGAGTGATTGCAGCCGTTTGCCGATGTCGCTGGTATAAACCGCCTCGATCAGCCCGGCGAGCCGCGCGTAGTCGCGATCCAGGTTCGGTTCGGAGACCGTCCTTCGGTAGGCGTGTACGGCGGCCGCATCCGCCAGTTCCGGGCTACCGTGGATCTTATTGCGGAGCGTCTTGAAGTCCGGGTCGCGATCCGACAACGAAGCCGATAGTTGACGGATTTCCTGCACCGAGGCCGTTTCCGCACCGTGCGGCAGGAGCCGCGCCGCTGTTCGCAGCAGCAGGTAACGAACTGTCAGCCAGCTCCGCTCCTCCGCCAGCTTGAACAGCAACTTGCGCGCGCCGCGGCGCTCCCCTTCTTCCTGGTAGGCACCCCGGTAAAATCGTGCCCGGCGCACGATCCAGCCGTCGTCGATGCGCACGAGAAATTGTTCGATGAGCATTTGGGCAAAGCGCGCGGTGGTCGCGTCATTGGCGACGAAGGACTCAATGTCGAGGTCCGCATAAAAATTCGCGATCGCATAACCGTCTGCCCGAACGGCTTTGGTTCGGTCGGACCATTCACCGTGCTGCGCACCCCCCCCGAACTCCTTGCATGCGTATGGCTCCGGCGGTAGCACTTGGCCATCTTTGCAGAACCAGCGGATCCTTGAAAATGGACCGCGGCTCGCATTTTTCATTTGTCCGATCCAAGCTCCGTATTGTGAAACCTGGTCCTCGCGAATCGACTCGGCCGCGGTGCACATTGCCGCTACGAACAGAAATAGAACGGTAAGACAGAGTTTTCGCATGCGTCGATCGGATTTCATTAGGGCGCCGGCCGCTTCTCCGTAAAATACCAGTAGGTATCTTACAGAAAACGCACCGGAGCGGCAGTGCGATCGAAGCAAGGTGGGATTCGGGCCGTCAATTCCCTCACCTCGCGTCGCTGACGGCGCCGTCTTCCACACGGTAGACGTGGTCGGCGCGATCGGCGAACGCTTTCTGGTGCGTGATAGCGAGGATTGTCATATCGCCTCGCAGAGCTGCTACGGTCGAGACTACCGCGTTCTCGGCGATCGGATCGAGTGAGGCGGTTGCTTCGTCGAGCACGAGAAGCGTCGGCGTGCGGACAATTGCGCGCGCGATCGCGATGCGCTGTCGTTGCCCTCCCGAAAGCAGCAGGCCTCGTTCGCCGACCGGGGCGTGTAATTTTTCGGGTAGCCCGTCGACAAACGTTCGGGCACCGACTCTTTCCAGCGCGCGCCACACCTGCGCTTCCGAAATCTCGGTGTCGCCCAAGGTCACGTTGGTAAAGATGCTTTCGTGAAGGAGGTACAACTCCTGCGGAACGTAACCGATCATTGTTCTCCACGCGCGGATGTCGATGTCGTTCAGATCGACGCCGTCGACCAGGACTGTGCCGGACTCGGGTGTCACCAAACCGACGATCATGTCGGCGAGGCTGGTTTTGCCGGCTCCGGAAGCACCGATGAGCGTGGTGAGTTTGCCTGCGGGTACGAACACGTTGACGTTCGCGAGCACGGGTTCGCCACGATATACGAGGCGGATGTTGCGCAATTCTATCCCTTCTCGCAATGTCGGCGTCACGCCGCTCTTCAGCGGTTCGCGTTCGGCCTCAGCCGCATCAATTGTCTCTAGGAGCGATTCGTAGGCACTTTCGCGCGTCACGAATTTCTGGATCTCTTTCTGGGCCTTGCCGATGGCACCTAAAGTACGGCCGAACAGTACGCCGAACATCAACAAGTAGGCGATCGACATCGACCAGTAGCTGACGGCCACGTATAGGCCCAGCGCCAGACCGCCGACCAGGATTGGCTCCTGCAAAGCCTTGAGACCCTCCTTGCTCAAGACTTCACCGCGTTGAGCTCGATTCAGATCCTCGGTTTCGCGAGTCAGCATCGTGTCCATGAGTTGCTCGCGCGCCATCGCCCGTAGCGGTTTGATTGCATGGAGCGCGTCGGCGAGATGTGCGACCGAACTCTTCAGCAACTCCGTCTGTCGGCGTCCCGCTCGCCGTGCCGCCCGCACCAGCCAGGTGAGGGCCCACGCGCTCATCGCTCCGACGGCGAGCGCCGCCAGCGTCACCTTCCAGGAAATAGCGAGTGCTATTCCGGTATAGAGCAGGACTTGAATGCCAGCGGCGATCACTAGCGAGCTGTGCAGGAAAGCAAGTGATGCGCGCTCGGCTTCGGTCGTGAACGCATTGGCGATGCTACCTGCGGGCCGCGTCGCGAAATAGCGCCAGCGCGCCGTCATCAGCGCCCCGATCAGCGCTAATCTGAGTTCCGTTGCAACGCTCGATACGGCATATCCGACCTGTCGGTTGGCCAGCAGAACGAGCACCGCTTTCCCCACGATGCCGCTAACAACAATGAGTAGTAGCGCGCCAAGGGTCGGTTCCACGCCGATCCCGCTCAGAGCATCGCGTACTGCTTCCCCGAACCCGGAAGGTTCGGCGCCGCCGCTCGGTGCCGCGAGTTCGAGCACTGGAAAAAGCGAAGACAATCCAATCCCTTCCGCTACGCCGGCGAGCAGCAGACAGGCCAGTGTTGTAAAGCTGCGGTACGGATGGCTGCGACCGAAATCGGACAGGACTTTCATGTCTGTGGGCAGTCGATCATCTGTGGTTGCGCCCGCTCATCGGCCGGGTAGAAAGTGTCCGCGGGTTGCCGTCAAAGCGGTTTGTGGTCGCCCATCATACCGTAGGTCCTGCGGGGGTGGGACAGCTAGAAAAGCGTGTAGATAAAAGGTGCGACCGCCGACCCCTGCGCGAACACGATCAGGCCGCCAAGCAACACCATCACGATAACGATCGGCGCCAGCCAGAACTTTTTCCGCTCACGCATGAAATCCCACAGATCCTTCAAGAATTCTAACATCGGACGGGTATCTCCGTTCGTTATCCGCGCCAACTTGGCCGTCGCGAGCCGCCCGTGGCGCTTTAGGCTAAACACCACTGAGACGGCTCCGGTAGCTACAATAATGAAATCCCGGCGGCTTGTCAGTGGTCTAACTCGCAGAACGGGCGGCCGCACGGGCGAACGGCGGTAAAGACATCCTTCGGTCACGGCGTGGTAGTCTTGTCCGTACGAACGGCCTGCAGGTAATGGGTGTTGGGCAGGGGACCTTTGCGGCACCGTCGCTGAGCCGGAAAGTGGCCGGCGCCGGGATTAACCCGGGAGGCAACCATTTCTGATCTCACTTTGTGCTTCATAAATCCAACGTACCTCGCTGAATTTGTTTGCAAATGACCTTTGATTTCGGCAACATTGAGAAATTATTTCGGGGACGCCACACCTTGACGCGCTTAACTCCATAAAACTAATCATCGTCGACGATTCCAAAGAGTACATGACCCTGATCCGGCGCATGCTGGCCAGCGTCATACCGGACATCGAGGTGACCGAATACGATCCCGAGCAGCAGGGAAGGCCGGGCGACGAATTTGATTGGCGTATTTACGACGTCTTGCTGATCGATTATCAATTGGGTGTGCACGAAAACGGGCTCGACTGGATCGAACAATACCGACGCGTGATCGGTTTTCCACCGGTGATTCTGATGACCTCGACGGGTGACGAATACGTCGCGGCGTGGGCGATCAAACTGGGCGCGAGCGATTTCATAAAGAAAACCGATATCAATGCGGAGCGAATAGCTGAAATGGTGCGTGCGGCGGCGGCCGAGCGAGCCGAGCAGATTTCGGCCGACGAAACCACGATAAGTTCAAAGCTCGACGACGATGCGTTCGTATTCAATGAGGTCAAGCTCAAATCCGATCGGACCCCGGACGGGCAGCGGATCGGGTATCGCTTCGTCAGGTTGATCGGACAGGGCGCCAGTTCGCGCGTTTACCTCGCCGAACGCGTAACCGACCGCATGACGCTGGTTCTCAAGATTATGGACGTCGCGAGTATCAAGGAACCGCAGGCACTGCAGCGCTTCGTGCAAGAGGCGGAACTCGTGTCTGAACTCGATAGCCCCTACGTCGTTCATTTTCTGGAACACGGATTTACCAAGGACTATGGCTATATCGCCATGGAGTTTTTTACGCGCGGTGATTTGAAGCAACGCATCGAGCACGGCGTTTCTTTAGAGGACGCTATAAATTACATTTGCCACATTGGTTACGGCCTCACTGCTATCCACGCGGCCGGAATTGTCCACCGCGATTTGAAGCCCGGAAACATCATGTTTCGTTCCGACGACAGCCTCGCGCTGGCTGACTTCGGCATCTCCAAACGCCTCGACGAAACGGGCGAACTGACCAAGCTCGGAAGTGTTTTGGGTACCCCGAATTACATCAGTCCGGAGCAGGCGCTGGGGAACTCCGTGGATCATCGGTCAGACCTCTATAGCGCCGGCGTCATATTCTTCGAAATGCTGACTGGCCAAAAACCATTCAAAGCCGAAACCGCACCGGCGCTCGTCTATCAGCACGTTCACGCCGCGATACCGCAACTTCCAAATATCGTACATAACTATCAGCCGATCCTGGAAATGCTGATCGCAAAAAATCCCAACGATCGGTTTTCGTCCGCGGAGGAGTTTGTCGAGAGCCTGATGTCAATCGATCGCGCTTCCCATACGATCTCGTAGACCCCGCCGTTTCGTATTCTTCGCCCTCGTAATCGTATAGCAAGGCGCACGGTTCTACCGGTGCCTTGAATTCCGGCCGGTTAGTCCCAATATCCCCTCTGAGGCCGGCAAGAAATGCCGCGGTCGCCGCCGTTTTGCGCCAGCTTCCCAGTTTCTCAGTAGCGAAGGTACCGTGGTTCTCTATATGTCTATGGAAAACGAACAAGAAATCATCCTGGATCGGGATCAAACTCACGACGATGCTGTCCCCGCTCGTTTCCAGCCCCAGCTGCCCCAAAAACTGCTGTTGTTGCCACTCTACGCACGCCCATTTTTCCCCGCGCAAACGATGCCTCTGGTTATCGACGAGAAACGCTGGGCGGAGACGGTCGAGCAGGTCGGAAATACACCGCACCATCTAATCGGTTTGGTGTTGGCAAGCAACGAACCCGATCAAATGCCGACCAGCGCCGACTTCGCGTCGACGGGAACCGTCGTGCGAATACACCACGCGGTCCGAGGCGAGGGCAAGATCCAATTCATTGCGGAAGGATTGCAGCGATTCAACATAGTCCGCATCGCGAAGGAGAAAGCTCCTTTCATCGCGCAGGTCGAGTATCCGGAAACCGCCCAGGAAAATACGCAGGAGATCCGGGCTTACGCGCTTGCAATAATCAACAAGATCAAGGAGCTGCTGCCGCTCAATCCGCTATATAAGGAAAACGTGCGCGCTTATCTCGATCGATTCAACCCGGAGGACGCTTCGCCGCTCGCTGATTTTGCCGCGGCGCTGACTAGCGCACCGGCGGCAGAACTCCAGGAAGTACTGGAAACCATCCCGTTGTTGCGGCGCATGGAAAAGGTGATGCTTTTGGTTCAGCACGAGCTGGAGGTCGCGGGGTTGCAAACCGAAATCAGGCAGAAAGTAGAAGAAAGAGTCAGTGAGCACCAACGCGAGTTTTTCCTGAAGGAGCAATTGAAGGAAATTCAGAAAGAGTTAGGCATTTCTAAGGACGACAAAACGCTCGAACTCGAACGGTACCGCGAACGCCTGGAAGATTGCGTAGTCCCTGAACCGGCCGAAACGCGAATAGAGGAGGAGATGCAGAAATTCTCCTTTCTGGAACCGGGCTCGCCGGAATACGCGGTGACCCGTAATTACCTGGATACGCTCACCGCCCTGCCGTGGGGTAAGTACTCCGAGGATCAGCTTGACCTGGTTCGTGCCCGCAAGGTTCTGGATCAAGACCACGAGGGTCTCGATGACGTCAAAGATCGGATCATCGAGTTCTTGGGTGTCGGGGCATTGAAAGGTGAGGTTTCGGGTTCGAGCCTGTGCCTGGTGGGTCCGTCGGGCGTCGGCAAGACGTCGATAGGGCGTTCGGTGGCCGACGCACTGGGGCGCGAGTTCTATCGTTTCAGCCTCGGCGGGATGCGGGATGAAGCCGAGATCAAAGGTCATCGGCGGACTTATATCGGGGCCATGCCCGGCAAATTCATTCAGGCGATACGCGAGACGGCGGTTGCAAACCCGGTGCTGATGCTGGATGAGATCGATAAGGTCGGTAATTCCTATCATGGCGATCCGGCTTCCGCTCTACTGGAAGTGCTGGACCCTGAGCAGAACGTGTCGTTTCTCGATCATTACCTCGACGTTCGCTTCGATCTGTCCAAAGTACTGTTCGTCTGTACCGCGAATCAACTGGACTCCGTTCCGAGACCGCTGCTCGATCGTATGGAAGTGATTCGCCTGTCGGGCTACATCACACAGGAGAAAATCGGCATAGCCACGCGTCATTTGTGGCCGAAGCAACGGAAAAAAGCCGGGCTTACCGCTAAGCAAGTTTCCATTTCGCGCGCGGCGATGCGCGAAATCATTGAAAACTATGCGCGCGAAGCCGGTGTGAGAAACCTAGAAAAACAACTCGGTCGGATTGCGCGCAAAGCCGTCGTTGCGGTATTGAAAGATGCCGCGGTCGAGATCAGAGTTACGCCGGCCAACTTGGCCGACTATCTGGGGCAGCCTATCTATCGGAAGCAAAAGCCCCAGCACGGTGTTGGGATCGTAACGGGTCTCGCGTGGACCGCAATGGGCGGCGCCACGCTCGACGTCGAGGCGACACGCGTACATACGAAAAACCGAGGTTTCAAGCTTACGGGCCAACTCGGGGATGTGATGCGCGAATCAGCGGAAATTGCCTACAGCTATATCAGTTCGCATCTCGCCGAGTTTGGCGCCGACTCGACGTTCTACGACGACGCTTACGTTCACATTCACGTGCCCGAAGGCGCCACTCCTAAAGATGGGCCGAGCGCCGGGATCACGATGGCTACGGCGCTGTTGTCGCTGGCGCGGGGTCGGCAGACGCTTCGGCCTATCGCAATGACCGGCGAGTTGACGCTCACCGGCAGGGTGTTACCGATCGGCGGAGTCCGGGAAAAAATTGTTGCCGCGAAGCGTAATGGCATCAAAGAAGTTATCTTGCCCACAGCCAACTTGGGCGATTACGACGAATTGCCGGGTTACCTTCGGAAGGGGATCCAGGCCCATTTTGCCGATGACTACGGCGACGTGGCGGCCATCGCGTTTCGATGACCCGACCCTCCGGCCGCGGCGCGGGTTACAGCGCCCCGAGCTTAGCTTCTAAGGCGGCGATATCCTTTTTGATGGCCTTCACCTGTTCCGGATCCGACACGTCTTCGAGCAGTGACTCGAGGCCCGCTAGGGACGCCTTCAAACGAAATTCTCGTTCGTCTTTGGTATGGTCCACGTAGCGTGTGCCGCCGTCGCTGCTAGGCATCGCCGCCACGTCCGGGTCTGCGGTGGTTGTCGGTGCTGCAGGCGCCGCAGGTGCGGCAGCGCCTTGCTGTGGACCGGCGTCGTCTTTACCGCAACCGGTTACCAGTAGACTGACCGCCAGCAATAGGATGATTTGTACGTTCTTCATTGATCCGTCTCCCCGAATCGATCTTGTTCTCAGTGCCATAGTCTATCAGGCAATCCGGTCCCGCCCAGCCTGGTGCTAAATATTGCGGCGCAGCAGCAGCGACTTGGCTCGCGCTGAGAATTCCGGCAGCACCGTTGCCGCAAGCGCCATCGCTATCAAGTTAAGCAGAGCGACTGTACCGAATATGCCGGGTATCGTCACTCGAAAGCGGTAGAGAACGACGGTGAATACGGCGGATAAGACCATGAAAAGGGCATTGGTAACATTCAGAGCGGCGATGATGCGGGCACAATGAGCTCTTTCCGCGCGTGCCTGCAGGGCCGCGTACAGCGGCACGATGAACGCGGCGCCGAACGCCCCGATGAGCGTCAGGTCGACGAAGGCGCGCAACGCCGGCGGGTGCGTCAGCACGGTCTTGAGGGTGAGTAAGGCTGCCGTCGTCTCGGGTTTCCCCGCGAAAAACAAATCGGCCGCGAACACCGAGATCCCGGCGCAACCGATGGGCACCAACCCGAGTTCGATGCGGCCGCGCGAGCAGCGTTCGCACAGGATCGAGCCGATACCGATACCGACGGTGAACGCTGCGTTCATCATCGTTACGGCTTGTTCGTCGGCGCCGAGGAGTTCTTTACCGTAGGTCGGTACCATACTGAGGAAGGTCGCGCCCACGAACCAGAACCAGGATATGGTCAACACCAAAGTCAAGATCTCGCGGTTGCCGGCCGCGTAACGGAGAAGATGGAAGGTCGCGCGGGGCAGATTCCAATTGATGACGACCGTGGGGTCGGCTGCGTCGGCAGTGGGAATCGCTCGAGCACACAGCCATCCGATGAGCGCCAAGGCTACGACGCACGAGACCACGGGAGTAGGTCCAAAACCTTCGATCGCGGCGAGCATTCCACCGGCGACCGCACCCATCAAGATTGCCGCGTAGGTCCCCATTTGAATGAGTCCATTGCCGCCGGTGAGTTCCTTTTCCGCCAGGTGTTGCGGAAGAATTCCATATTTGAGCGGGCCAAAAAAAGTTGATTGAGTCCCCATCAGGAACAGAACGATAAATAGGAACTCGGCGCTCTCCATAGCGAAGCCGATCGCGCCCAGGCCCATAACGATGATCTCGACGAATTTAACGCGGCGGATGATGCCGGACTTTTCATATTTGTCGGCGACCTGGCCGGCTAGTGAGGAGAACAGAAAGAAAGGAAGGACAAAAACCCCACCGCTGATCACGATCAGAGATCGCGTGTCGATTCCCGTTTTTTCGGCTAGCGAAAACGTGATAAAAATCACGAGTGCAAATCGAAATACGTTGTCGTTGAATGCCCCGAGAAATTGCACCGTGAACAAAGGGAGGAACCGCTTCGTATGCAGCAGTTGAAACTGGTTCATTATTCGCCGCGTCCCGATAGTTGACAGAAGATCAGCGAGAACTCGAACCCGTCGGCGGATCCTGGCAGCGAGGCGTTTACACGTACCATTCGACCGCTATACTTAGAGGGGAACCGAAATAGCATGCCAATCGTCACAGAACTCAATCTGCTGAAGTATCGCCGGACCAAAATTGTGGCGACGATTGGCCCGGCGTCGTCCGATGCGAAGACGATAGCACAACTCATCGAGGCGGGCGTCGACGTTTTTCGCGTCAACATGTCGCACGGCGATCATGACGCGCATCGTCAAACCGTTGCCGCCATCCGACAGAGTGCCGATCGCGTACGCTCGCATACCGCAATCCTCGCGGATTTGTGCGGGCCGAAAATCCGAACAGGGAAGTTTACCGGTGGCTCCGTGGAAATCGCTACCGGTACAAGCGTCGTCGTAACCGCGCGAGACGTTATGGGCGACGACCACACTATTCCCTCGCAATACGCGGCGCTGCCGTCCGACGTTCGCCCCGGAAACCGCATACTGCTCAACGACGGTGCAGTCGAACTCGGCGTCGAGCGAGTCTCCGGGCCGGACGTTGAGTGCATCGTTCTTGCCGGGGGTGCGGTCGGAGACCACAAGGGGATCAACCTCCCAGGCGTTGCCGTGTCCGCGCCCTCTGTGACGGATAAGGACCGGCAAGATGCAAAATTGGCGCTCGACCTTAAAGTCGACTTCCTCGCCTTGTCGTTCGTGCGTTCAGCGGCCGATATAGAGTCGCTGCGCCGGTTAACTCGAGCGTCGCCGGGGCCGCCAATGATCATCGCCAAAATTGAAAAGCCGAAGGCGCTTGAAAACAACGCCGAGATCGTCGCAGCCGCGGACGGGATTATGGTTGCCCGCGGCGATTTGGGTGTCGAGTTGAATCCGGAGCAGGTGCCGCTGGCGCAACATCAATTGATTAACCGCGCTGTCGCCGCCAACAAACCGGTCATCGTGGCGACCCAGATGTTGGAGTCGATGATCGCCAATGCGCGGCCGACGAGGGCCGAGGTTACCGACGTGTCTCATGCAGTCGCCAGCGGGACGGACGCGGTGATGCTCTCGGGAGAGACGGCGGTTGGTCGATATCCGGTGGGGACCGTCGAAATGATGGATCGGATTGTTCGCCAGACCGAAACCTACCACTGGCAGGTCGAAAGTGCGCTAAGGGAGGATAAAGTCGTGGTGCGGGAAGCGGCCATTCCATTTGGTGACGCGATCGCGGATGCGACCGCTAAATTGGTAGCGGATACGCACTCGCGCGCGGTGCTGGTGATCTCGAATCGCGGTATGACGGCAGCAACGATCAGTGCGGCGCGGCCGGCGGCGCCGGTCGTTGCCATATCCCGTGACGCTAGAATCTGTCGGCGGATGAGTCTTATGTGGGGCGTTCTTCCCCACCTCGATACAAAAGTTGGTAAGGAAAACCCGAACGGGGTAGCGAGGCGGGTGGCACTGGAGTTGAAACTCGCGGAGGTGGGCGAATTTGTCGTGCTGGTGCGCGGATTCCATTCTAATTTGAAGTTCAACACGCCGA
This sequence comes from uncultured Enterobacteriaceae bacterium, assembly GCA_964523765.1. Lineage (GTDB taxonomy): Bacteria > Pseudomonadota > Gammaproteobacteria > UBA11873. The sequence goes on from CAZFZX010000066.1 coordinate 21,111, forward strand.
CATTGACACTACTGGCGGTCTAGCCTGCCAGTCGAGGTTTCTCAGATTCTGCCTAACCCGGAAATTGCGTGCAGGGGACGGGGGCAATTGGCCGAGAAGGTTGAATCAATACCAGAACAAGCATAGCCGAAGCTCTCACGTGATTTCTTAGGGAACCTCTGACTAATTCTGGG
>CAZFZX010000067.1:0-400 GCA_964523765.1 uncultured Enterobacteriaceae bacterium
GGCTCGAAGACCATCATGCTCATCCTGCGTGCGGTCGCGCTGTTCAACCCGGTGACGAAAAGACCTGACCGGATCGGTGTCAAGACCCTGGAAGACGATCGTAAAGTGCGATTCTTTAAATCGAATAATGAGGTGGTCGACATTTAGTTGTCGACGCGTAAACGATGGCCAGATTAGAAACAGAATATCGCGAGAAGCTCGTCGGTCAACTCAAAGAACAATTCCATTTTGGAAGCATGATGGAAGTTCCGCGCATCACGAAAGTGACTCTGAATATGGGACTTGGTGAGGCAACGACCGACAAAAAGGTTATGGAACATGCTTTGAGTGATCTGGAATTGATCGCTGGTCAAAAACCGGTTGTCTGCTTGGCCAGAAAGTCCATAGCCGGGTTCAAGAT
>CAZFZX010000067.1:410-5542 GCA_964523765.1 uncultured Enterobacteriaceae bacterium
TTGGCCAATTGGCGCGAAGGTGACGCTCAGACGTGAGCGGATGTTCGAATTCTTGGACCGTTTGATCAATGTTGCAATACCGCGTATCAGGGATTTCCGCGGATTCAGCTCGCGCGCGTTTGACGGTCGCGGCAATTATACGGTGGGCGTGCGCGAACAGATCATTTTCCCCGAAATTGACTACGACAAGATTGATGCGATCCGGGGGCTGGATATCTGCATTACGACGAGTGCTAAGAATGACGACGAAGGGCGTGCGTTATTGCAAGCATTTAAGTTTCCGCTACGAACCTAAGGCTCTGTGTTATGGCAAAAAAGTCGATGATAAACCGCGAACGCAAGCGTGCAATTTTGGTTAAGCGTTATGCGGCAAAGCGCGCGGCGCTGAAACTGACGATTTCAGATCAAAGTCTCGAGCGGGAAGAACGCGAGGCGGCTCGGGTTAAATTGCAGAAGCTACCGCGTGATTCGAGTCCTTCTCGAGGCAGAAATCGTTGTCGCCTTACCGGAAGACCGCACGGCTACTACCGTAAGTTTGGATTGGGTAGAAACGAGCTGCGCCGATTGGCGATGGAGGGGCACGTGCCCGGCCTGGTCAAGGCTAGTTGGTAGACAAGCAGAGATTAAGCAAAGGCGAAAGAGAACTATCGAAATGACTATGCAAGACCCGATTGCCGACATGTTTACGCGGATTCGCAATGCGCAGGCGCGGGAGCGTAAGGACGTATCTATCCCCGCGTCCAAGAGTAAGGTTGCCATCGCGAAGGTACTCAAAGACGAAGGCTACATTTTGGATTTCAGAACGGTGGAAGGAGAAGGGCATCCGGAGCTAGTGATTGATTTGAAATATTACGACGGCCAACCAGTTATCGCGCACATTCAGCGGGCGAGTCGACCGGGGCTCCGGGTGTATAGGGGTAAGGACGCGTTGCCGACGGTCGTCGGCGGTCTAGGGATCTCGATCGTTTCGACGTCTCGAGGATTGATGAGCGATCGGGAAGCCCGCGCCCAGGGTATCGGCGGTGAAATACTTTGCTCGGTGTATTGAGGTTTCGATCGTGTGTGTCTCGCATAATGTTAATAGGATCCAGTTGAGGAAGAAGTGCAATGTCACGGATCGCTAGCACCCCGATTGTTATACCGGAAACGGTGGACGTCACGGTCGACGGCCGGAAGGTAACTGTAAAAGGAAAAAACGGAACCATGGACTGGGAAGTCCGCGAGGACGTCGGCGTCAAGATCGACGGCGGTGAGTTGGTGGTCAAGCCGCTGAACGAGACGAAACCGACTAGCGCCGTGTCGGGTACTTCGCGGTCTCTACTGCAAAATATGGTAGTCGGCGTTTCGGAGGGATTTGAACGCAGGCTGGAAATCGTCGGGGTCGGTTATCGTGCGCAAATTGACGGAAAGAAATTGAAATTGTCTCTCGGTCATTCCCATCCGATTGATTTTGATATCCCGGATGATGTGACGATCGAGACGCCGAGCCAGACCGAAATTGTGGTCAAAGGAATGGATAAACAGCGTGTGGGACAGGTGGCCGCGGATATACGCGCTTATCGCAAGCCCGAACCGTACAAGGGTAAAGGTGTGAAATATTCGGACGAACACATTGTGCGCAAGGAAGCGAAGAAGAGTTAGTGCTTATGAATAAGAAGTTGTCACGTTTACGCCGTGCACGTAAGACCCGTAGCCACATCAGGTACTTGCGGGCAACGAGATTATGTATCAATCGGACGCCGCGCCATATCTATGCGCAGATTATTTCTCCGGACGGTGGCAAGGTACTTGCGAGCGCGTCGACCGTGGATAAGGAACTGCGGGGTACGGTGAAAACGGGCGGGAACATCGAGGCGGCGGCGATAGTCGGTAAGGCCATCGCCGAACGCGCGCGCGCCGTGGGTGTAGAACAAGTCGCGTTCGACAGGGCTGGATTCAAATATCATGGGCGGATAAAAGCGCTGGCCGACGCCGCTCGCGAAAACGGCCTCAATTTCTAGGAGTTGTATCGGTATGGCTTTCGGTTCAGGAACCCAACAGAGTCAGGAAGGGCTGTTTGAAAAACTCATCACCGTCAATCGCGTCGCTAAGGTCGTGAAGGGCGGTAGGATCTTCGGATTCTCCGCGTTGACCGTCGTTGGGGACGGCGCGGGCCGCGTTGGACTCGGCCGGGGTAAGGCACGCGAAGTTCCAGTTGCGATTCAAAAGGCAATGGAAAACGCGCGGCGCAATATGGAATCCGTCGCGTTGAACGAGGATACGCTGCAATACGCGATCGTGGGGGAACACGGAGCCGCGAAGGTATACATGCAACCGGCTTCTCCGGGAACCGGGATAATCGCTGGTGGTCCGATGCGCGCTGTTTTCGAAGTTGTCGGTGTCCATAACGTGTTGGCGAAATGCATCGGCACGACCAACCCCGTAAATGTCGTCCGCGCGACGATAAGTGGTTTGAAGAATATGGCGGCGCCCGAACATATGGCGGCGAAGCGCGGAAAGTCGGTAGAGGAGATCAGAGGTTAGGCCGATGGCGGATAAGATTAGGCTAACGCTGACTAAGAGCGTCAACGGGCGCTTAGCGTCGCACAAGGCGTGTGTCGTAGGTCTCGGGTTGCGCCGGATTAGCCAGTCGGTAGAGGTGGCAGACACGGCCGAGAATCGAGGGATGATCAATAAAGTCGCCTACCTGCTCAACGTCGAGGAATCGTGATGTATTTGAATACGATCAAACCGGGTGATGGCTCGAAGAGAACTCGGAAACGGGTTGGCAGAGGGATAGGATCCGGTTCTGGTAAGACGTGTGGCCGCGGTCACAAAGGGCAGAAATCGCGTTCGGGCGGGTATCACAAAGTGGGCTTCGAAGGTGGCCAGATGCCGTTGCAACGACGCTTGCCGAAAGGCGGCTTTCATTCGCGTATGGGAACTTATTACGATGAGATACGACTGCATGAGTTAAACCGGCTGGAAGACGAGGTCGTAGATCTGGCGGCATTGAAAGCAGCCGGGTTGATTCGCAAGGAAATCAAGACAGTCAAGATCATCGCTTCTGGTAAGCTCGAGAAAAAGGTTAGTACGAAGGGGCTGCGTGTGACCAAAGGTGCACGCGCGGCGATCGAAGAGGCTGGCGGCAATATCGATTAGGATGGCTACCGCGAATCGAAACATACCGGGGGGGCTTGCCGGCATCGGCAAGCTTACCGAGTTACGCCAACGTGTCTTGTTTCTATTGGGCGCGCTGGTCGTTTTCCGGATTTGTACGCACATTCCTGTTCCCGGCATCAATCCAAGTGCTTTGGTGACACTGTTTGACCAGCAACGCGGCACGATTCTCGACATGTTTAACATGTTTTCCGGCGGGGCGCTGGAGAGGTTCTCGGTCGTCGCGCTCGGCATCATGCCGTATATATCGGCGTCGATCATTATGCAACTGCTGACGGTCGTCCATCCGAAGCTGGAGCAGCTAAAAAAAGAGGGAGAATCCGGACGACGAAAGATCACCCAATACACCCGATACGGAACGGTCGGGCTGGCCTTATTCCAGTCGCTCGGTGTCGCCGTGATGTTGGAAGGGCAGTCGGCCGCCGGACTACAGTTGGTTATCGATCCTGGTATCGCTTTCCGCATTACCTGTGTTACTACGCTCGTAACCGGGACGCTATTTTTGATGTGGTTAGGCGAGCAGGTTACGGAACGCGGAATTGGGAATGGGATATCGATGATTATTTTCGCCGGTATCGTGGCGGGGTTGCCGTCGGCGATCGGTGGGACCCTCGAGTTATCTCGGACGGGTGAGCTTTCCATTATCATGGTATTGGCATTATTCACGCTCGCTATTTTGGTCACGGGTTTCGTCGTTTTCGTAGAGCGTGGGCAGCGGCGCATCACGGTCAATTACGCTAAACAACGGAACCAGTTCGGCGGACAGTCGAGTCACCTTCCGCTCAAACTCAATATGTCTGGTGTGATCCCTCCGATATTTGCGTCGAGCATCATTTTGTTTCCGGCGACAATTGGTGGGTGGTTCGGCAATATGGAGGGGATGGGGTGGATGCGCGATTTAGCTAGCACTTTATCGCCCGGTCAGCCCTTGTACGTAATGTTTTACGCGGCGGCTATAATATTTTTCTGTTTTTTCTACACCGCTTTAGTGTTCAACCCGAAGGAAACGGCGGACAATCTGAAAAAATCGGGGGCCTTTGTTCCCGGTATCCGACCGGGTGAACAGACCGCTAAATACATCGATGGCGTCATGACCCGCCTAACTGTCGCGGGCGCGATCTATATTACCTCCGTGTGCTTGTTGCCGGAATTTTTGATCCTGAAATTCAACGTCCCGTTCTATTTCGGCGGAACCTCTCTTTTGATCATCGTCGTCGTTGTTATGGATTTCATGTCGCAAGTTCAGGCGCATTTGATGTCGCACCAATACGAGGGCCTACTTAAGAAGGCGAATCTGAAAGGGTATGGTCGGCGTTAACGGGGTCTAGAGGGAAAAAGGTGAAAATCAGAGCATCAGTAAAGCGAATCTGTCGTAACTGCCGCGTCATCAAACGTAAAGGTGTAGTTCGCGTAATTTGTAAGGATCCTCGGCACAAGCAGCGCCAGGGTTAAGGTTCCGATCTCGACGAGGGTAATCGTATGGCACGCGTAGCAGGCGTAAATATTCCGGACAGAAAGCATACAGTCATCGCACTTCAGCATGTGTATGGGGTGGGTAACACTCTTGCGCACAAGATTTGCCGGGAAACCGGCGTTAGCGAGGGTGTAATGATAAAGGACCTGACTGAAGAACAACTTGAATCACTGCGAGGCGCGGTTTCGAAATATACGATCGAAGGCGATCTCCGGCGAGAGATATCCATGAATATCAAGCGGTTGATGGATCTTGGTTGCTACCGTGGAATACGCCATCGGCGCGGATTGCCCGTTCGCGGCCAACGGACCCAAACGAATGCCCGGACTCGCAAGGGTCCGCGGCGAATGATTAAGAGATAGTCGAGCGAATCTTATGGCAACTTCATCGACCAGGACCAAGAAGCGCGTCAAGAAGACCGTAATCGACGGTATCGCGCATATCCATGCGTCCTTCAACAACACGATTATTACGATCACTGATCGACAGGGAAACGCCT
>CAZFZX010000067.1:5552-20952 GCA_964523765.1 uncultured Enterobacteriaceae bacterium
GCAACGGCGGGGGGTAGCGGGTTCCGTGGATCGCGCAAGAGTACGCCGTTCGCGGCGCAGGTGGCAGCCGAACGCTTGTCTTCGGTTATGGACGACTTCGGCACGCAAAATCTGGACGTATTCGTCAAGGGACCGGGGCCGGGTCGGGAATCAGCGGTGCGCGCGCTGAACGCGGCGGGATTCAAGATCATGAATATCACCGATGTTACCCCGATCCCACACAACGGTTGTCGTCCACCTAAAAAGCGCCGCGTATAGGAGCGGGAAATCGTAATGGCAAGATATATCGGACCAAAATGTAAACTCAGCCGACGCCAAGGGATCGATCTTTTTCTGAAAAGTAGAGCCCGGCCGATTGAATCCAAGTGCCAACTCGAGAAGCCGCCGGGTCAGCATGGCGACAGTCGTGGCAGGCGTCAGTCAGACTATGCGTTGCAACTGAGGGAAAAGCAGAAGCTTCGTTATATGTATGGAGTGCTGGAACGGCAATTTAGAAATTACTACAAGGAAGCCGCCAAGCAAAAAGGCGCGACGGGTGAAAACCTGTTGCAATTGCTCGAGCAACGACTCGATAACGTCGTCTATCGGATGGGTTTCGGAAGCACGCGTTCCGAAGCGCGGCAATTGGTCAGCCACAAAGCGATCATGGTGAACGGGAAGGCCGTAAACGTTCCATCTTATCAGGTGAGTCCGAATGATGTTGTCGCGGTCAGGGAAAAGGCGCGAAAGCAGGTGCGGATCCAGGATTCGCTCGCCATTGCTGAGCAGCTCGGTTTGCCAGAGTGGTTGGAGGTCGACTCCAAAAAGATGGAAGGCCTCTTTAGAGCGGCGCCCGAGCGTACGGATTTACCCGCCGATATTAACGAATCCCTAGTTGTAGAGTTGTACTCCAAGTAGGGCTACTAAAGGAGAAATTGTAATGGCAGCAGCAGCTAGTGAAATGTTGAAGCCGAATATCGTCGACGTAAATCCGGTTAATCCGAAAACCGCGAAAATTACGCTCGAACCGCTGAACCGCGGTTTCGGACATACATTGGGTAATGCGCTGCGCCGGGTTTTGCTATCGTCAATGACCGGAAGCGCGATCGTAGAAGCCGAGATCGAGAACGTGTTGCACGAATATACGACGATTGAAGGCGTGCAGGAGGACGTGACAGATATATTGCTCAACCTGAAAGGGCTGGCAATCAATATGCATGCCCGCGAAGAGGCGAGTCTTACTTTGAATAAGCGGGGGCCCGGGGCTGTGGTTGCCGGCGACATCGTATTGGATCATGATGTCGAAATCGTCGATCCGAGCCATCATATCGCCAGCCTCAGCGAGAACGGCGAATTGAACATGACGCTTAAGGTCGCACGCGGGCGCGGTTATCAGCCGGCGACCGCTCGCGAGGCCGGCGATGAGACGGACCAGGCTATAGGCCGATTAAAGTTGGATGCGTCTTTTAGCCCGGTTCGGCGAGTCGCCTATGAGGTCCAGAGTGCTCGCGTAGAGCAACAGACGAACCTCGATAAGCTCATTATTACCATCGAAACCAACGGCACGATCGACCCTGAACGCGCTGTCAGGGACGCGGCGGGTATTCTTAGTAGCCAGTTAGCGGTTTTCGTCGATTTGAGCAGCGAGGAACCGAGGGAACCCGAGCGCAAGGAGGAAGTGGAAATCGACCCGATCCTGTTGCGTTCGATCGACGATCTGGAATTGACGGTGCGTTCCGCAAATTGCTTAAAGGCGGAAAGCATTTATTACATTGGCGACTTGATTCAGCGAACAGAAGTGGAATTGCTCAAAACCCCCAATTTGGGCAAGAAGTCACTGACCGAAATAAAGGACGTATTGGCAGCGCGGGGGCTTTCGCTGGGGATGCGACTCGAGAATTGGCCGCCCTCGGGTTTGTACGACACTGACAAGAGCCCACTCTAATCGTTAAGGCAAGGTATACCCAATGAGACACCGTCATAGCGGACGCCGGTTGAATCGTAACAGTTCTCATCGCAAGGCGATGTTCAGGAACATGACGGTGTCGCTTTTTCACCATGAGTTGATCCGGACCACAGTGCCGAAAGCGAAGGAATTGCGTCGCGCTGCGGAGCCCCTCATTACCATGGCAAAGTCCGATTCCGTCGCCAAGCGTCGTCTCGCGTTCTCCCGTTTGCGCGACGCGGGCGCGGTGGACAAATTGTTCACAGAGATTGGTCCGCGCTATCAAGATCGGCCCGGCGGTTACCTGCGAATATTGAAAACCGGGTTTCGCCCTGGCGACTGTGCACCGATGGCCATTGTCGAACTGATGGACCGGCCTATCGCCGAAGATGGGGACGAAGACTAGCCCAGTCAAATAAATAAGATCTTGAAGATCTTACAGCGCATCAAGATAAAACCACCGAGGACACAAAGAACACGGAGACAAGAAAAAAGACCTTCTCGAACAATATTTTTTCGTGTTCTCCGTGGTTAATTGCGAACGTCTTTGGGATCTGCGGTTTTAAGAATCGACGTAATAAGCTTAGCTGTCCAATCGCGCCTTCAAGAGTTGATTGACCTGCTTCGGATTGGCTTTGCCTTGCGATAGTTTCATCACCTGCCCGACAAAAAACCCGAAGACCTTATCCTTCCCTGCCTTATATTGGTCAATTTGCTTCGGGTTTTCCTCGAGGACTTGATCTATCAAAGCTTCGATCTCGGAGTCATCCGTGACTTGCCGAAGACCCTGTTCCGCGATGATCGTGTCCGGGTCTTTGCCGCTCTCCCACATCGATTCAAACACTTGCTTAGCAATTTTCCCCGAAATCGTGCCGTCCTTGATCCGGGTCATCAGCAAACCCAGCGCCGGCGCTTTTACGGGTGAGGCGTCTATCGTTAGATTGGAGTGATTCAATGCCCCGAATAGTTCCGTTGTGATCCAATTCGCGGAGAGTTGGTTTTGCCCCCCGGCGCTTGCCGCCACGTCCTCGAAATAGTCGGCGACGTCGCGCTCGTGGGAGAGGGTTTCAGCATCCTGGGCGCCTAGACCATACTCGGCGACAAAGCGTTCGCGCTTTTGTGCCGGAAGTTCCGGCAGCCGGCCGGCGACGGATTGGATATAATCGCTCGAGATCGTGACTGGTAATAAATCGGGATCCGGGAAATAGCGGTAATCATGGGCGTCTTCTTTGCTGCGCATAGAGCGCGTTTCACCTTTGTTGGAATCGTATAGTCTCGTCTCTTGGACTACTTCCGCTCCGCTTTCGATGACGTCTATCTGGCGTTCTATTTCAAACTCGATCGCCCTTTCGACGAATCGAAACGAATTCAGGTTCTTTATTTCCGTCCGCGTCCCCAGGGACGTTTCGCCTTTACGGCGGACCGACACGTTTGCATCGCAGCGAAAAGAACCTTCTTGCATGTTTCCGTCGCAGATCCCGAGGTAGCGGACCAGTCTATGCATCGTTCGCATATAGCTGACCGCTTCGGCGGCGGAATACATTTGCGGCTCGGAGACGATCTCCAGTAACGGCGTGCCCGCTCGATTCAAGTCTATTCCGGTAGAGCCGTCGAGGTCATCATGGACAGATTTGCCCGCGTCCTCCTCCAGGTGGGCGCGCGTTATATCGATAAGTTTTGTACTTCCGTCGGCCAAATCGATTGCTAACCGACCACCCGCGACGATCGGGTCTTCGTACTGGCTGATCTGATAGCCCTTTGGCAGGTCCGGGTAAAAATAGTTCTTTCTCGCGAATACCGAGCGGTTGGCGATATTTGCACCTATCGCGAGCCCGAACAGGACCGCCATTTCGACAACTTTCTCGTTCAATACTGGCAGCACGCCCGGTAGACCGAGATCGACGGCAGATGCCTGGGTATTCGGGTTCGCCCCGTAGGCAGTCGACGCGGACGAGAAAATCTTACTGCTCGTCGCAAGCTGAGCGTGGATCTCGAGTCCGATTACCGGTTCCCAATCCACGCTACGTCACCCGTCGGGCCGTCGGTGGCGATCGTCGATGCCAATCGGTTGTGGTTTGATATTGGTGCGCCACCCGTAGCAACCCGGCCTCATCAAAGTAGTTTCCGATCAACTGCATCCCGACCGGCATTTCTTCGGCGAAGCCCACTGGTATCGAGAGCGCCGGCAATCCGGCGAGGTTAACCGCTGTCGTATAGATGTCTGATAGATACATTGCGACTGGATCATCGGTCTTCTGTCCGATTGGGAAGGCCGTTGTCGGCGACGTCGGACCCATGATCACGTCCACGGAGGTAAATGCGTCGCGAAAATCCTGCTGGATCAGTCGCCGTATCTGCTGGGCTTTCCGATAATACGCATCGTAGTAGCCGGCCGATAGCGCGTATGTCCCCACTAGCACCCGTCTTTTCGTCTCGGCCCCGAAACCTTCGCTCCTTGATCGGCAATACAAATCGTCGAGGTCGGCCGGGTTTTCGCAACGGTAGCCGAAACGCACGCCGTCGTACCGAGATAGATTCGAAGAGCACTCGGCCGAAGAGATCACGTAATAAGCAGGGATCGCGAGGCCCATATGCGGCAAATCGATTTCGACGCAGATCGCCCCGAGCGTTTCCAACTCGGAACGCGCCGCGCTAATTCGTGAGCCGACTTCAGCATCCAGCGCGTCGTCGAAAAACTGCCTAGGTATGCCGATTTTAGTCCCGGCGATGGGTAAATCGAGAGACGCCGCGTAGTCTTCGGCGGGGCGCTCGACCGAGGTCGAATCCTTCGCGTCAAACGCAGATATCACGTTCATCATAAGAGCCAAATCGAGTGCATTCGTGGCCATCGGTCCGCCCTGGTCGAGACTTGATGCGAACGCAATCATGCCGTAACGCGACACGCGGCCATAGGTCGGTTTTAGCCCGGATATGCCGCAGAATGCCGACGGTTGGCGGATAGAACCGCCGGTATCGGTTCCGGTCGCGCACGGAGCGAGGCGCGCGGCCACCGCCGCGGCCGACCCGCCCGACGAGCCGCCGGGGACCGAACCGGATTTCCATGGATTGGTCACCGGACCGTAGTAGCTAGTCTCATTCGACGAACCCATCGCGAATTCATCCATGTTGGTCTTCCCAAGCAACACCATTCCCGCCAAGTCCAGAAGCTCCGAAACCGTTGCGGAGTATGGGGCGACAAATCCGTCGAGTATGCGAGACCCGCATGTCGTCTCGATGCCGTTGGTGCAGAAGATATCTTTGTGCGCATAAGGCACACCTGTCAGCGGCCCGGACGCCCCTTCAGCCAGCAGCTTGTCGGCCGCAGCCGCCTGCCTCAGTGCGTGGGCCTCGCAAACGTTGATAAAACAATTCAACGAGGCGTCGACATCTGCGATCCGGTCGAGGAAATGGCGGGTGATCTCAACACTGGAAAACTCGCCCTTTGCGAGCGCGGTCGCAATTTCTGCGACGGTCTCCGGGTATGATGCCATTGATCGGTTTCTAATCTATGACTTTCGGAACTAGGTACAGTCCGTCTTCGACCTGCGGGGCAACCGATTGGTAGACGTCGCGAATTTCGCTTTCCAGTACCTCGTCGGCGCGACACCGCGCTTCCAGGTCGAGCGGGTGCGCGAGCGGCTCAACATCGTGCGTATCGATGGCGTCCATCTGGGCTACGAATTCGAGGATCTGGCTCAGTTGGGTCGAAAAACTAGGAATATCGCGATCGCTAATTTCGATACGCGCGAGCCGCGCTATCGCCCTAACTTGATCGTCACTTATCGCCATTCGGTGTCTGTTATCTATTGATATGGAAAGAAAAAATCAGGGCCAGCTCGCTTGCCGAAATGCACCAGCGCTGTTAAATTACCGAGCGTCATTGGATGCATCGATTTTCGACTCGGTTGCGACTAAGCCACGAAATACGAAGGGGCCATTGTGCCTCCTGCCGCTGTCGGAGTGTAGCATGAACGCTTCGGATCTGTCGGCCCGAAACTGCGCCTCAAAGCGTGGAGCCGCACCCACCGGACGATCGTCTCGAACCTGAGGACCATTCGCAATGTTCAAAATGCTGAGGGGCGTATTCTCCAACGATCTGTCGATCGATCTCGGCACCGCGAATACGCTGATATATGCGCGGGGCAAAGGGATCGTCTTGAACGAGCCTTCGGTCGTTGCGCTACGGCGCGGCCGTGATTCCAGCAATCCGAAGGCAATCGCGGCGGTTGGGGCCGAGGCCAAACGTATGCTCGGAAGGACACCGGGCCACATCGATGCGATCAGGCCGCTGAAAGACGGTGTCATTGCGGACTTTACCGTCACGGAAAAGATGCTGCAGCACTTCATTCGCAAGGCTCACGGTGATCAGCTGTTTAAGCCAAGCCCTCGGGTGTTGGTTTGTGTACCTTGCGGATCGACTCAAGTGGAACGTCGAGCCATTCGCGAATCGGCGGCCGGTGCCGGAGCTCGGGAAGTCTATTTGATAGAGGAACCAATGTCCGCCGCTATCGGTGCCGGCATGCCGGTGAGCGACGCCAGTGGTTCAATGGTGCTCGATATCGGTGGCGGGACAACTGAGGTAGCTGTTATCTCCCTGAATGGTATTGTTTACTCGGACTCTATCCGGCTCGGCGGGGATCGGTTGGATGACGCCATCATCAACTACGTGCGACGAAATTACGGCAGCCTAATTGGCGATGCAACGGCCGAACGGATCAAACACGAAATTGGTTGCGCCTACCCAGGTAGTGAAGTGCGTGAAATAGAAATCAAGGGCCGCAATCTCGCCGAAGGCTTGCCTCGCTCTTTTACCTTGAACAGCAACGAAATCCTGGAAGCATTACAGGAACCTTTGGCGGGGATCGTCGAGGCGGTAAAAACCGCGCTGGAAAAAACACCGCCGGAGCTCGGTTCGGATGTCGCCGAACGCGGGATGGTTTTGACGGGGGGCGGGGCGCTTCTGAAAGATCTCGATCGCCTATTAGTCGAAGAAACCGGTCTTCCGGTGATTGTCGCCGAGGACCCGTTAACCTGTGTTGCTCGAGGTGGTGGGCGCGTGCTGGAAATGATTGAGGAACATGGGGCCGACATTTTGGCACTCGAATAGATGACCTGTTCGGTTTGCCCCCGGGTGTAGGACGATTAAACCGCTATTTACGGATAGGCCTTCTCCGACGTCAAGATTGATCAGCTGCGTGATTCTGTCCTTCTTGCTGATCTCGATCGATCATCAGCACCAACATCTTGCCGCGCTCCGATCTGGTTTGTCCGTGATAATTTTCCCGCTACAGTACGCCGTCAATGCTCCGATTAAGGTGCTTGGTCGCTTATCGCGTAGAGTTCGCGCGCATCAGGCGCTGGTCGCGGACAATCAGCGACTCCGGGGTGAGAATATGCGTTTACGCTCCCGCACCCAGAAATTTGTGGCGTTGGCGCACGAGAATGTCAGATTACGAGAGTTGCTCGATTCCTCGGCCGAATTCGGAGAAACGGTGGTTGGGGCGGATGTTCTCGCCATAGAAACGTCTCCGGCGGCCCGGCAGATCGTTATCGACAAGGGTACCCGGCACAGGGTCTACGTGGGTCAACCTGTCGTCGACGCGTACGGGGTGCTCGGGCAAATTGTGCAGGTCGGGCCGTTCTCGAGCACAGCCATACTGATCACGGACGTCGCTCACGCGACACCGGTGCAGATCAATCGTTCGGGGCTGCGCGCAATTTCCGTCGGCACGGCTGGGGCTGATGAATTGAGTTTGTCTTTCGTCCCGACCAACGCCGATGTGAAGGTTGGTGATTTGGTCGTCACTTCCGGGTTAGGCCATCGGTTCCCCGCCGGTTATCCAGTCGGGGAAGTGACGACCGTCGAGATCGATCACGGCGAACCGTTTGCACGGATTTTCGTTAAGTCGAGCGCCCAGGTCAGCCGCGCGCGCGAAGTATTATTGGTCTGGCCAGAGCCAGAGCCAGAGCCGGAGACCGCCAGTGGCGAGCAGCTCGGGGCTCTCGAACCCGGTGCGGCACAATGAATTTTGGCGCGCGGGGGACCTGGGCCATCGTCGTGAGTTTCGTAGTCGCGTTCATGTTGACCGCCGTGCCATTACCCGATTGGGCTGTTTCCTGGCGACCGGATTGGGTTGCGCTAGTGTTGGCTTACTGGTGTCTGGCGTTGCCACGGCGGATCGGAGTGCTCACGGCCTGGTTTATCGGGCTTCTGCTCGACGTAATGCATGGCTCTCTGTTGGGTCAACACGCCTTGGGGCTGGCAGCGGTGGCCTATATCGTCGCCATATACCATCAGCAAATACGCGTCTATCCGTTGTTTCGCCAAGCGCTAGTGGTGGGGTCGCTGATTTTCTTTTATTCGCTGCCGATGTTGTTGATATATAACGTTCTCGGATCGGTGCGCTACGGTTATGATTATCTGTTGGCAGCATTTACCAGCGCATTGCTGTGGCCGTGGGTATTCATCGTGATGCGTGACTTTCGTCGAAAGACCAACGTAGCGTGAATACTTTTTGGGGCGGCGATGCCGGACTTCAGCGATTGTATTCAGCTGATGCGCGATGCTAAGACTGCCAACACTGAAAGATCCCAATCGCGAATCGCGTATTTTTCAAGCGCGGGTATGGGCGGCCGTGATCATCATGGTTACGTTGGCGTTCGTCATTATTGCTCGTCTGGCTTATCTCCAAATCATCGAGCATCGGCATTTCACCACACTGTCGCACGAAAACCGGCTTAAAGTCGTACCGGTCGCGCCGACTCGCGGTCTAATTTACAGCCGCGACGGGCAGATCCTGGCAGAAAATCGTCCATCTTTTTCGCTTGAGATGGTTCCAGAGCGGGTCGGGGACGTTCCGGCCGCTCTTGCCTCGATCGCTAAGCTATTGGTGCTCGACGAAAAGGAGAAGCAAAGGGTCGAAGAAGAACTGAAACGGTCGCGCGGATTCGATGCGGTGGCTGTCAAGACGGGTCTCGACGAGAGTCAGGTCGCGCTGTTTTCTGTGAATCGTCATCGCTTTCCCGGGTTCAGCATTGCTGCCCGATTGACGCGGTTTTATCCGCACGAAGATCGGATGGCGCATGTCGTCGGGTACGTGGGAAGGGTAAGCGAACAGGAGTTAAAGGAACTCGACAACGAGGCTTATCGGGGAACTACCCATACCGGGAAAGTCGGTGTAGAAAAGGCTCGCGAAAGCGTTTTGCACGGCAAAGTGGGTTATCAACAGGTGGAGGTAAACGCGCAGGGCCGCGTATTGCGCGTGGTAGACCGAAAATCGCCGGTTCCCGGGCGTGATATCTATTTGACCTTGGATGCGAAACTTCAGCGCCTGGCCGTGGACGCGCTTGCCGACAGTAAGGGTGCTGTCGTCGCCATTGATCCGACGACCGGTGAGGTCCTCGCCTTTGTTAGCAAACCGTCTTTTGATCCGAACCAGTTCGTCAATGGTATAAGTAAGGATCGGTACGCCGCGCTGCGAGAGTCGAGAGACCGGCCCTTGTTCAATCGTGCCCTTCAAGCGCAATACCCACCCGGGTCCACGATCAAGCCCCTGGTTGCACTGGCTGGATTGGAGACCGGCGTACGTCATCCCGACGACGCGACCTGGTGCCCCGGTTGGTACACGCTGGACGGTGACGATCACCGATATCGCGATTGGCTCAAGGATGGACACGGACACGTCGACCTGAGCCGTTCTATCGCGGAGTCCTGTGACGTTTACTATTACACGCTCGCCCGTGATCTGGGTATCGCGCGGCTCCATAACGGTTTGTCTAAATTCGGTTTAGGGCGAGCTACGGGGATTGATCTGCCGGGCGAAACCGGGGGATTGCTGCCTTCGGCCGATTGGAAACGGCGAGCACGGAGCCTGCCCTGGTATCCGGGAGAAACGCTAATCACGGGCATCGGGCAGGGATTCATGTTGGCGTCACCGTTGCAATTGGCTTATGCGACTTCGATCCTCGCGAACCGGGGTGCGCGACGGGTACCTCACGTAGTCGGGCAAATAGAAGATCCCGTGGCTCGTGTCGCCAGTGAAATAGGGATCCACGAACGCCCGCCGCTACAGATGTCCGATGATTCATACTGGGCAAAGGTAATACAGGGAATGGTCGATGTCGTTCACGGCGGGCGGGGGACGGCGCGGCGTTCCGGGCGTGGCGCCCCATTTCGGTACGCGGGAAAAACCGGGACCGCGCAACTATTTGCCATCGCGCAAGAGGAGGAAATCGAAAATGAGGAAACGCCGGAGCACCTTCGCGATCACGCGCTGTTCATCGCGTTCGCGCCTGCGCAAAACCCCGAAATCGCAGTTGCCGTTGTGGTTGAAAACGGCGGCAGCGGTAGTCGCACGGCGGCCCCGATAGCACGGCGACTCCTTGATTATTATCTAAGCGGCGAGCACTTTTCGGCTTCAGATAGTGGATAGTCACCGAAGTCTGCTGTTTAGAGTCCATATCGACGCTCAGTTGCTAGGCGGTGCGTTGATCTTGTGCATTTTGGGGTTGATCGTCCTCTACAGTGCCGGCGGTCAGTCCACCGATGTCATCATACGCCAGGGGATCCGTATGTCGATCGGATTAGTGGCTATGGTTCTGGTAGCGCAGATCAGCCCCGCCCGACTCGCGCGGTGGGCGCCGCTATTGTATGCCGTTGGGATCATACTATTGGTCGCGGTCTTCCTATTCGGTAGCGGGCGCGGTGCTCAGCGTTGGTTGCAACTGGGCGTCCTTCAGTTTCAGCCTTCCGAGATCATGAAGATCGCGGTACCCCTTACCGTTGCCTGGTTTCTCTACGACAGGGTATTACCACCCAACCTGCGGACGACGATGATCGCGTTGCTGCTGGTACTCGTGCCCGGACTTCTCATCATCCAACAACCTGATTTGGGTACCGCATTGTTGGTAATGGCGGCCGGCTTATTCGCTCTGTTTTTTGCCGGTATAAGTTGGCGGTGGATGGTCACGGCAGTTGCCTTCGGATTGTGCGTGGCGCCGCTTGCGTGGATGCTGATGCACGACTATCAGCGTCAGCGAGTCCTCACCTTGTTCGATCCGCAACAGGATCCGCTCGGCGCCGGCTACCACATCATCCAGGCCACAATCGCGGTCGGATCGGGTGGTTTGTCCGGAAAAGGCTGGCTCAACGGGACCCAATCGCATCTTGAATTCCTCCCGGAACGAGCGACCGATTTCATATTCGCGGTGTACTGTGAAGAATTTGGCTTTATCGGTGTCGTCGTCATGCTCGCAGCTTATGCGCTTGTTCTAGCGCGCGGCCTGCGCATCGCTATCAATGCACAGGACAGCTTCGGCCGGCTGGTGGCCGCCAGTTTGACGCTAACACTATTCATATACATTTTTGTCAATATGGGCATGGTGACCGGACAACTGCCCGTCGTCGGCGTACCGCTGCCGCTCGTCAGCTACGGCGGGTCTTCGCTGGTGACTATTTTGGCGGGTTTAGGTATCCTGATGTCTATTCAGACTCACCGGCGATTTATTGTATAATCTTGAATAAGTTATATGGAATATCTCACAGTTATGTTTAAGATTTTCGTGCGCCTATCTGCGATTCTTGTATGCGCCTCCGCGGCGGCCCAAAGCGGCGATTTGGACAAGCAAGCGGTCGATTCTTTTGTCGCCGAAATGGTTGCCGAGCACGATTTCGACGCCCCTGAACTGAATCGGGTGTTTCGGGAAGCTATGCGATCCGATCACGTTCTGAAAGCCATGTCGCGCCCGGCCGAGAAAGCGAAACCGTGGTACGAATATCGTAAGAATTTCCTTACGCAACAACGTATCGATGCAGGCATCGATTTTTGGAACATCAATGCCGAGACCCTGGAGGAAGCAAGAGAAGTTTACGGTGTACCGGCAGAAATAGTGGTGGCGATTATCGGTGTGGAAACTGCATACGGTCGCATCACCGGCCGCGATCGGGTTATTGACGCATTGGCGACACTTGCTTTTCATTATCCCGACCAAAACGCAAAACGAATGCGATATTTCCGTGAACAATTGCGACATCTTTTTTTGCTGAGCCGGGAGCAGGATCTCGATCCGTTGAGTTTGTCCGGGTCGTACGCCGGCGCGATGGGGATCCCCCAATTCATGCCCGAGAGCTACCGGAAATTCGCCGTTGATTTCAATCACGATGGGAAGCGCAACATCTGGAAAGACCGGATCGACGCGATCGGCAGCGTCGCCAACTATCTGAAGTCGCACGGTTGGGACCGTGGAAAGTCGATCGTCATTTCGGCCTCGGCCGACGAGCCCGACGAATTGTTGTCCGATACATTGAAACCACATCGTCGAATCAGCGAGTTTAGCCGGCTCGGCGTCGCTGCGGATGCACACGACGCCGATGAGTTGGCGGCGCTGTTCGTTCTACAAGGCGAAACGGCGGAGGAATACTGGTTGGCGTTGAACAATTTTTACGTAATCATGCGTTACAACCCGCGCGCAAAGTACGCAATGGCGGTGGTGAAGCTTGCCGAGGCGATCCGTGATGCCCGCAACGGGCCTTTATCATAGGCACCTAGTCCGCCGCCGGTTTGGATTCGCCGCTGGGGCGTGCCTCCTTCTGGCGGGTTGTGGCGTCGTCGTCGAACGAGACGCGCCGGGCCGGATGCTGGATATCGATGAGATCGCCGATGCCGTTCCTCGCGATGAACCGAGAAGCCGCTATGGAAATCCGGAATCTTACGAGGTGCTTGGCAAGCGCTATCGCACGCTGAAATCGAGTTACGGGTTCGACGAGCGCGGCATCGCTTCTTGGTACGGTAAGAAATTTCACGGTCGCAAGACTTCGAGCGGTGAAATCTACGATATGTATAAGATGACGGCGGCGCATAAGCGCCTACCGCTGCCAACGTACGTGAAGGTGACGAATCTTGAAAACGGCCGCGCCGCAATTCTCAAAGTCAACGATCGCGGCCCGTTCCACGGGAATCGGATCATCGATTTGTCGTATGCCGCTGCCCTCAAGCTCGGCGTGGTAAAAAAGGGCACCGCGTTTGTCCGGGTCACAGCGGTCGACGGTCCGTCGACCCGGTTCGCTTCGTCGGCACAGGCGAACCCGCCGGCCGACGAACACATGAGCTTGTATCTTCAGATCGGGGCCTTCAATGTACAGGGTAACGCGCAGCGCTTATCGGAGCGCATAGCCCGGCGTTTGCCGCAATACGTCCGGATCCGCGAAGGCAACAACGGAGCCGGTACAATTTATCGCGTTCAGGTGGGCCCGATCGCCAGTGTCGATTTGGCCGATCGCCTGGTCGATACGCTGTTCAGTCTCGGTATCAACGATCATCATTTTGTTAGCTACTAGCCGCACGTCATCCGGACGGCGGTCGACGTGCAACGTGAAACTATCCGGTCGCTTTTCTATGCAAAACGTCAGACTTAATTTTCCGCGCGCGCTCTGGTTCGTTCTGTTTCTGTGCGGGGCAAACGCCTACTCCGCCGAGAGTTTCCCCGGCGTACCAGCACCGCCTAAATTGGGTGTCGGCTCGTTTATCCTGGTCGATTTCACCACCGGGACGGTGCTTGGTGAACTCAACGCTGACGCAAAAGCCGAGCCGGCAAGCCTGACAAAAATTATTGCATCCTATGTCGTCGCCGAAGCATTGGCGTCCGGGTCGATTGCCCTTGGCGACACGACCACCGTAAGCGAAAAAGCGTGGCGCACGGAAGGTTCTCGTATGTTCATCGAAGTGAATAAGAAGGTCACGGTCGACGAGCTTCTTCAAGGCATCATAGTTCAATCCGGTAACGATGCCAGTGTGGCGCTTGCCGAACACATTTCTGGAACCGAGGACGTGTTCGCAACGGTAATGAATCACACAGCGGCGCGCCTCGGGATGGTCGAGTCGGGCTTCGCCAACAGCACTGGCTTACCCGATCCGGGAACGTATTCGACCGCCCGAGATCTCGCGCTCCTAGCACGGGCGATCATCCGTGATTTTCCGGACGTTTATCGGCGCTTCGCCGAGAAAGAATATACCTACGGGGGTATACGCCAATTCAATCGCAACCGCCTTCTTGGCCGAGACTCTTCGGTCGATGGCGTAAAGACTGGCCATACGGACGCGGCAGGGTATTGTCTGGTTTCTTCCGCCGAACGTCGCGGGATGAGGTTGGTTGCCGTCGTTATGGGGGCGGAATCCGACGCGGCCCGAACCGAAGCAAGCCAGGCGCTGCTAAATTATGGATTTCGATTTTTCGAATCCAGAAAGGTATACGACGCCGGTGACGCTGTCGCATCTACCAAAGTCTGGAAGGGGAAATCCGACGAAGTCGAGCTAGGCGTTGCGGCAGATCTCCACGTAGTGACGCCGCGCGGAAAATATGACTCCATTGAAGCGTCCGCGGAGATAGACGAATCGGTCGAAGCGCCGGTTAGCCTTGGTCAAACGATCGGTAAGTTGGTTCTGAAACTCGACGGGCGACTGCTTGCCTCACAACCGCTTGTCGCAACCCGTGCCGTCGCGAAAGGTTCGATATTCACACGAGCCGTCGATGGACTCATGATGCGACTCGAATAACTCGCCGATACCGAGCGGAAGGTGCGGTCGACCTATGCGGGAATCTATTTGCTATCTCAACGGTGTCCTCGGGCCGCTTTCCGAGGCGAAAGTGTCGGTTCTCGACCGAGGATTCATATTCGGTGATGGTGTGTATGAACTCGTTCCCGTTTTCGACGGTATGGCGTTCAGGCTACCCGAGCATTTGGGCCGTCTGCGGCGCAGTCTGGCCGCGGTCTTGATGGATAACCCGTTGTCCGACACACGTTGGACGTCGATCGTCGAGGAACTGGTCCAGGCCAACCGCGGAGGCGACCAGAACATTTATATCCAAGTAACTCGCGGCGTCGCGCCGCGGGTGCACGTGCTTCCCGACAAAATCGAACCTACGGTCTTTGTTATGTCTTCCCCGGCCTTGGGTTCGTCGGAGGCGGTTCCGATCGCGGCGATCTTCGTGCAGGATATCCGCTGGCGCCGCTGTGACATCAAGTCGACGTCGTTGATCGCGAACGTAGTATCGCGGGAGACGGCCGCCCAAGCGGGTTCGCAGGAGGCACTATTCGTGCGCGACGGGTATGTCACCGAGGGTGCCGCTAGCAATGTCTTCGTAGCGACCGACGGCACCATAAAGACACCCCCGCTGTCTCCGGAGATACTGCCCGGGGTCACTCGCGACCTGATTGTAGAACTGTTGGGATCTACGGATGAGCCGGCCCGCGAGGAGCCCATATCCGAGCAGGAACTACGACGATCGGACGAGGTCTGGGTGACAAGCTCAAGAAGCGAATTGGTTCCCGTTATCCGGATCGATGACAAACCGATCGGAGCCGGCAGTGTCGGGCCGGTTTTCCGGCGAGTCCAACGCATCTACCGTGCTTACAAAACGAAATTTCTGTCCGTTTCTACCTAAGGAACCTCTGAACAAGTCATGACTCGGCATTTTGCG
>CAZFZX010000068.1:0-20832 GCA_964523765.1 uncultured Enterobacteriaceae bacterium
GCGCTGAATTGGCTGCCTCATTGAAATGACAAAGATCCGATCAAGAGACAGGATCCAGTCCGGGGTGACGGCAGGCGGAGTAACGATGAAAGTGAAGCATCTTTCGGAACGCATATTTAGGGAACCTGTGCGATTTGGTCGGCCGAAACTTCGATCTTTTCAACCTGTGCGCCGCAGTATTTCGCCGAGGGGATTTTGCCGACGGGATCGAGCCTGGTGCTGGTCAGCATATTCCCGGCCGCTTCAGTCCAGCAGAACGGCACGTTGATGACGCCGGCGGGCGTTCTGTAATCATACCGGATCTTGATATCGATCGATCCGCGTCGCGTACTGATGCGGGCATAATCGCCGGGTTTGAGCCCTAGCCGTACCATGTCATCTTTGCACAGCATGGCGACCGCTTCGGGCTCCAGCGCGTCCAGCACTTTCGAACGCCGTGTCATCGAACCCGTGTGCCAGTGCTCCAGATTGCGCACGGTACAGAGGATCATCGGGTACTCATCATCCGGCGGTTCGTTGTCCGGGGTGATCGACGCCGGTACGAAGAGTCCGCGTCCGTCTTCGGTCGCGAATCCGTCGGTAAAAACGATTTCCTGCCCGGGGTCGTCGTCGCCGGAGCATGGATAGGTAACGACGTTTTCCCTTTGCAAGCGCTCCCAGCTGATGTTCTCAATCGAGGGCATGCACCGGCGCATTTCGTTGAAGACCTCCTCCGGTCCTCGATAATTCCAGTCGAGTCCGAGGCCTATGGCGATTTCCCGTGTGATCCACCAGTCGGGACGCGCATCGCCCGGCGCATCCAATGCCTGGCGTCCGATTTGTACCTGGCGGTTGGTGTTCGTCACCGTTCCTTCTTTCTCCGGCCATGCGGTCGCCGGCAACACCACATTCGCGAACGCCGCGGTTTCGGTGAGAAAGATGTCCTGCACCACGAGGAAATCGAGACGAGCCAGTGCCTCGCGGACGTGCGTCGTATCGGGGTCCGACATGGCCGGATTTTCACCCATGATATACATCGCCTTTATCCCACCGGCGCGGACTTCGTTCATGATTTCGACGACGGTGAGCCCACGTTTCGGGTCTAGTTCCGCATTCCAAAAGTCTTCGAATCTGGCGTGTTGTTCGGGATTGTCCACGGCCTGATAGTCCGGGAATACGAAGGGCATCAAGCCGCAGTCGGAGGCGCCCTGAACATTATTCTGCCCGCGCAGGGGATGTAGTCCGGTTCCCTTTCGACCGATTTGGCCCGTTGCCATCGCCAGCGCGATTAAACATCGCGCGTTGTCGGTACCGTGTATCGATTGCGAGATCCCCATTCCCCAAAAAATAATGGAGCGCTGCGCAGTGGCATATTTGCGGGCTACGGTGCGGATCGTTTTAGCATCGATGCCGCAGATCGGTGCCATCTTCTCCGGCGAATATGCCTGTAGGTGCGTCTTCAGGGCGTCGAAACCTCGCGTAGTACGTTCAATAAACGCCGTGTCATGCAGTTCTTCGTCAATAATCGTATGCAACATGCCGTTCAACAGCGCCACATCCGCACCAGGGTTGAATTGCAGAAAATGCGCCGCGTGTTTAGACAATTCGTTCAAGCGCGGGTCCATTGCGATCAAAGTCGCGCCGCGGCTCACTGCGTTTCGAAAGTAGGTCGCGGCCACCGGGTGATTCTCGACGGGATTGGAACCGGTCACGATAATGACATCGGCATCCAGCGAGGCGGTGAATGGCGCCGATACCGCGCCCGATCCGACCCCTTCGAGCAGTGCCATGACGGAGGACGCATGGCAAAGCCGGGTGCAGTGGTCGACGTTGTTGGTGCCGAAGCCCGTTCGCACGAGTTTTTGAAACAGGTAGGCTTCTTCGTTCGAACACTTAGCGGAACCGAATCCGGCCATCGCCGAACTGCCGTCACGTTCCAGTACTTTTCGTAGTCCCCTTGCCGCCACCTCCAGTGCTTCATCCCAGCTAGCCTCGCGGAAATGGGTCATTGGATCCGCCGGATCGATTTCGAGCTCTGCGGTTTTTTCGGGCGCGTCGTGCCGACGGATCAAGGGTTGCGTTAAACGATGGGGGTGCTTGACATAGTCAAAACCGAAACGACCCTTAACGCACAGCCGGTTGTTATTGGCCGGCCCATCCTGACCTTCGACGCACAGGATTTCGTTGTCCTTGACGTTGTAAGTGATCTGGCAACCGACCCCGCAGTAAGGGCAAACGCTATCGATCCTGCTATCGGGCTTCTGCGCGAACACCTGCGCCCCGTCGAGCAACCCGGCCGGCATGAATGCTCCCGTCGGACACGCCTCCACGCATTCGCCGCAGGAGACGCAGCTACTGCCGCCCATGGGATCGTCGAAATCGAAGCCGATCTTCGCCATGAACCCGCGTCCGTGCATCCCGATAACGTCGTGCCCTTGGATTTCGCTGCACCCCATGGTGCAGAGATTGCAATGAATGCAGGCATCCAGGTTTACCGCGATGCCGGGATTGCTTTTATCGACTTCGAGCGCATCGCGGGGCGGATAGCGGCTGCTGGTTACGCCTACCTTTTCCGCCCAGTACCAGAACTGCGAATCCGGATTGTGGGCCTGGTCCTGCGCGGGCTGATCGGCCACCAACAATTCAAAGACCGATTCGCGCGCCTTCCGCGCTTTCGGCGAATCGGTCAGCACCGTCATCCCGTCCCGCGGCTTCGAACAGCACGAGGTATCGAGCCAGCCATCGATCTCCACCATGCAACTTCGACAATTACCGTCCGGCCGATAACCAGCGGAATCCTTGAGGCAAAGATGAGGGATGGATTTACCGAGACGTTTCGCTACCTGCCAAACCGTTTCGTAAGGCGAGGCAACGGCCTCTTCGCCGTCGATCGTGAAATGGACGTCGTCTCTTTGAATGCTATCGCTCATTCATCTGCTACCTTCGTAGGTTTCCGCATCACCATCGTGGTCTGCTATCCCAACCGCAGTTCGTCGCGGAAATACTTGAGAGCCGTACGGATCGGCGCCGGCGCTGATTGTCCGAGTCCGCAGATAGACGCCACTTCCATCACTTCGCACAAATCGTTCAGCAGCGCTTCATCCCAGGTATCCTGTCTAACGAGCTTGACGGCTTTCTCGGTACCCACTCGACAAGGCGTGCACTGCCCGCAGGATTCGTCTTCAAAAAACAACATCAGATTCAATACGATATCCCGGATCGAATCTTTCTCGGAGAACACCGTAATCGCCGCCGATCCTATCGAGCAGCCGTATTGTTCCATAGTGTCGAAGTCCAACGGGAGATCCGCCATCGATGCCGGTAGTATCCCGCCGGAAGAACCGCCGAGGCAGTATCCTTTGAAGCGATGACCGTCGGCCATCCCGCCGCAATGTTCTTCCAGCAACTGGTTCATGGTGATCCCCGCCGCTGCAAGTTTTACCCCTGGTTTACTGATCCGTCCGGACACCGAAAAAGACCGCGGGCACGGCCTTTCGTTGCGGCCTTGACTGCTGAACCATTCAGGCCCTTTTTCAACGATATCCCGGATCCAGAATAGCGTTTCCGCATTGTTGATCAGCGTCGGGATGCCAAATAGACCGACTACCGTTGGGCGTGGATCTTTCAGCCTGGGATAACCGCGCTTTCCTTCGATGGATTCGAGCATCGCGGAGCGCTCGCCGCAGATGTAGGCGCCGGCGCCTCGGGACAGGAGCAGGCGGCAATGTTCGGTTAGTCCGGCCGCGTCCAGTTTCGGGATCTCTCGTTCCAGGATTTCACGGATATAGTGATACTCGTCGCGAAGATAGATGTAGCCTTGATAGGTTTCGCAGGTCCAGGCCGCGACTAACGTTCCTTCTAACAGGCGATGGGGATCGTGTTCGACGAAATAGCGATCTTTGTAAGTCCCCATTTCGCTCTCGTCGAAATTCACGGCGATGATCTTGGGCTTGGGCAATCCGAGAACGGTGGCCCATTTTCGCCCGGTAGGATAGCCGGCGCCGCCGAGGCCGCGCAGGCTCGAATCGGAAAGCGCCTCGATGATCCCCTGGCGATCGTGTTCGCCGTTCAGACAGGCCCGCAATAGTTGGTACCCCCCTGCGGCGACGTAGTCATCGTAATCTTTGTAGGCCGGAACAACGGGACCCAGTGCGCCGGCGTCGATTGCTTGTCTGATTGTATCGACAGACGCGTGGTCTATATGGCGTTTGTTCGCCGAGGCAACCGGTGCGCAGTCACAGCGCCCCATACACGGCGCGCGAACCACGTCTACGTCGTCACCGAAATGTTGCTCGCATTGGCTGAGTAATTCCCGCGAACCCTGCATTGAACAAGCGAGACTGTCACATACGCGTACAATTACGGGCGCCGCTTTCTCACCATCGCCAACGATAGCGAACTGAGAGTAAAAGGAAGCGACTTCGTGAACTTGGGCCTGCGACAGGTTCATCTCCCGCGCCAGTGCGGCCAGGTGTCGATGCGACAAGCTGCCGAATTTGTCTTGCACGAGGTGCAGGTAATCGATCAAAAGGCGGCGTTTATGTGGTCTTTCGCCGATCAGTTGACGGATGTCGGCCAGCGCGCTCTGGTCGACGCCGCGGCCGCGCGGTTCGATCCGCCCTTTGCGGCGCCCGCCGCCCGGGTGCCGGCGCCCGCCGACGCGAGTGCTTGGTAATGGAGGTTGTTTTGACATAATTCCTCGTCAAATCGTTGCAGTGGTCTCACCGCGCGGAATGAATCTAGCTAGCTGTCCCAAATTATCGATCAGTCCCGGATCAGGGACCTTTGGTTGTACATCATCACCGTCATACCGGCCCCGGTATCCAGTGCATAAAGCCCGCCGTAGGCGGACATTGTTTAACTGGACCCCGGGGCGAGGATTGCTCCTGCAATCCTTTCGCATTTCCTACGTCTGATGTGCATGGATGCACAAATGCCGCGATGGCAGGATGCCAGAGAGCGGCCCTGTAGGTCACAAGCCCCGGGGAGACGGGCGTGGATATAAGCACGAGAATGAAGCATTTTTTGGAACCGCTGTTTAGGTTTGGCAGGCAGTCAGAATCGCGTCCTGCGCATTGCAGCTGCACACCATGGCGAAACGGCATACCTCGCGCGTTGCCCGAAGAGGTCACGGAGAGGTCGGCACACAAAAGGGAACAGAACGAACGGGCTACGTTCTTGGGGGTTCTAAGCGCGGTCGGTCCGGAATGTAGAGGCGTCGGCACGGTACTCGTCGGGAGTCTTTCTGATTGCAGATCGTTACGCTCATGCTCCGCGCTTCCGGCACCCGTGGAGCACCGTGTTAACTTACCATAACGTGCGTTACCGTACACTATCTATCCTGCCGCCATTCGCTACACTATGCGACCACACAGACATTACCGTGCCCCATCGTCGTGCGGGCATCGAAGAGGGGCCGACGAGGCGTATGAGTTTCTCCCGCCGCCGTATCAGAATCGAATCTCCGGCACGCCTGCACTTGGGTTTTGTCGATCTCAATGGCGATCTCGGCCGCCGATTCGGCAGTCTCGGACTCGCCCTCGAGGAGCTCTCGACGACCGTCGTGGCGGAGCCTTCTAATGACTTGCACGTAAGGGGCGACGGTGCGGCGCGCGCGCGGGAATACGCCCTCGGCACGTTGCAGGCGCTCGATTTGCCTTCGGAACTCACCCTGACAGTCGAAAACGCAATCCCGGTGCACGCCGGGCTCGGATCGGGCACCCAACTGGCGCTCGCGGTGTCCGCCGCGATCGCCGATTCGTTCGGATGGGACCGTAACATCCGCGAACTCGCCCGCGTCACGGGCCGCGGTCGGCGATCCGGTATCGGGATCGGTGTATTCGAGGTCGGCGGCTTCGTGATGGACGGCGGGCGGGCCGAGGACACCGTCATTCCGCCTTTACTCGCTCGTTTCGACTTTCCAGACGAGTGGCGCGTGATACTGGTTCGCGACTCCGAGCACCAGGGGCTGAGCGGCACGGCGGAGATATCGGCGTTTGAATCGATTGCACCGATGGCCCGCGAAACCGCCGCCGAATTGTGTAGGCTGACCCTGATGGGGATATTTCCCGCGCTCGCAGAGCGAAATTTCGCTTCGTTCAGTCGTCACATAGCGGCGCTGCAAACGGTCGTCGGGGAATACTTCGGCCCCTCGCAGGGCGGTCCGTTTACCAGCAGCGACGTCGCCGAGGTTACTCGTTGGGTCCGTTCCACGCACCAGCTGTGCGGCGTCGGTCAGACATCGTGGGGTCCTACGGGATTCTTATTCGTCGACAGCGAGCCGCGGGCGGGAAAGCTCCTCGATGCGCTCAGGGATCGCTACGCCGGTGTTCCCGGTTTGCGCTTTTCGGTCCATCGCGGGCGCAACCGGGGTGCCGAGCGCGGCTGCATCGCCGGTTCAGACGCGGCGACGATGGCGGGCGGTTGATCCATTTGCCTGCCGACCCCGACGGCAGTGCGCTCGGCGTAGGCGGTGCCGGCGGCTGACGTCTTGATCGTCGCGCGTTCGGGGCGTCAGCTCGCCCAGGCGGCGCGGGCGGCGGGCTACCGACCGGTGGTTGTGGATCTGTTCGGGGACGTCGATACCGAAGCCGCCTGCGTGAGTAACGTGAAGCTTCCCGCCACGGACGCCTTCGGCTTCAATGCGCGCGCGCTGCTCCAGGCGCTAAGCAGGCTGCGTTCGGCCGACGGCGAGATGCCCTTGGTCTGGGGCAGTGGGTGGGAAGCTCAACCCCATTTGCTCGCCGCAATCGCGCGATCCTGGCCGCTGGCGGGTTGCCCGGTGGCGGCGTTGTTTGCCGCAAACGATCCGACTGCGTTCCTGCAAGTGCAATCGGCCATCGACTTTGACCTTCCGGCGTTGGCCTATGGCCGGGTTCCGGCGACCGGGACGTGGCTGGTTAAACAGCGCGGAAGCTGCGGCGGTGACGGCGTCGGCCGCGCGAGGAGAGGCTGCCTCACCGGGCAGCGGCAATACCTACAGCGGGAAGTTACCGGCGCGCCGTTGTCCGCAGCGTTTCTTGCCGGTCCCGGCGCGGTCGAGCTCTTGGGCGTTTGCGAACCGTTCGCACTGCAGTCGCATCCGCGTTTTCCTTATCGATTCAGCGCCGCGGTCGCCGCGCCCGATGTATACGCGGCGCTCCGGGGGCGCCTGGTGAAGCTTGTGGAAACGCTCACGGAAGCTTTTGGTCTGCGCGGACTCTGCGGCATCGATTTCATCCGCGATGGCGCCAATGGATTGGCGCTGATCGAAATGAATGTTCGCCCGCCCGCCACTTTCGACCTGTTGGCGGCGCCCGGCGAGGTGTTCAGCGCACACTTGAACGCGGTTGCCCGTCGCTGCTCGGTACCGGCGGATGTCCGAGCCATGGCGATCTACTACGCCGAGGCGCCCCTCGCGGTGCCGAGGGCGCTCCGGTGGCCCGATTGGGCCGCCGACCGGCCACCGCCCACCACCTACCTCGACGCCGGTATGCCCTTATGTTCGGTGTCGGCCTCGGCATCTACTTCCAGCGAGGCGCGGGAGTTGCTCGCGGACCGGTTCGCGGAGTTGCGTCGTTTGTTGCACGCCGGATGATTCGCGGAACGACGCGGTCGTGATAATCTAGATAGTTGAACCGAAATATCGCTCTACGTTGTTCGTAGTTTCGACTGTCGTCACCCCGGACTTGTGACCTACAGGGCCGCTCTCTGGCATCCTGCCATCGCGGCATTTGTGCATCCATGCACATCAGACGTAGGAAATGCGAGAGGATTGCAGGAGCAATCCTGGCTCCGGGGTCCAGTCAAACAATGTCCCGCCTGCGGCGGGCTTTTTCTACTGAATACCGGGGCCGGTATGACAGTGACGACGCACGGCCGGGGCCCTTATTCCGAAAGTTATCGATATTTCGGATCAATAATCTAGCGAAAAGAATTTCCTGTAGAGGTAGGTCAAATGAATGATACTCGCGTGGACGTCAGCGCCTTGTCGCAGCCCTTGGTCGAGAATTTGCGCAATGATCCGGACAAATATCGCGTCAAGTTGATCGCCGACCCTACCGGGGCGCAGCTGATCGACGCCGGGATCGAGGTCCCCGGGGGGCTGGAAGCGGGTCGTTGCATCGGCGAAATCTGTCTCGGTGGTCTCGGTCGAGTAGCGTTGAGCGCCGCTGATACCTTTAGTCGCTGGACCTGGCATGTGGACGTCCATAGCGGTGATCCCGTGACTGCCTGCCTGGGGTCACAATACGCGGGCTGGAGCCTGAGCCACGGAGAGGGAAAAGGCGCGTTCCACGCGCTCGGATCTGGACCGGCACGGGCCATCGGTAGTCGCGAGCCCTTGTTCGACGAATTGGATTTCCGCAACCCGCCCGGACCGACGACTCTGGTGCTGGAAGTCGATCGGCACCCGCCACCGGAAGTCATCGAGAAGATCGTGTCGCACTGCAACATCGAGCCGTCCCAACTAACCCTGATCCTCACGCCGACGACAAGCCTGGCGGGTGGCGTCCAAGTCGTATCTCGGGTGCTTGAAGTCGCTCTGCACAAAGTTCACGAGCTGAAATTTCCGCTGTCGCAAATCATTGACGGCGCCGGCAGTGCGCCGATACCGCCGCCGAGCAGCGACTTCATTGCCGCGATGGGGCGTACTAACGATGCGATACTGTTCGGCGGGCGCGTGCATCTTTTCGTAGATTGTGACGACGCCGCCGCGTCGGCACTGGCAGAAGGCCTCCCGAGTTCGGCCTCGCGCGATTTCGGGAAACCTTTCGGCACGATTTTCAAGGACTGCGGTTACGACTTCTACAAGATCGACCCGATGTTGTTTTCGCCGGCTCGATGCGCGGTCACCGCGGTGGCGAGTGGTCGCACGTTCTACGGCGGAGCGTTGCGCGAAGATCTCCTGGAAGACTCTTTCAACGGCTGAGGAACGTGATTACCGTCATGCCGGCCCCGGATCGAGTCCGGGGTGACGGATCCGGCATCCAGTCAATAAAGCTGCCGCTTTCAGCGGCACATTTTAGTAGCTTGAAGTCTCAACAAATTCTTCTTAAGAGAGACATCGTGATTGCAGCTCTACCGAACGGACAACGTTTCTATGAGGATCCCTGAGTGACGAACATGCGCCAAACCGTGATCTTTTCCGATGAGCCCGGTTGGCACGGAAAATCGCTCGGCGAAGAGTTCGCGGCGCGCGATATCGGGGCCCAGTTCGTGAGTCTTAGCGAGTGCGCTTTCGATCTATCCGAAGAGTTTCCCTCGATTCTTATTCCCGGCTTTGACGCTTTGCCCGATGCCGTGTTCGTGCGCGGTGTGGCCGGCGGCACTTTGGAAGAAGTCGTCGTGCGCCTGGATGTCTTGCATGCGCTAGAGATACTCGGGGTACCGGTGTTCAACGGCGGCCGCGCGATCGAACGTACGGTCGATAAGGGCCTGACGAGCTTTCTGTTGCACCGTCACGGGATCCCCGCACCGCGGACCTGGGTGTCCGAGTCGACCGCGCACGCCCGTAGCATCGCCGAATGCGAACTGGACGGACGTCGCGCGCTCGTATTGAAACCGCTATTCGGATCACAGGGGAACGGCGTGATTCAAATCTCCACGCTCGATCAGTTCGATGCGTACGTGCCGCCGGCCGGCGTTTACTATCTGCAGGAGTATCTCGATGCAGGGGGGCGAGACTTCCGCGATTGGCGGGTG
The DNA here is from genome assembly GCA_964523765.1 of uncultured Enterobacteriaceae bacterium. GTDB lineage: Bacteria > Pseudomonadota > Gammaproteobacteria > UBA11873. The sequence continues at coordinate 9,661 of CAZFZX010000068.1, forward strand.
TTCGTCATCGAAGGCCGTACGGTTGCCGCCATGCAGCGGCGTTCGCGCCACTGGGTGACGAACCGAGCGCAGGGGGCGGTGTGCGAACCGATCGGACCGGACCCAACCCTATACGCGCTCGCCGAAGCAGCCGCGGCGGCGGTCGAAATCGATTACGCCGGCGTTGATCTGTTGCGCGATGGCAACGGGAACTGGTTGGTTGGCGAAGTGAATGGCATTCCCGCTTGGCAAGGACTCCAGCGCGTCTCCGGCGTCAACGTCACGCAGCGTTTGACCGACGCGTTCGTAGTGAAGATGAATCGTTACGCGGCGCTTGCTGCGACGGGGTGATTTTGCCGTCCGGAGAGCTTCAGCTGGAAATCGGCGAGGCGATCAGGTGTGCCTGCCGTTTCGACGTTCTGGCGCTAAAGCCTGGGAACGTCTCCATCTGTGCGCACGGTCACGGTATGACGGCAGCCGATTTTCTCGCCAGTGCTGCCGTCATAGCGCCGCTGTTGGCCAGACCGCATAAGAGTGTCGGCGAGGGCGTCTACGATGCGGTGGCGGCCAGTTTTTCGGTTGCGCAATGCAACACGAATCTCGGGATCGTATTGTTGGCCGCGCCGCTCGCCCGCGCTGCATTGCTCCCCGAGCGCGGCGAAAGCCTGCGCGAGCGTTTAGCCGTCGTACTCGACGGTTTATCGCTGCACGATTCTTCGTTGGTTTTTGCGGCGATACGGCGAGCCTCGCCCGGCGGTCTCGGCGGTAGCGAGCAAGAGGATGTAGCGAACGAGCCTACCTTGGCGCTGAAGGACGTGATGCGGCTAGCTGCCGTACGGGACCGCATCGCCTACCAATACACCACCGATTTCGAAGATATCTTCACCTTCGGTCTACCTCTGCTGCGCGCCTACCTTAGTCGCTGGACGTCCTTAAAGTGGGCGACTGTGGGACTGTATCTGGCCCTGCTCGGCCGCTACCCGGATACCCACGTCGAACGCAAGTTCGGGGCGACGACTGCCGAGGCGATACGGCTCGCGGCGCGGAAACTGGAAAGCGGTTTCAAAGCGTGCGAAAATCCGGCGACATTCGCGGCGGAGCTGAGGGAGTTCGATCGCGATTTGAAAAGCAAGGGGGTGAATCCGGGGACGAGCGCGGATTTGACAGTAGCTAGTGTACTGGCACTGCTGTTATCACACCTGGGGGACTAAAACCTGTCTGCGAACCGTGGGCCCATTGATACACGTGGTACGTACAAACCAGACAACCAAATAAGCTTGAGAAGGTGGTGACAACGATGTCCATCTTTAAGGCACTTTTCGGAAAACAGTCAAATAATACGGCAACGATAGAAGGAGAAAAAACCATGGCGGTTGTTGATCGAGTACTTGTTGGTGAATCACTCGTCGGTGATGGTAACGAGGTCGCACATATCGACCTCATCATGGGACCGCGCGGGAGTAGCGTAGAAGCCGCTTTCTGTAACTGTCTGACGAATAACAAAGACGGTTTCAGTAGTCTGCTGGCGGTTGTGGCGCCTAACCTCGCCGCGAAACCCAGCACCGTAATGTTCAATAAAGTCACGATTAAGGGATCGAAGCAGGCCGTACAGATGTTTGGTCCGGCGCAGCGTGGCGTTGCGATGGCCGTAGCCGATTCCGTCGAGGACGGAACCATACCGGCCGACGAAGCCGATGATATCTTCGTTTGCGTCGGTGTCTTCATTCACTGGCTGGCGGAAGACGACGCCAAGATCCAGGACTACAACTACCAGGCGACCAAAGAGTCCATTCAGCGCGCGGTGGCGCGCGAACCGAAGGCTTCCGATGTCGTCGCGCAGAAGGCCGGCGCGGCACATCCATTCGCCGCCCACAGCTAGGTTCAACCTTAATTGCGGCATCTGCCGCGGAAACAGCGCCTCGTTTACGGGGCGTTTTTTTTGTGTACTAGACGTGGCGCCGTAAACCGACGCACCACATTGGACGTCGATCGTCACGCCGACCGGCGGGAAAGGCGCGCCAGATCTTCTTCAGTCAAATTTCGATTGTGGAGCGCGGTTGCTACCAGCGCGTAAGATGCACCTTCGGCCGCTAAGCTCAGCAGGTCGTCGATATTCCGCACCCCGCCTGCCGCAACTACCGTCAGTTCCTCGCGGCGGTCGCGAAGTTCGCGGATACGAGTGAGGTTGGGACCGGCGGCCCGCCCCACCTGGGTGAGATCCATTGAAATGATGGTGTCGGGCCACAGTTGGGGCCGATGAATGAGCGTTTGAGGTCCGAGTTCGAGACCGTCCTTACGATCGAGCGAAAGGATATGATCGGCCATGCGCGTGTCGCGGCGCATCGTTTCGTAGGTTTCGATGGATCCGAGCGATTCGCTGCCGATCACGTAGCGAATATTGCGCATTCCCTCGAACGGTGTCAGGTCGTCGGGCTCCGCGAACCCCGCGTCTATCCAGAATTCGATATCGGGATACGCCTGCGCTAGCTGAATTGCGGACTCCCCGTTGCGCGCGACGCCTTCGATTGCATCGAGCTCGGCAAGGTAGAAGCGTTTGAAGCGGAAGATCGCTAACAGAGCTGCGACGACAGCCGCCGGCGATGGGTCCGGGCATAACAGTGTATCGATCGGGCGATAGCTGTCGCGTTTGCCGCCCGCGGCTAGGACGACGACACCGCCTTTGAGATCGAGGACCGGGATGACTTGCATGAGGAGGACTAAATATGCGTTCCAAAAGATGCTTCACTTTCGTGCTTATACCCGCGCCCGTCACCCCGGGCTTGCGATCGCTTCTCATCATAGTGCATGGCCGTCGGGCCACTCAAACGCAATCACGCGGCGATTCGACTCTATAATGTCCCCGCGGCCGGCGGCCATCATCGATCGTTCCGGCACCGTCGGACCGGATAAAGAGTATGCCTGATACGGTAGTTTGCGGATGGGATATCGGTGGGGCTCACCTCAAGCTGGTGCGCCTCGACGCCGACTCACGCGTCATCGATGCGCGCCAACTCGTTTGTCCTCTGTGGCTCGGTATCGAGCACCTCCGCGCAGCGATGGCAAGCGCGTGGGCGCCAGAGTCGGGTCTCGAAGCGATTCATGCTGTCAGCATGACCGGTGAGCTGTGTGACAATTTCGAGTCGCGTGACGAGGGCGTAAGTGAAATTCTCGCGGTCGTCGCGCAAGTGTTGGGTTCTGAACGAACGCGCATTTATGCGGGGGAGCAAGGCTGGCGCAGCATCGAGCAGGCGATGGCGCTCGGCTCCGAGTTTGTTGCGTCGGCGAATTGGCGGGCAACGGCTGAAGCGGTCGCGTTAGTTCACGACGACGCCGTGTTGGTAGATGTAGGTAGCACGACGACGGATATTATCCCGATCGTCTCGGGCGCTCTGGCGACCCGCGGCACCGACGACGCGACCCGGTTGAGCCACGACGAATTGGTCTATACGGGTGTCGTCCGAACGCCGCTGATGGCGCTGTGCGATACCGTTCCGTTCGCGGGCCGGTGGCAACGAATAGCAGCCGAGCACTTTGCGGCGACCGCCGATATCTATCGTATCCTCGGCCAACTGCCCGAAGATGCCGACCTGCACGAAACGGCCGACGGCGGGCCCAAGACCGTGGTCGCGAGTGCGCGGCGCGTATGCCGCATGCTCGGCCGTGACTTTGTCGACGATAAGGATGCCGTGCGCGGCGTGTCCGACTATTTCGCTTATCGTCAGTTCGAGCAGCTGCAACGTGCCCTGCTGGGCGTACAGAGTAGGCTTTCCCGCAAAATTGAGACGATCGTTGCCGCGGGCGCCGGTTCGTTCGTGGCCCAAAAGTTGGCTCGCTTCAACGGGGTGCATTGCGTCGATTTCCCGTCATTGTTCGAAGGGGCGCCCGGGGATCGGCATGCGGTTTCGACCTGCGCACCGGCCGCGGCGCTGGCGAAATTGGCGTGGCTGGATCGATGAGCACACCCGTTCGCGTCGTGCCCATCGACTATGTGGACGATTGCGCTTCGCGTCTTTCGCAAGATGCCCGGCGGCCTTGGTTCGTGTTTCTGGACAGTTGCGCCGGCCGCGCCGTTGGCGGACGCTACGATGTAATCTCGGCCGAACCCAGGGTGACACTGACGACACGCGGGAAGACGACCGAGATACAGTGCGCCGGATCGACCACACAGAGCACCGAGGACCCTTTTTTGCTCGTCAAAGAAGCGGTTGCCGGGCGGCGGTGTGAAGCCCACGAATTTCCCTTTGTCGGCGGCGCGATCGGCTATTTCGCCTACGATCTGGGGCGACGGATCGAAAAGCTCCCGGATCTGGCGGCCCGTGATATCGATATTCCGGATATGGTCGTGGGGATCTATGACTGGGCGGCGGTATTTGACCACGAGAGCCGCCAGGCGTGGCTCGTAGCGCAGCCGGATTGCGCGCAGGATCTTTCCCACTGGGCACAGGTGTTGACGGCTACCGAGCCGCTGACGCCGGCCGCATACGGGACCTCGTTCCATGTGACTTCGGCGGTGCGTCCGGAAATGTCATTTTCCGACTATGCCGCCGCTTTTGCCCGGATCAAGCAATACATCGTCGACGGCGACTGCTATCAGGTTAATCTCGCGCAGCGCTTTTCCGCCGCCGTGACCGGCGATTCCTGGGATGCGTACCGGAGGCTGCGCAGTCTCAATCCAGCGCCGTATTCCGCCTATTTTTCCATGCCCGAGGGCGCGATTTTGAGTTCATCTCCGGAACGTTTTCTACAGGTAAGCGACCGTCGCGTGGAGACGAAGCCGATTAAGGGAACTCGACCTCGGGCAAAAGACGCGGATGAAGATCGTCGTTTGGCCGTGGAGCTACTCCGGAGCGAAAAAGATAGGGCCGAGAATGTGATGATCGTGGATTTGTTGCGCAATGACTTGGGCAAAACCTGTGCGGTTGGCAGTGTGAACGTTCCGGGTCTGTTCGAAATCGAAAGCTACGCCACCGTTCACCATCTCGTCAGCACGGTCTGCGGTCGGCTTGCTGACGGTTTTGACGCCAGCGAACTGCTGCGCGGTTGCTTCCCCGGCGGCTCGATCACCGGTGCGCCCAAGCTCAGGGCAATGGAAATCATCGAAGAACTCGAGCCGTACCGGCGCACGGTGTACTGTGGTTCAATCGGGTACCTGTCCCATGATGGCGGTATGGATACGAATATCGCGATCCGTACGCTCGTTCATCATGCAAACCGTATGTATTGCTGGGCCGGCGGCGGCATTGTGGCCGACTCGGAACTCGAAGCGGAATACCGCGAAAGCCTCGACAAGGCCGCAGCGATGCTGGATGTTTTTGCCCATGCCGAAGTGCAGCACCTGGGTCGTTAAGCTGGGCGGCAGCCTGATCGGCACACCGGCTTTGCCGCGGTGGTTGGACGCGATCGCCGAGGCGGGATCCGGTCACCGAATCATCGTTGTACCCGGTGGCGGCCTATTCAGCGATGCCGTCCGGGAAGCGCAAAATCGACTGCAATTCGACGATGCCGTTGCACACCGCATGGCGATGCAGGGTATGCAGCAGTTCGGTTGGGCGCTTAACGCGTTGATGGGTGCCTTGTCTGCATCGGGATTGACCGGGCTAGCGGACATCTTGGCAGGCGATAGTGACCGTGGTGTCTGGATCTGGGATCCGTGCGATCCGCGCCTCGTCGGCAGCGACTTGCCCGAGGACTGGCGCGTTACTTCCGATAGTTTGAGCTTGTGGTTGTGCGGGGAAATTGAAGATTCGAGCTTGCTGCTGGTGAAATCCAGGACACCGACAGGTGATGCCTCGGATGTCCGGGGGCTGGCAGGGGAGTCGTTCGTCGATGAATACTTCCCTGTGCTCTGGCGGGACATCGACCGGCCGGCCTGGTGGTTAACAGCGGATCAATCGACGGCGTTGGAAAGTCTTTTAGCGGGTCGACCGATGCACGACCATGCAATCGCGGGCAACCGGCGTTCCGGAAATCGATCGGAGGTTTCTTCACAATAAAAAAAGCCGGTGCCCGACGAGGCCGGGCACCGGCCAATGCAGCGCGTCTTAGCTCCATGCGAGGAGGTCTGGTCTAATGCCCAATTAGTCCCAGCTAAGCACGCCGCCAGTCTGATATTCCTTTAGGGAACCTCTGATTAATTCGTGGAACGTCACCTTGAGCCGAACAATTTCAAATCACAATCCGACTGTCCCAGAATTAATCAGAGGTTCCCCAGGTATCTTTCAAAAAAATTCCTTCCTTTGTTCAAATCGAAAACTTCGCTCATCCACGGCAACGGATTGGCCGCCGCCGAGAAATTGATCCGGTAACCCAATTTGTGACGCGGTCGACAGTTTCCCGGACTCGCGTCGAAGCCGCAGCGTTGCCGACTTCGATCGCCAGAAGCACCTTAGTGACGGCTACTTTGATTCGGTTCGCTTTGAAGGTGACCTTGCCGTTGCGCCGGACCGCCCCGTACTCGCCCGTTTTTGTCGTGGCGGTAGCCGCGGTTTCCGGCGTCGCCGTTGCCTCAGCGCCCACCTTGCCGGGTGTTGTTGTGCGATGCTCGAGCCCCATGTTCCCTCGTGGATCCGTCGTTTTTTGTTTGTTACAGACCTGTTACAGGCACTGCAACAACATTTATGTATCGGGTGTAAGCAATTGTATATCACCACAATAAAATGTGGTCAAGCCGTATTTATACCACAAGATAGTGTGCAATGCCTGTGTAGGAGTGCCCCAATAACTTGAGGGAAAACTGGGTAAAAATTGGGGATAAGATGGGTTTTAGCGTCAGAATCAGCGTGTTAGCAAATATTGCGCGCGCGGCGCCCGGCCGCCCGCAACGTCGCCGGATTGGGTGGTCCGTTTTCGGCTCGATACCCACCCCGCGAAATACCCGGGTTACCATCTGCCCATGCAAAAAAGTGCCCTACACGTATTGCAGATAACCGACACGCATATCGTTGCGGCGGAGAAAGGTACGCGTTCGCGGGCCGACACCAGGGCGAGTTTCAAGGCCGTAAAGAGCGCGGCGCTGGCGCTTCGTCCCAAATACGATTTGATTCTCGTTACCGGCGATCTCGCCGCTGAATCGGAAGCGGCGGCTTATGAGTGGCTGGCGGAGCAGTTCGAAGCGTTTGCAGCCCCGGTCTACTATCTCCCCGGCAACCACGACGCCGTCGATACGATGCAACCGGTACTCGGCGCAGCGGGTTGGTGCTGCTGCGGGAGCTACACGGTTGGCGGCTGGCACATCGTGCTGCTCGACTCATCCGTTTTGGGTGAAGCCCACGGGTACTTAGGCGACGCCGAACTCGAACGTCTCGACGATGCACTCAGCCGTCATCCAGAGGTACCGACAATGGTCAGTTTGCATCATCACCCGATCCTTATGGAAAGCCGGTGGATGGATACGATGCGGCTCCTGAGCCCGGAACGCTTCTGGGGGGTAATCGACCGACACGCGCACGTACGATGCGTTCTGTGGGGACACGTGCATCAGAACTTCGATGCGTACCGAAACGGTGTGCGTTTGCTGGCGACACCGTCGACAGGCGTTCAGTTCGCCCCCGGCTCGGTAGATTTCGCAATCGATCCCCTGCCGCCCGGATTTCGACGACTGCGACTCTCGCCGGACGGCGACATCGAGACAGACGTCATTCGGGTGTAAGCGGTGGGAAATGCGGGCAAACCTTACCGAGGCTTTCATAACCCGTAAACATTGTAGGTTGGGTTAGCCCGACGGGCGTAACCCAACCTACGGTGCTACGAATCTAGACAGGCCGGCGCAGATACACGGGTTCGGCAAATTCGGCCGCCACCGCGGTATTCGTGCGCAGCGCCTCGACCGCCCGCGGCAGCGCATCGGCGGCGCGCGGGTAGGCCGGCGCACAAACCAATGCAGATTGGTCTGCGGTTCGGTTTGAGAGCGTCTCCTGACAGACGTTCGTTCCGGTACCGACGACGGCGAAATGGGTATCGTCCGGGAACTTCACCTCGCCGGGCGAACCGATCGCGTCCGCTTCGATACACTCCGTCACCCAGGTACCCGGATCGACCCGATAGACGGCCCAGTAGACTTCCTTTTTTCGCGCGTCCATAACAGGAATAACGGTCGCGCAAGCGTGAGCGCGCGCCCCGCCGACGGCTAGAATGGCGAGGCACGAGACCGGTATTACGGGTAGGTCGTGGGCGAGCGCAATGCCTTGAGCGATCGAAGTCGCGACGCGAACCCCGGTAAAGGAACCGGGACCGGCACCGAAAGCGACGGCGTCGAGATCTCCCGCCCGAAGTCCGGCATCGGCGAGGAGTTCGGCAACCATTGGTAGAACAAGATCGGTATGCCGTCGCGGCGCTATTTCGAACCGTTCGGTCACCGTATCGTCGACGAGAAGGGCGGCGGAACAAGCTTCGGTAGCCGTTTCGACCGCGATGATTTTCGCCATCAATGATCCCTCCCGGAAGTGCGGCGGGTGCCGCCCGATCGGTTCTATCGCTTTCCGCTATAATCGACGTCTATGTTCACGCCAGTCGAAGTATTTCTTGGGTGGCGCTACACGCGAGCTAAACGCCGCAACCATTTCGTATCTTTCATCTCCGCGATCGCGATGCTTGGAGTCGCGCTCGGCGTAGCCGCCCTGATTACGATCCTGTCGATTATGAACGGTTTCGAGACGGAGCTTCGTGACCGGATACTCGGCATGGCCGCTCATGTTGTGATTACAGCGGAGCGGGGCACGATGAACCCTTGGGTCGAACTTTCTGATCGAGCCGAAGGACACCCAGAGGTAATCGCGAGCGCACCATACATCCGCCGCGAAGCGATGCTAACACATTACGACAATGTCCACGGTGTCATAGTCCGCGGAGTGGATCCCGTGCTCGAAGCAAATATCAGCATCGTGACACAAAAAATTGTGGATGGAGACCTGTCGATGTTGGAATCTGGCGCCTTCAACATCATCCTCGGAGGCGGGCTTGCCAACACGATACAAGCGCGGCTCGGCAGCCGCGTGACGCTGATCGCTCCCGAACCCGTGAGAACGCCGGCGGGTATGCTGCCTCGCTTGCGGCGTTATACGGTCGTCGGTATTTTTGAAGCCGGCGTGCACGAGTACGACACGACCATGGCGCTCATCCACATCGACGATGCTGCTAAGATGTTTCGCTACGGCGGCGCAGTCAGTGGTGTACGCCTCAAGATCGACGAACCATTCGAGGCACCGCGGATCGGGTTTGAGTTGGAGAGCGAGTTGTCCGGTCTTACGCCCGAGGGGATCGATGTCGTCGATTGGACGGAAACCAACGTCAATCTGTTCAAGGCGCTCAAGACCGAAAAGTTCGTGATGTTCATCTTCCTCGGGCTTACCATAGCTGTCGCCGCGTTTAATCTCGTCTCGACGCTGGTAATGGTCGTATCGGAGAAGAGTACGGAAATCGCGATTCTGCAAACCATCGGAATGACCAAGAAAAAAGTACTGATCGTATTCTTCGTGCATGGCGGTTTGATCGGGGTCGTGGGGATCATTGCCGGCGTAGCGCTCGGCGTGATGCTGGCTGCGAATATCGATGTCATCGTCGCGGCGCTGGAGCAAATCTTCCACTTCAAAATCTTGTCCCCCGAGGTGTACTACATCAGCGAGATCCCGTCCCGCCTGGAGTCGCGCGACGTCTTTATCGCGGCGCTGGTCGCGGGTGGTCTGTGTTTGTGCGCGCCCCTGTATCCTGCACTCGTGGCGAGCCGCATCGAGCCGGCGCGTGCGCTTCGCTATGACTGAAGCTGTACTGGAAACGTTCGAACTCTCCAAGCGGTTTCACGATGGTGAACTGGATGTCGATGTTCTCGACAACATTTCATTTCGCGTCGTCCGCGCGGAATCGGTCGCCGTACTGGGTGCGTCGGGTTCCGGCAAAAGCACGTTACTGCATTTGCTTGGTGGGCTGGACACGCCGACGACGGGCAGGGTCCAGATATGCGGCCGCGATTTGACGGAACTCAGCGAGGACGAGCGCGGAACTTTGCGTAATCAGGTGCTCGGTTTCGTCTACCAGTTCCATCATCTGTTGCCGGAATTTTCAGCGCTCGAGAACGTCGCGATGCCGCTTCTGATCGGCAGGTTTCCGGTGTCACAATGCCGTTCGCGCGCGCTCGCCTGTCTTGGGCGGGTCGGATTAGATCACCGGGTCCGCCACCGGCCGGCTGAACTTTCCGGCGGGGAGCGTCAAAGGGTCGCTATCGCGCGCGCGCTAGTATGCGAGCCTAAATGCGTATTGGCCGACGAACCCACCGGGAATCTCGACCGATCCAGCGCCGAACAGGCGCTCGAGGCCATGATAGCGTTGCGCCGTGGCAGCGAGACAGCGCTTGTCATCGTTACGCATGACGAAAGAATTGCCGCCCAGATGGACCGGGTAGTGGTTCTCGATGACGGGCGGATACGTTCCGTCGCATAGGCTGCCGCGTTTCCGCTCGTCTGCCGTTCTGTCGCGGTACCGTATCCCCCAGCAGATCTCCCTATCGCAGCGCGCGTTGGCGGCGCTTGCGGCGCATGTTGATGAGGTGCAGGCGCCAAAGCCAGCGCACGAGTAGGCTCCCGACCGCGCCTGCGCTCAGACCACAGACGAAACACCCGACCACAAGTGGATACCAGATGTCGTGCAGCGTCGCCGCAAGGCCGTCGAAGGTCGCCTCGAAAGGGATCCCGCCAGTGCCACTTTCATATCCGGTGATCCAACTCCCGACTTTGAACGCAAAGATGAACATCGGAGCGAAAGTAATCGGGTTAGTCGCCCAGATCGCGGTGAACGTTACCGGCAGGTTGACCCGCATAATGATCGCGCACGGTACCGCCAGTAACATTTGGATCGGTATCGGGATGAAGGCGAGAAACAGACCCAGACCGACGCCGCCCGCGACCGAACGGCGGCCGAAATGCCATAGATCGGGATCATGCAGCCGCCGACCAAACCAACCGTATTGATGCAAACGGATTTTGGTCTTACGCCTGGAGAAGTACTTTCTTAATAAGGTTTTCGGGCCAACTGAAAACATGAACCCAATTCTACATTTTTCATGTACGCGCCGGCCGCCAGATTTCGAAGACAGCTAGGAGCCTGTCGGATTTATTGAGACTCGCATAAAGACTGAACACACGGGCACGGTAGGTTGGGTTAGCCCGCAGGGCGTAACCCAACAATTTGGCCATCATGTTGGGT
>CAZFZX010000069.1:0-20451 GCA_964523765.1 uncultured Enterobacteriaceae bacterium
CTTCCGGTTTCTTTTTGGAACTCCAGTAATAGTTGCCGCCGCCTTTATGCCTAAGATTTACGATATCGGGATCATTGTATTCGCCTGAAGTCAGAACAAGATCGTAGGTGATGATCGGCATGCTCTTGTCAAAATGCCGGTCCATACGCCTCAAGTAGCCTTTTATCTTCTCGGTACGCCCGCCCCAATCCGACGTGTACTTTTCCCCTCGATAACTTATCTCATCACCAATCCGCATTTCGCCGGCGATCTCTGAAGCCGAGGGTTTCCAGGTCAGATACGAATAAGAGCCGGCTACGATTATTATAATGACTATCAGCTTTCTCAAAGCTCGCTCACCCATGCCCTTACGATCAACGAGTATGGTACTCAATTAAGAAGGTGCTTGTACCGCCGCTGTTATCGGCGGTGCGTCGGTGTGACAATGGCGCGATGTCGGCTGAAAATGAAACGGGCGATGAAGGCTTTGTCGGACGATGGTCACGCCGCAAGGCGGAAACGTCTCAAACGGCCGACGAGACGCCACCGGATCCGCCCGATGCAGAACTGCCCCCGACCGAATCGTTGACACCGGATAGCGATTACTCCGGCTTTCTGTCGTTGAAGGTCAGCGCCGCCTTACGCCGCCAGGCATTGCGGAGATTGTTCCATTCAGGCGCTATCGCCGGCCCGGACGGTCTCGATGACTACGATGAGGATTTTCGCAGTTTCGAACCGCTCGGAGACGTGATGACCGCCGATCGGCGCCACCGCCGCGATACCGAAAAAGAAACAACTGCCACGTCGGACGCAGCGACCGAAACCGAAACAATGGTCGCGAAGGACGCCACGGCGCCGGCGCCGGCGCCGAAAACGGTCGAGCGTAAGGACATTTCTGTCGTCGAGTATGTTTCGCGGGGCCGGCTGTTGATCATCGCTCCGTTTCGCAACGCCGGCGATGAGACGCGCGCGCTCGAGCTTGGCACGGGCTTGCGGGATCGCTTGAACTGCTGCTTGGTCTTGAGCCGTGTGGCGATGGATACAAGCGGCGAGTTCGTCGAACACGCGAAAGCCGCGGGGATATCGCTGCTGGCGGGACCCGAAGTATCGCTGGCGGGGTACATGGGGCAGTTCATCGCCGTCTTGCGCGATCGTGATACGGCGATTGATGTTGCGGCTGCGGCGGGCGAGTTCGGAACCTTCGACCTCGTACTGGATTTAAGCGACCCGCCTTTGCTACGGGCCGAACTCCCGCCGCCGGGCTATTTTGCGCCGGCGAACGATCCGGCGGCACTCGAGACGGCGTTGCAGGAACTTCCCGGCCTGATCGGCACTTTTGAGAAACCGAACTACGTCCGCTACGACCCGAACCGTTGCGCACACAGCCGCAGCGGCATTCAAGGATGCCGACGTTGTCTGGGTTCCTGCCCGGCCGAGGCGATCCGCACCGTCGGCGACCGAATAGAAGTCGACCCCTTTCTTTGTCAAGGCGGTGGGAGTTGCGTTTCCGCTTGCCCGACGGGAGCATTACGTTACAACTATCCGTCGGGCGAGACGTTAATGGCGACGGTACGAGGCGCTCTCAAGAGCTACTACGCAGCCGGCGGCGCGCATCCGGTGTTGCTGTTCCATGACGGAAATCTAGCGAAAGAAATCTTAAGCGCCACCGAAGACGCGTTCGACGACCGTCTGGTCCGGGTGGCGGTCGAGGAAATCGGTGTCGTCGGTTTCGAGATCTGCGCGGCAGCCTTAGCCTACGGGTCCGCCGCGATAGCCGTGCTCGCGACCTCCGCGGCGCCGGCATCGGTGCGTGCCGAAATCGAATCGCAGATAAGCATTTTGCACGCCTTGTTGGACGGCCTGGACCTTGGCCCCGGGCGAGTTCAGTTTGTCGGTGTCGACCCGGCTCGATCCTTGTTGCGACGGCTGGAACCGCTATCGAAATGGTCGGCGCTCGAACCCGCAACACACTTGGTGTTCGATGACAAACGGACCGACGTCTGGCTTGCCATCGACCACTTGTACGCGCAGACAACGTCTGCCGTAACCGTCCTTCGACTGCCGTCGAGCGCGCCGTTTGGCAGCGTCACCGTCGCGCCGGATGCCTGTACATTGTGTATGGCTTGCCCGTCTTTGTGCCCGACCGGGGCGCTACAGGCCGGGAACGAAACACCGCAGCTCAGTTTTGTCGAGGATAAATGCGTTCAGTGCGGACTGTGCCGGCACGGCTGTCCCGAAGCGGCAATCGAAATCACGGCGAGACTTATGCTCGAGCCCGAAGCAAGACGTCGCCCGCGTATACTGGCGGAAGACGAACCCTTTCATTGCGTGCTGTGCGGCACTCCATTTGGTACCGTCCGGACGATCGAGCGCATTAGTGCGAAACTCAGCGGCCATCCGATGTTTGAGGACGCGGCCGCCCGACATAGATTAAAGATGTGTGAGGATTGCCGCGTCGTCGATCTCTTCGCGGCGGGCGACGATATCGATCAATGAAGGAAACGGACACCGGTGAGAGAACCCGCGCCGAGATCTACCTCCTACTCGGTCGCCTACTTGGCGAACCCGCCGCGGAGCCGATCCTGCAAATGCTGCGAGACCTGGCCGTGCCGCCGGCGAAAGAAAACTTCACCGCAGCTTTGCAGACCTTACGCCAGGCGGCGCGCGATGCCCGGGCCGAAGATGTCGAGGAGGAATTCAATGTATTGTTCATCGGTCTCGGCCGTGGCGAACTCGTGCCGTATGGCTCGCACTACATGGCCGGCAAACTCATGGACCAACCGCTCGCGACAGTACGCCGCGATCTCGCCGCATTCGGCGTAGAGCGTCGAGCGCACGTGCGTGAGCCCGAAGACCACATCGCCGCGCTATGCGAAACGATGGGCGTAATCATTCCGCTGGACGAGGAGGTGCCGTTCGATAGCCAACGGGCATTTTTCACAGAACACCTGGAGCCCTGGGCGGGTCCGTTCTTCCATGATCTGAGATGTGCCGGGAGCGCCAAATTTTATCGTGCGGTGGCGGCCGTCGGCGAGCAATTTATGTCGCTTGAAAGTGGTTACTTCAATATGGCAAATTCATAGGTCGGATCGTAGCGCCTCATTCGAACCGTAGACATTGCTACATTGTGCAAAATCGAACCACGAAGGACACTAAGAACACGGAGAAAATATTTTTGTACCGTAATTTCATATTCTTATCTCCGTGTTCTTAGTGTTCTTAGTGGTTAATCTCGATTGCACGGGGTATTGAAGGCTTAAGAACTAACCTTATGATGGCAAACTAGGAGCGTGCGGGTTTCGGGGCCGGGCGCGATACGACCCCCAAGAACGAGCAATTCATGGAGCGGACTATGCGAGATGTGAAAAGGGAACGACGGCAATTTCTAAAGGGTGCGGCCTTCTTCGGTGGCGGCGCCGCGGTCTCAGTGCTGGCCGAGGCGGCGGACGTTGACGAACAAACGACCGAAACGCTATCGGCGCCTAACGACAAAGGCTACCGAGTAACGCGGCATATTCGCGACTACTATCGTAAGGCGCGCTTCTGATAATTTGTGGACGGCCCATGCGGCGGCGTCTGCGCCGCAACTGAGCCGGACGCGCGGGTGAGCCACGAAAACACCGGGGCGGGGTCCGAGACTTCGATCAGCAGGTTCGGCGGAGATTGAGCCATGAAACTCATCAGGAAACGGGAAGTTACCCCGGCGGTCGACGCCGCGGACATCGACGACAGCCTCGCTAGTGCGAACATTGACCGGCGGGCGTTCTTGCGCCGCAACGGTATCACGATGGCGGGTCTCGCGGGGGCGACGATGCTGCAGCCCGCAATGATGAGAAAGGCGCGGGCGGCGAGCGCCCCGGCGGGAGCCGGCATCGAGACCCGAAAGAGCATCTGCACCCATTGTTCGGTCGGTTGCGGCGTCGTCGCCGAGGTCGAGAATGGCGTCTGGACGGGCCAGGAACCGGCCATGGATCACCCCTTCAATATGGGCGCCCATTGTGCCAAAGGGGCAGCGGTCAGAGAACACGGGCACGGGGAACGCCGCCTCAAATATCCGACCAAACTCGTCGACGGCAAATGGACGCGGGTTTCCTGGGACCAGGCGATCGAGGAAATCGGTGATCAGATGCTCGCGATCCGTGAGCGGTCGGGACCGGATTCCGTCTATTGGCTCGGCTCGGCGAAGTTCAATAACGAACAGGCTTATCTGTTTCGCAAGTTCGCGGCGTTATGGGGCACGAACAACGTCGACCACCAGGCGAGGATCTGCCATTCCACGACGGTCGCCGGCGTAGCCAATACCTGGGGCTACGGCGCGATGACGAATTCCTATAACGATATCCATAATGCGCAAGCCATGCTGATCATCGGCGGCAACCCTTCCGAAGCGCATCCGGTGTCCATGCTGCACATCTTCCGCGCGAAGGAACGCAATAACGCGCCGCTGATCGTGATCGATCCGCGCTTCACTCGCACCGCCGCGCACGCCGATCTGTATATCCGCCTGCGCCCGGGTACCGACGTGCCGCTGATCTGGGGCATGCTGTGGCACGTGTTCGAAAACGGCTGGGAAGACAAGGCATACATCCGTCAGCGCGTGTACGGCATGGACGAGGTACGCGAAGAAATAGCCCGCTGGACACCCGACAAAGTCGAGCGTGTAACCGGCGTACGCGAAGCACTCGTCAAAGAGGCGGCCAAACTCATGGCCGAAAATCGCCCGAGCACGTTCATCTGGTGCATGGGTGGTACCCAGCACACGACCGGAAACAACAATACTCGCGCCTATTGCATCTTCCAACTCGCGCTCGGCAACGTCGGGGTTTCCGGCGGCGGCACGAACATCTTCCGCGGCCACGACAACGTCCAGGGCGCGACGGACCTCGGCATACTTTGTCACACGCTGCCGGGCTATTACGGTTTGTCCGAGGGTGCCTGGCGGCACTGGAGTGCGGTCTGGGATCTGGACTATGAGTGGGTCAAGGCGCGTTTCGATCCCGGCACCTATGAGGAATCGAAGGGCGTGAAGGTCTCGCCCATGAACACCAAGGGGATCCCCGTTTCGCGTTGGATCGACGGTGTCGCGGAAGACCGCGGGAACATCGCGCAACGTGACAAACTGGCGGCGATGGTTTTTTGGGGACACGCGCCGAACAGCCAGACGCGCGGACCTGAAATGAAAAAGGCGATGGAGGCACTCGACCTGCTCGTCGTCGTCGATCCCTACCCAACCGTGTCGGCGGTAATGCATGATCGGCGCGACGGCGTATACTTGCTGCCGGCGTCGACGCAGTTCGAGACCTACGGCTCGGTCACCGCATCCAATCGTTCCATCCAGTGGCGCGAAAAGGTCATCGAGCCGCTGTTCGAATCGTTGCCCGATCACGTCATCTTGCACAAGTTGGCGCGCAAACTCGGCCTCAGCGAGGCCCTGACCAAACACATTGCGGTCGCCGCCGGCGAGCCCGTGATTGAAGATATCACGCGCGAAATCAATCGAGGGATGTGGACGGTCGGTTACACCGGCCAGAGCCCGGAACGTCTCAAACGCCAGCTTGATAACTGGTTTACATTCGACACCACGACTCTCAAGGCCGAAGGCGGACCCTGCGACGGAGAGTTCTTCGGCTTGCCCTGGCCGTGCTGGGGTACCCCGGAGATGGGACACCCGGGGACTCCGAATCTCTACGATCCGAGCATAGCCGTGAAAGACGGCGGGCTGCCGTTTCGCGCACGTTTCGGGGTGGAACGCGAAGGAGAAAGCCTGTTGGCCGACGGTTCCTATCCCGTGGGTTCGGAGATCGAGGACGGTTATCCCGAATTCTCCGCCGACCTGCTCAAGAAACTCGGTTGGTGGGACGACCTGACCGGCGCCGAGAAGAAACTCGCCGAAGGTAAGAACTGGAAGACCGACCGCTCCGGCGGGATCCAGCGGGTCGCGATCGCCCATGGTTGCGCCCCATACGGTAACGCCAAGGCCCGAACCGTCGTATGGACGTTCCCCGATCCGGTACCGATCCACCGCGAGCCGCTGTACACCAGTCGCCGCGACCTGGTCGACGAGTATCCGACGTATGCGGATCGAAAATCCCATTATCGTCTACCGACACGCTACGCCTCGATCCAGGCTATCGACCACGCCAAGGATTTTCCGCTGATCCTGACGAGCGCGCGGCTGGTCGAATACGAAGGCGGCGGCGACGAAACGCGCTCCAATCGGTGGCTCGCCGAATTACAGCAGGAGATGTTTGCCGAGATCCATCCGGGCGACGCCAACGACGCGCGCATCCGCGACGGCGACGACATCTGGGTAGAAGGACCAGAGGGCGGCCGGATCGCGGTCAAGGCAATGGTCACGCGGCGCGTCGATCGCGGCGTCGTGTGCCTGCCGTTTCATTTCGGCGGCAAATTTCAGGGCCGCGATCTCAGGGACAAATACCCGCTTGGGAGTGCCCCTTACGTGCTCGGCGAGGCCGCGAACACCGCATTTACCTACGGCTATGATTCCGTGACACAGATGCAGGAGACGAAGTGTTCGCTCTGCCGCATTCGGCCGGCGTGAGAGGAGAATAATCATGGCCCAAATGAAGTTTCTCTGTGACGTCGAACGCTGCATCGAGTGCAACGCCTGTGTCACTGCCTGCAAGAACGAAAACGAGGTGCCCTGGGGTATCAACCGGCGGCGCGTAGTGACAATCGGAGACGGCGAACCCGGCGAACGATCGCTGTCGGTGGCCTGCATGCATTGCTCCGATGCGCCCTGCGCGGCGGTCTGTCCGGTCGATTGCTTTTACACGACAGATGACGGGGTCGTGCTGCATGACAAGGATATCTGCATCGGCTGCGGCTATTGTCTTTACGCCTGTCCGTTCGGCGCGCCGCAGTTCCCGACGAGCCCGTCGTATGGCTCGCGCGGGAAGATGGACAAATGCACGTTCTGCGCGGGCGGCCCCGAGAAGGACGGATCGGCCGAAGAGTTCGAGAAGTATGGCCGCAACCGCCTCGCCGAGGGCAAGCTGCCGTTGTGCGCCGAAATGTGCGCGACCCGCGCCCTGCTCGGGGGCGACGGTGACGAGGTTTCAGACATCTTCCGCGAGCGCGTCACCTATCGCGGTGCGGCGCCGATGGCGTGGGGCTGGGACGTCGCCTACGGCAGACGCGGCAAGCGTGATCCCGACTAGACGCGCATGCGGTTCCGGGCGCCGGCATTCCTGACGGTTCTATTCCTGGGCCTCGCATTTGCGGGACCTCGCCTCAGAGCCGAGTCGGACGTGCGGGAAAGGGCTGCAGCGCCATCGGTGGCTGCGACGAGCGCAACGGCCAATGTATCGGATTTCTGGCGTGCCGTGCGGGGCGGGCAGAGCGGCACTGTGGCCGGCGCGAACGCGCAATCGGGTTTGCTGATCACAGACTGGCCAAAGGACTGCGTCGAGGCCGGTAACTGCACCGAACGCGCGGTCGGTTTCACCTTGCCGATTCACGATCTCATGCCCGCTGTTCGGGAACCCGAAGGCCAGGGCGCCAAATGGCAGACCGTGGCGTTTGTCGTCGGACTGTTCGCGGCACTGCTCGTCGCGGGCGTCGTTTTCGTTCGAGTACTGGGAACCGAACGCCGATGACCGTAAGCCGGCGCCAATTCCTGACCGGCGGCGTGGCCGCCGGTTGCGCGGCCGCCACGGGCGGGGCAGAGGCCCGCGGCAACGCCGAGATGCCGCCGAACGCGCTCGGCCTGTTGTATGACTCAACGCTGTGCACCGGCTGCAAGGCGTGCGTTACCGCTTGCAAGGAGGCCAATGGTCTGCCGCTCGACGCGCCGTCCCATCAGCCCTATCTCGACGAGAGCAAAACCTTGTCCGGCAAGTGCCTGAACGTGATCCAGATGTTCAGTGATGGCACGCCCCGAGACAAGGATGTGGAAAACGACGGGTTCGCTTTTTTTAAGCATTCCTGCATGCACTGCGTCGACCCATCGTGCGTCTCCGCCTGCCCGGTGACGGCCTTGGACAAGGATCCCGACACGGGTGTCGTGACCTACGACGCCGGTGCGTGCATCGGCTGCCGCTACTGCATCTTCTCGTGCCCGTTTCGGATCCCTCGCTTCGATTATGACCTGGCGGTGCCCGAGATCCACAAGTGCCAACTCTGCGATCACCTGTGGCCCGAGGGTAAATTTTCCGCTTGCGCCGACGCATGTCCGACGGGGGCGACCTTGTACGGGCCCGTCAAGAAACTACGGACGGAGGCCAGACGGCGCCTCGAGTTGACGCCGGGCGCGATGGTCGAGTTCCCGCGGCGTTCGACCGAGACCGGTGAGATGACCGGCCCGCTGCCGGTTGCCGACTATGTCCCGCAGGTTTACGGCGAAACGGAAGGCGGCGGTACCCAGATGCTCATGTTGAGCGCCGTGCCGTTCGCGAAACTGGGTTTGCCGAAACTGCTCAGCCGGTCGGCCGCCAGCGTCTCCGAGACGATTCAGCATACGCTTTACAAAGGGCTCGTCGGACCGGCCGTCGTACTCGCCGGACTGGCTTACGCGACGTTCCGGAACGAACGTACCAACGGCAAAGAGGACCCCGGCGCCGCGCACAACGCCGCGCTCAGCGCCGAGATGAGCAAGTACTCGCCGGTCGGCGGCAAACTGGTCACGCCCGCAACCGTCGTGTTGGCCGTACTCGCGGCCGCGGCATTCCTGATTCTGGGTTGGCGTTTTGTCTTCGGGATCGGCTCGGTGACGAACCTCAATGACGGGTACACCTGGGGCGTCTGGGTAATCTTCGATGTCGTGATCGGTACGGCTTTCGCCTGCGGCGGTTACGCGACCGCGATGCTCGTCTACATTTTCAATCGCGGCCGCTACCATCCGCTGGTCCGTCCGGCGCTACTCGCCAGTCTGTTTGGGTATACGCTGGGCGGCGCCGCGGTATTCTTTGATCTGGGGCGCTGGTGGAATATCTGGCACACGGTCTGGCCCGGATACATCAACGTGAACTCAGTGATGTTCGAAGTCGCGGCCTGCGTCATGCTGTATATCATCGTCATGTGGATCGAGTTCGCGCCGGCCATTCTCGAGAAGTTCCGCCGGCACGAGCTACGCCGGCGACTCGACCGGGTCATGTTCTTCTTCATCGCGCTCGGGGTGCTGTTGCCGACGATGCATCAGTCATCGCTCGGGACCATGCTGGTCGTGAGCGGCAAACAATTGCATCCACTGTGGCAAACGACGGCGTTACCATTGCTGTTCGTGATCTCGGCATTTACGATGGGGTTGTCCGTCGTCGTGTTCGAGGCGAGTATCGCTTCGGAAGGATTCAAACGCCCGCGCGAGACGCGGATCCTAGGACAGATGTCGGCCGTGATCGCGGGCCTGCTGGCGACTTACCTGATCGTGCGGTTCGCCGACATCGCGTCACGCGGCGAACTGGCGGCGACGTTGACGAGCGGTCTGTTGAGTTTGATGTTTTGGGTCGAGATCGCGCTATTTCTCGTGCCGATCCTCATCCTCGCCGCACCCGCAAATCGAAACCACGCGGGCCGCCTGTTCGGGGCGGCCGTGGCGATGCTCGTTGCGGGCTCCCTGTATCGTGTCGATGCGATGCTCGTCGCCTACGATCCCGGGGCTCAATACAGCTACTTTCCGTCGATCCCGGAAATGCTGGTAACGGTTGGGATCGTTGCGTTCGAGGTGCTCGCTTATATCGTACTGGCGCGCTTTCTGCCGGTGCTCCACCGCACCGACGAGGCGACCTCGCCAGCCACGTGACGGGTCATGGCGGGCAGGCGTTGAACGCCCAATGAATCATAAGTAAAGGAGAAAATCGATGGCTTCGACAGATATCGCAGAAGTTTTCAACGAAATGCCGGCGGCCTTCAACCCGAGTGCCGCCGAGGGACTCGATGCAGTCATCCAATATGACATTACCGGAGACGGCGGCGGCGGCTGGTATGTCACGATCAAAGATGGGGGGTGTCTGGTCGGTGAGGGTACACATGGTTCGCCGACCGTGACCCTGACGATGTCGACCAAAACGTGGCTCGCGATCGTGAATAAGGAAACAAGTGGAATGAGCGCATTCATGAGCGGCCGCCTTCAGGTAGGCGGTGATATGATGCTGGCTCAGCGGATAGAACAACTCTTTCCGTCCTAGATCGAAACCGGTTCCGGCCCAGCGCTGAACCCCGCTACGCAACGAAAGAGAACATCCTTATGTACCCGGAGATCACAGCCAGCCCGGAAGCACTGAAAGAGCACCTCCTTGCCTTCATGGACGACTACATTTACCCGAACGAGCAACGCTATCATGACCAACTGAGCGCTTTGGACGATCGGTTTCAGACCGTACCGTTGATGGAGGAACTCAAAGCGACGGCACGCGAAGCCGGACTCTGGAACCTGTTCGTGCCGGCCGGTCATGGGGGCTTGAAAAACGCAGATTACGCACCGCTTGCCGAGATCATGGGGCGCGTCACGTGGAGTTCCGAGGTCTTCAACTGCAACGCGCCGGACACCGGCAACATGGAAGTTTTCATGAAATACGGC
Organism: uncultured Enterobacteriaceae bacterium; assembly: GCA_964523765.1. Taxonomy (GTDB): domain Bacteria; phylum Pseudomonadota; class Gammaproteobacteria; genus UBA11873. Next base: position 10,517 of record CAZFZX010000069.1, read on the forward strand.
ACCGAGGAACAACAGCAGCAGTGGCTGAAACCGCTACTCGGCGGCGAGATCCGCTCGGCTTACGCGATGACCGAGCCCAACGTTGCCTCGAGCGACGCCACCAACGTGCAGACATCGATCCAACGCGACGGAGACGAGTATGTAATCAACGGACGCAAATGGTTCATCACGAACGCAATGTACGAGCGGACGAAAATTTTCATCGTCATGGGGAAATCCGACCCCGACAATCCGAATCGCCACGTCCAGCAGAGCCAGGTGCTGGTACCCAGGGGCACACCGGGCTTGACCGTCGTGCGTCCGCTGACAACGCTCGGGTACGACGACGCGCCCCAGGGACACGCCGAAATCGTATTCGAGGACGTGCGGGTGCCGATCGAGAACATCCTCCTCGGCGAAGGCCGCGGATTCGAGATCGCCCAGGGACGACTGGGTCCGGGCCGGATCCATCACTGCATGCGCCTCATCGGCTGCGCTCAGCGCGCCCTCGAATTCGCCTGTCGTCGCTCGGTGTCACGCTCGACCTTCGGTAAGACGCTCGCGGAGCATCAATCGGTGCGAGAAGACATCGCGAAATCGTTTTGCGAAGTCGAACAAGCGCGCCTGCTGACCCTGCGCACCGCCGCGAAAATGGACGAGGTCGGCCCCAAAGAAGCACGCGACCTGATCGCCGCGGCAAAAATCACCGTACCTTTAATGGCCCAGACCGTGATCGATCGCTGTATGCAGATCCACGGCGCCGGCGGTCTCACCGACGACTATTTCATGGCCGAGGCATTCAGCTACGCCCGTTGGTGCCGTCAGGCCGACGGCCCGGACCAGGTCCACATGATGGCGCTCGGAAAGCAGATCATTCGACGGTTTACGGATTAATCACAAAAAGGGGACGGACTCGAGTCCGTCCTCAAGCCCTTACTTTATTCAGTGGCGGCCGATGGAACCGCAAACTTGGAGATATCGACGCTCTCACCGACGATCAGATCTTCGCGCGCCAGAAACTTCGGTTTGACGAACCAGACCAGCGTCGGCAACGCGACAAGCGAGAGCACCATGTTGATCAGCATGATCGCGACCAACAGTACTCCCATGTCGGCCATGAATTTGAGATCCGACAGAAAGTACCAGGGCAGGATCCCGATCAGCATAACGGTAGCCGTGAACATGATGGCCTTGCCGGTCGTTGTGAGTGCCGCACTGATCGCCTTTTTGAGATCGTGATTTTGCGCGTTGAATTCTTCGCACATTCGCGACAGGAGATAGATACCGTAATCGATGCCGATACCGACGCCCATAACGGCGACGATCACGGCGTTGATATCCATGCCGATCCCGAGCACGTGCATGGACGCCCCGAGCAAAAAGTTCGACAGGTTTACCGGTATCATCAGAACCAACGCGGCTACGATTGATTTATAGGCATAGGCCGATATGATCATTACCGCACAATTCAACAACCCGAGAATGAACCAATGATAGCGTTCGACGACACTGTTCATCGCCTGTTGCAGAGCGATGACGCCGGTTCCCAGGCGCACTCGGAATCTTTCGTGATCGACGCCCACGGCGTCGACTGCCCGCTTCGCGCTGGCCAGCGCGGCATCGACCGTTTCCTGCTTGTTGTCTTTATACCAAAGCGAAACCGTCGAATTGTCCACGCCGAAGTCGATGACATGCGAAAAATTGATCGGGCTGCTGCCCATTAAGGCCGCGAAACCGGCCGCGCCGATGGCTTCGGGGGTCCGATCCAGCGGCGCCCATTTCGGGTTGCCGCCCGAAAGCAGACGATAGGTTTCGCCCATGTAATCGGCGAACGTCAGTGTTGCACGGGGCGGTAGCTCGGGATCGGATTCCAGCCGCCGCTGCAGTTCGGCCGCGACCGCCACCACCTCCGGCGTCCGGCCAACCGGGTTGGTAATGCTGGGATCCTTTGTTTCCAACACGATTTCCAGTGTATTCATACCGGGGAAGTGCGCGTTGATAGCGCGCACGGCCGTATTGAATTCGGAATCGTGCCAGAGAAGATTACTGCCCTCGACCGGATTACCGATCTTGATCTGCGAATTCAAATAAATTCCCGACGCGCCGATGATAGCAATGGCTAAGGCGCTTATTCTCGCTCGTTTGCCGACGGTGATCCGGGCAATGCCGATCAGCAAACGCTCTTGCATAAGATGGATCCCGGATTCCTTTTCTCGACCGCCAACGATTTTCTCAATATTTTTCGGGGCAGGCAGGTAGGACAAGACGATGGAACACAGAAAGACTCCGGTCGGGATGATCCACAAAGCCCAGAAGCCGCAGAAAATCGCGTGGTTTACCATAGTCTTGATCGGCGCAACGGCGATGAAAATAATACCGAATACGTCGGTCAAAATGCCCAGAATCGACGGCGCCATCATGATCCCCATCGTTACTTCGGCGGCACGCCGGCGATCTTTTAGGTGCAGATACACCTCGTAGTAGCGTTCCGTATATTGAACGCAGTGCGAAAATGATCGCGCCACCAGTAGCAGGGGCACGATCATCAATAACGGCTCGATGGGCCGTTCCAGCCAGCCGATGAACCCAAACCCCCACAGACCGGCGACCAAGGCACATACGATTGGCGTCACCACGCCGGCAACGTTGCGCATGTAGAACAGGAGCGCCAATATCAATGCGCCGACGGTGACCGCGAAGATTTTGTAGGTCTGTTTCTGGAGCTTATAGACCCAGCCGGTCAAAGCCGGTTGGCCGGCGAGATAAACGTCATGTTGATCGTCCCTCGCCTTCTCCACCAGGTCTTGCACATAGGCAAACGCAACGCCGTAATCGATCGAGTCCTGAAACGATGCATTAATGATGGTCGCCGTTTCATCCCACGAAATGTAGAAAGTCTGTGCGCTGGGCGATAGATCGACGCGCCGGCGGAATTCCTCCATCTCTTCCGGTGTAACTGGCGCTTGGTCGCCCATCAAAGCCTGCGCGTCGATACCAAACGGCGTCGCCCGGGAATAGCGCAGTTTCTCTGTCGATATTGAAATCAGCTGATCGTGATCAATACCTGGCGTGAGGTCGATATCGCGGGTTAGCTTGTAGACCTTTGCCAGTGTCTCCGGGTTGTAGATATCGCCTTCCTTGCGCTTGACCATGATCGACATCGTCAGCGGGTTGCCGAAATTACGGTGATCGAAAAAGACCTGTACGAACGGATCGTCCCTGGGCAAGAGATCGTTGAAGATGGTGCGGATTTCTACATGCGGAATACCGACCGCAAATGCCGCCGTAATAGCCAGGAAGCCGGCGGCGACGGCACCGCGGTATCGCATAATCCAACGAGCGAGGCGAAATCTCATAACTGAATTGTCTCCGAAAACAGCCGGTTATTATCGAGATCGCCCGCCCGACCATCATTGAGATGGATCAAGTCAGATTGAGATCTCAGAGAGCACCGACGATTCGTCAGATTTCGGGACCGGCGAGGCCGGCATCCTAAGTGCTAGCGGTGGCGCTTGCAACCGTCGATCAGGAACGCTCGTTCAGCGGAGCGTAACGCCACCGTCAACGACCACGGTCTGCCCGGTGACGAACGAAGCGTCCTCGGAGGCGAGAAACGCGATCACTGCGGCAACCTCCTCCGCACGACCCAGGCGTTTGAGCGGCGTCAGCGCCTCCCATCGCCCCCGCACCACGGTGTCGAATTCGTCGCCGGCGTAATAGCGCGCCGAATCGGTCTCGATAAAACCGGGACTAACGCCGTTGACCCGGATCGCACGCGGGGCGAGTTCCACCGCGAGATAGCGCACCAGCGCCTCCATGGCCGCTTTGGCGGCGCCCAGATTCCCGTGATTGTCGAGCACGCGAATGGCATCGAAGCCCGATACGGCGACGATACTCGCCTCGTCCGGCATCAACGGTACGGCATCTTGGATCAACTTCAAGAAACCGCCGACCGTGATGCCGAAGGTTTTCTCTATATTGTGAGCCTTAGTTTCGAGCAACGGCTTGAACGCCGTTGCCGCAGCATTTACGACGACGATGTCGAGCCGCCCCTCGGTTTCGTGTATCGCATCGAACAGTTCATCGAGCGCAGCCGGGTCCGCGATATCCGCCCGTGACGCGCGAGCGCTGCCACCGCCGGCTATGATCTGCTCGACTGCTTTAGCAGCCGCTTCATCGTCCCGCCGGTAGTTGAGCACAACGTGGGCCCCACCTGCAGCAAAGCGTTGTGCGGCGGCAAAGCCAATACCGCGCGTGCCGCCCGAGATCAAGACGTTGCGACCCGAGAAGGCGTTTCGTTCCGGCATGGAGCCTAACGATCCACCGGGTATCGCCGTTTGAACATCTCGGGTAGCACCGGTTTAACCAGGCTGGTCAGATAGGATCCCAGCTGAAAATATCGGCGGAACGAGCGAGCGGAAGGAAACTCGTCTGCAGCGCCGGTACCATGTGATCTGCGATCGTTTCGGGTGTCCAGCCCTCGCTGCGATGGACCGAGCGGATCGGCCGATGTTGACCAAAGAGGAAAATCTCATTCATGCGCACACCGAAGATTTGACCGCTGACGCCGTCGGCCGCATCGCTCGCAAGAAACACGGCGAGCGGAGCCTGATGTTCCGGTTTCATCTGCTTAATCTTCTCGAGACGCGCTTGCTGCTCCGGTGTGTCGTCGGGAATCGTCCCGATCATGCGACTCCACGCAAACGGTGAGATACAGTTAGAGCGCACGTTGAAGCGCTGCATATCCAGCGCAATCCCCTTCGACAAACCGACGATCCCAAGCTTGGCGGCCATGTAATTGGCTTGCCCGAAATTGCCGATCAGCCCGGAGGTAGAGGTGAAGTGCACGTAGGCGCCACTCGATTGCTCGCGGAAATACGTCGCGGCCGAACGACTGACATTGAATGCCCCTTTGAGGTGCACTGAAATCACCGAATCCCAGTCCGGTTCGCTCATTTTATGGAAAATGGTGTCGCGCAGTATCCCGGCGTTGTTGACGACGATGTCGATCTTCCCAAAAGCGTCGATCGCCGTGCGGATCATCTCCTCGGCGTCCTTGCGTTCGGCTACGGATCCCGTGTTGGCAACGGCTTTACCGCCGTCGGCGATGATCTCGTCTACCACTTCTGTCGCCGGCCCCGTATCCGCGCCGCTGCCGTCGACGCTACCGCCCAGATCATTGACCACGACACTGGCACCCTGTTTGGCCATCAGCAGTGCGATCTCCTTGCCGATCCCGCGCCCGGCGCCGGTAACCAGCGCCACTTTACCCTTCACCATTTGAGATTGAGCCACCCTATCCTCCCTAGCTTATTCCTGATATTATCCGGCTATTATCACCTGTATCGTACCGCCGTGGGAATGCCGTGTGAGTTGGGTGCGTTCGCGGGGGGCGCGTCGCGACGAGCATTTGAAGCGCCTTCGCAGATCTAGAGCCTCATTTGCTGTCGCTTCTCGGACCAACCCTGTTCGAGCGTCGTCATGACGCGAACATGAACGATTTCGGACTCGATCAACCAGCGCCCGTCCGCACACCGGAACCGCCAATCATAGGTCCCCCAGCCGAGGACCGAATCGTCGCCCTGTTCCTGGGTGACGTGCCAGTACATGAATGCGGTCGCGCTGTCGCCGGCGACCGTGATGTCTTCGTTGGCGTAGTACCGGCGCGGATTGTCGAAGCTAGACCAGTAGCGTTCGAAGAAATCCATTAGTTGATCGAGCCCCTCCAGTTCGATCTCCCAGGCGGGCACGACGAAGCGGGCATCGGCAGCGAAAATCTCACGCAAAATGTCCGGCCGCCGCTCATCCACGCCGCGGGCGTATTGCGACATGAGGTGCCGGATCTGATTACCCGCTTCGAGTGCCCGAACCTTGGATTCCAATTCGCTGACCCGCGTTTCCAGTTCGTTCATCGCCGACCTACCTCCCTCCCGTCACGGGATCGTTTTAACCGTCGCCAAGTTCGCGCTTAACGGCCGCTGCCGCGCGTGCCGCCCGCACGACGCTCTGATAACCGGTACAGCGACAGAGGTTACCGGCAATAGCTCGGCGGATCTCCGCATCGGTCGGTGCCGAGTTTTCGTTCAGCATTTCGACTACCGTCAGCACCATACCGGGCGCGCAATACCCGCATTGAAAACCCGTTTCATCCCAAAAGGCCTGCTGCACCGGACTCAAAGCGCCATCGGATCCGCCGACGCCTTCGATGGTCACGATGTCCTTGCGTTGCACCGATGCGGCGAGGGTGACGCAGGCCTTTGCCGTGCGTCCCTCGATCAGCACCGTACATGCGCCGCAGTGACCGCTCATACAGCCCATGTGGGTCCCGGTCATCCGTTGTTCATTGCGTAGAAAGTCCAGCAGTGAAGTGGCCGGCAGGATCTCGGCTTCGGTGCGCCGCCCGTTGACCCGGCATTGCAGCAACACGGTGTCTTCCAGGATTTCGTCCAAGTCGATGGTCATGCTCGCTCTCCGTTCAGGCCCTTGCCCGTCGCTGTGCCGCGGCAACCGCGCGGCGGGCAACTACCCCCGCCATTGCCCGCCGATATGCTGCCTCACCCTGTTCGTCTGACAACGGCTCGGTCACGGCTTCAGCACACGTCCTCTCGACAAACTCGGCCGTGCGCTCGTTCCAGGCTTCTCCGATCGACGCCTGCACGAGGTTCGACGCGTCGAGGGGCAACTCCGCGACGGCGCCGATCACTACTTTGATCGCGTTGATCCGTTCACTGTTATCGAGCGTAACCAACGCCGCCGCATTGGCAGTACCGTAAGCGCCGTCGCTGATCTTCAGTTTTTCATAAGCCCATCCGCCGGACTCGGACTGCGGAGCGACGATAACGCGGGACAGGATAGCGGTGGCACCGAGGCCGTGTCCCGGCGTTTGGATCAACTCGGCGAGTCGGATCCGGCGCACACCGTCGGCGTCGCACGTCTCTACGAAAGCATCCAATGCTAGTAACGTTGGTACGATGTCGTAGAGCGGATGCATTGCGACGATGTTGCCGCCGATCGTGCCCCGATTCCGAACCTGCCGACCGCCACCGACCTGTGCGGCCGCCTCGGCGAGGAGCGGCAGCCGCCGACGTACGGTCCGATCACTGTTCAGGTCGGCGTGTACAGTCAGAGCGCCTATCGATACTTCGTCGGCGTCGATACTGATACCCGCCAGCTCACCGATCCCGCTGATGTCGACGAGCACGCTCGGCGCCAATCGCCCGTAATTTATATGCGGCATCAACTCCTGCCCACCCGCTACCAGCATCGTCCCGGTATCGAGGGCACCGACCAATTGAGACGCCTCGTCGAGGTCGCGTGGACGCGCATAGAGGATCCGTCGGCTCATGTCACATCGCTTTGTCGATCTACCTCGGCCTGCCCTGCCTCCCGGATCGCGGTCCAGATCCGGTCGGGTGTAAGCGGTAAGGTGTGTATCGTGACGCCCAACGGGGCCAGCGCATCGTTCACCGCATTGACGACGGCAGCGGCAGATCCGCCGACGCCGGCTTCGCCCGCGCCTTTCAATCCCATGAACGTCTCGGGATTGGGGGTGTCGTGATGGACCATCGAGATGTCCGGGACATCGGCCGCTCTCGGCATCACGTACTGCGTGAAGCCTTTGGTCAACTGCCGGCCGTTCTCGTCGAACCGCAGTTCTTCGTTGAGCACACCACCGATCCCAAAGGCAATGGCCCCGCAGGCCTGGCCTTCGACGAGCACGGGATTGATCACCTTGCCGCAATCGTGCGCCGCGGCGAAGCGTAAGACGGTGACCTTGCCGGTCTCCACGTCCACTTCGCAGACCGTAGCATAGGCCGCGTTAGAATAGCTCGGATACGGGTTGATGCGCCCGGCCTCGTCGGGCACATGGCGGATGAGACCGGGCCGGAAGGTACGGGTCGCCTCCAGCGGTGGTTCGATCGCAAGGCCGAGGTCGTAGGCGCGCGTGTAAGCTGCGTAGCAGACCTCACCAAAGCCGAGACTTCGCGACGCCGCGGCGTCCGAAGTCACCGTGCCGCGGTCGATCGAAATCGTATCGGCCTCGACCCCGAGCAGTGCCGCCGCGATCGTCACGATCTTCTCACGCACCTCGCGCGCCGCGAGTGCGGCCGAGCCGCCGCCGACGATCATGCTGCGGCCGCTGTAGTTGCCGAATCCGTAGGGGCAGGACTTCGTGTCACCCTGGACGACCTCGACGGTATCGATGTCGACACCGAGTTCGTCGGCGACGATCTGGGCGATCCCGGTCGGGTTGCCGCTGCCGGGGTTCGTGACGCCGGTGAGCACCGTTACCGACCCCCCCGGGTCGACCCGCACGGAACTCGAATCATAACCCGCGACCATAGTGCCCGGCAGCGCTCCCCCCTCGGGCGTCAATTCGTAGGCAACCCCGACACCGAGATAGCGGCCTTCTTCGCGCGCGCTCACCTGCTGGCGACGCCAATGGTCGTAGCCGATTGCATCGAGGACTTTGCGGGTGGCCCCCTCGTAATCGCCCGAGTCATAGACAAGGCCGGTCGGACTGTTGTACGGAAAGGCGTCTGGAGGAACAAAATTCTTACAGCGCATCTCCACCGGATCGATACCCAGCTGGCGCGCGGCATTGTCGATGGCGAGTTCCAAAGCCAGTGCCGTCGCCTCTTTGCCATACCCGCGCGAGGCATTCCACGGCGGCTTATTCGTGACCACCACCGACATCGATACGTCAATATCGCGCACGCTATAAGGCCCCGGCATCGTCAGCCCTGTGAGGAACGCCATCCCCCAGCCCGGGCAGGCCGAAGGCGCTCCGACATTAGCCACGAAATGGTCGCGCAGACCAAGAATTTTTCCGTCCGCGTTTACCGCGAGTTCGACCTCGTGAACTTGCTCGCGCGCGCCGATGAGCAGGCACTCCTCGCGGTTCTCGACCCATTTGACGGGTCGCCGAGTCTGCTGCGCGAGCAGACACACCAGCGCTTCCTCGGGGTGCCCATGCATCTTGAGACCGAACCCCCCGCCCATCACTGGCGCGATGATCCGGATCTTGTTTTCGGGCATCCGCAGACATTTTGAGAGCACGTGCCGGAGAGGATGTGGGTTCTGCGCCGTCGCATACAAAGTAATGCCGTGCGTTCCGTGATCCCAAGCAGCGTTGTATACCCGCGTTTCGATCGGTTGCGCCGAAAACCGGTGGATGCGCACGCTGGTCTTTACCACCCGGTCCGCCGTTCGGAAAGCTTCGTCTACATTCCCGTCGACGAAAGGTACCGCCATCAATACGTTATCGTCCCACTCGGCGACGACACGCGGTGCGTCGGCACGCATCGCTTCCCCGGTATCGACCACGGGTGTGGTGGGTTCATACTCGACCGTTACGCGCGAGGCGGCGTAGCGTGCGGTCTCTTTGTCTTCCGCAACAACCACCGCGACGGGCTGACCGTAATACCAGACACGGTCGAGCGCGAGACAACGGACCACCGCGGATTTCCCGCCGAACACGGCCGGATCGATGTAATGTGGGATCGGATCGAGATACTCGGCGGCTTCCCGGCCCTCCATCGCCAGGACCACGCCCGCAACTTTCCGGGCGGCATCCAGATCGATACCTTTGATCGTTGCCGCCGCGTAAGCGCTACGGACAAAATGAACGTGCAACTGCCCTGGGAAAGAGAAGTCATCGGCATATTTGGCGCGGCCCGCAACGCAAGCATCGCCCGCAAGCGTACGCACGGCGCTTCCGACGTAACTGGCGTCAACGTCCTTTCGAGTCAATCCCCTCTCCCGAAACATGCACTCGGAGGTAATATACGCGCCACTCGCCGGTCGTGGAAGTCGACGTGTCCATGGTCGGCCCGGGCGACATCTCCGCGTTTCGATTCTTGGTCCGCGTGTACGAGTCAGCGCTCTCTGGCGTTGTCTGACGAACCGCGAAGGCCCGTTCCCGACTGTTGACGCCGATAGCTCATCTGCGCCTA
>CAZFZX010000070.1:0-20375 GCA_964523765.1 uncultured Enterobacteriaceae bacterium
ACCTACGACCAAGGGATTATGAGTCCCCTGCTCTAACCAACTGAGCTACAGGCCCTTATAGGGTTATCAGACTAAAACAAGCAGCAACGCCCGGCGGGACTTCGGTAGCGACGCCATCGAAAGCGCTGTTCCACCTCGCTTGCCGACTAGTCTAGGAAGGTGCGCAGTCTCTCGGAGCGGGAGGGATGGCGCAGCTTGCGCAACGCCTTTGCCTCTATCTGGCGGATCCGCTCACGCGTGACGTCAAATTGCTTGCCGACTTCTTCGAGCGTGTGATCCGTATTCATATCGATACCGAAACGCATCCGCAGGACCTTTGCTTCGCGCGCCGTCAGGCCTTCGAGCACTTCGCCGGTGCTTCGGCACAAACCCTCGAAGGTCGCTGAATCGACGGGCATCTGGATGTTCGTGTCCTCGATGAAATCGCCCAAATGCGAGTCTTCATCGTCGCCAATCGGCGTCTCCATCGATATCGGTTCTTTGGCGATCTTAAGCACTTTGCGGATCTTGTCCTCCGGCATTTCCATACGCTCCGCCAACTCTTCCGGCGTGGGCTCGCGTCCTTTCTCCTGCAGGATTTGGCGCGATATCCGGTTGAGTTTATTGATCGTCTCTATCATGTGTACCGGGATACGGATGGTCCGCGCCTGGTCCGCGATCGACCGCGTGATCGCCTGCCGGATCCACCAGGTCGCGTAGGTCGAAAACTTGTAGCCGCGGCGATACTCGAACTTGTCTACGGCCTTCATTAAACCAATGTTCCCTTCCTGGATCAGATCGAGGAACAATAGTCCACGATTGGTATATTTCTTCGCTATTGAGATCACCAGACGCAAATTCGCCTCGACCATTTCTTTCTTCGCGCGCCGCGCTTTGGCCTCACCGATAGACATGCGGCGGTTGATTTCCTTGATTTCTCCAATGCTGACAGCCGTTTGCTCCGCAATTTGCCCGAAACGTTCTTGTATCGCCTGGATTTCGCTTTGCCGCGCTTTTACCACTGCTGCATAGGGTTTTTTCTGTCTCACCACGGACCGTAACCATTTGGAGTCGGTCTCTGAGTCGACGAATGCCTTGAGGAAATCCTTACGCGGCATTTTGCATTCTTTCACGCAGATATCGAGGATCGACTTTTCCTGGTAGCGGATCTCTTCGACCGCGACCCGAACCCGATTAGTGAGGAGTTCGGTCAGTTTCGGTACCAGTTTGAATTCAAGAAATTTCTCCTGCAGTTCGGCCCGGAGTTCGACGGTCCGTTTGTGCGCTCGGCCATTACGTTTCGTCGCGTTCACGATCTTCCGATAATGCTTCTTGTATTCGCCGAATCGCTGTTGTACTTCTTCAGGATCCAGTTGGTTTGGCGCGGCATCATCGTCATCGTCGGAATCATCGCTCGAACCGTTGCGGTCCGTTGATGCGTCGTTCATCCTCGGCGCCGGGTTGGCTTCAGCGTAGATGTCAACGAAGCCACTGATCAGATCGGTGATTTTGATCTCTTCTTTGGCCACGCGTTCGTATTTGGCCAGAAACGTTTCGGAAACCGCGGGAAAGTCGGCCAACGCTCGCAGAACCTGGCTCAACCCATCCTCGATTCTCTTCGCGATCTTGATTTCGCCTTCGCGCGTTAGAAGGTCTACCGTCCCCATTTCGCGCATATACATGCGCACCGGATCCGTCGTCCGCCCGAACTCGTTTTCGACCGCTGCGAGCGCCGCCGCGGCTTCTTCGGCGGCTTCGTCGTCGACGTCGTTGTCGTTCAGCAGAATACCATCCAGATCAGGTGCGGTTTCGTGCACCTTGATCCCCATATCGTTGATCATATTGATGATATCTTCGATCTGTTCAGGATCGACGATGTCATCGGGTAGGTGGTCGTTGACCTCGTGGTAGGTTAGAAATCCTTGTTCCTTACCCTTCGCGATAAGGACCTTAAGCTGCGATTGGCCGTCGTTTTTATCAATTTCGTCAAGGGTTTCCATAGCTAATACAAGTATTTTTTCTGATAAGGGGGTTTATTCGTCGTCAATGGCTTACGGCAACCAATCAAAGTCTAGTCTAAAGTTGCTCAAACGCCAGGCGGATTTCACCGAAAAGCAGCTCACCATTATAGACCAAAAACGCCAATCTCGCCTACGCTTTTGTGCGATTACGGCTCCCTGTCAGGCGTCTTCGGCCCGCCGCCGCATTTCGGCTTCCGCGCGGGCCAAGGCGCTCGGGCGGCTGGCCTTTTGGAGTAAGGAGTCTATCGCTAGCCGGAATTCCACCGACTCGGCTTCCTTATCGAGTTCCGGCGGGCTCTCGAGTTGTTCCGACACGAACGCTTCGTGGTCTGTGCCTCGATAGCGCTCCACCAACCCTCCGGTCGTGATCTCAGGGTGCGCTTGGCTGAATTCCACAATATCGGCTAATAAGGTCGCGTTTTCCTCTGGAAGCGCGGCGATCGACTGGGTGTCGAGAACGTAAGCAGCGAGTTTAGGGTCGAACAAAAGGCGTTTTAGGGCTCGGTTCAGCGTCGAAGGCCGTCCCCGCCGTCGCGGCCGTCGAGGCGGAGCGGGGGATCGCCGTTTGCCGTTGTAGGAATCCGACAATACCGCGGGATCGAGCAAAGTGATTTCGGCAATCTTCTGAATTAGCAACTGACGGAACGACCCCGGCGGGATTTTTGTTACCAGCGGCTTGGCCAGGTCGACGAAGCGTGCGCGGCCGTCGATGGATCCCAGATTCGTTTTGGCGGCAATTTCGTCGAGTAGAAATTCCGATAGCGGTTTGATGGCTTCCGTTTTCGAAAAAAACTCGGGGCCGGTTTCCCGGACTAAGCTGTCCGGGTCGTGGCCTTCCGGAATGAACAGGAAACCGGCCTGCCTGCCGTCGCGGATCAGCGGCAATGTCGTCTCCAACGCGCGCCATGCGGCCCGTCGGCCGGCGGGGTCGCCATCGAAGCAGAAGGTCACTTGTGGCGCGGTCTTGAAGAGCATTTCCAGCTGTTCACTGGTCGTCGCGGTTCCCAGCGTCGCGACGCTGTTGTTCACGCCGTATTGGGCTAAGGCGACGACGTCCATGTAACCTTCAACGACGACGATCCGCTCGACCTTCGAGTCGAATTGCCTGACCTGATACAGCCCGTATAGCTCTCGGCGTTTACGGAAAACGGCCGTTTCCGGTGAATTGAGGTACTTCGGCTCGCCCTTGTCGATGATGCGGCCGCCGAATGCCACTACCCGTCCGCGCCGATCGTAAATCGGGAACGTGACCCGGTCTCGAAAACGGTCATAGTGTTTGTCGGTATCCTTCGCGATCACAAGGCCGGCCTTGTGCAAGTTTTGTAGCGCCCGATCGTCGGCGCCGTGGGCTTTCATCAGTGCGTCCCACGAATCGGGCGCGAAGCCGATACCGAAACGTTTCGCGATCTCGCCGCTGACGCCCCGGGATTTCAGATAGTTCACTGCGCGGTCGCGGTCCGGGTGCTTTTTCAGCTGCCGCACGAAAAATTGCTGCGCCTGTACAAGGGTCTCATACAGGGGAGAATGATCCGCTTTCGGGACGGCCGGTGCGCCGTCGCTTGGGACTTCGAGGCCGACGCTGCGCGCCGCTTCTTCGACGGCTTCGACGAAGCTGAGGCCGCGGTGGTCCATCAGGAACCCCAACACCGATCCGTGGGCGCCGCACCCGAAACAGTGGTAGAACTGCTTTTCCTGGCTCACTGTGAAAGAGGGAGACTTTTCGTTGTGAAAAGGGCACAGGGCCTGATAGTCGCGCCCACTTTTCTTCAAAGGGACTTCGTTGTCGACGATATCGACGATATCGACCCGGTTGAGCAGGTCGTCGATGAAGGTTTGCGGGATCCGACCGGCCACGATAGGTTCTAGGGAACCACCGAATCATCGGTTGCGCGGTGTCCGCTACCTCGCCTACCTACCGGGATAGCCTCCGTCGCCGCCCGGTGTGCGCCTTGTCCTCGAGCCTGCTCGCTCACTTCTTCGGAGGTTCCTTCGATTAGATCTCCAGCGAATAGTGCCGCCAATACGGCTGCCGGTGCAACTCTCAATTTGCAGCGCTAGGAGCCCGTCGGACTTAGGTCGATTCTACTGCGGCGATGGGAAATCGACCCCTTTTTCCGCCATTCTTCGTTACATTGTCACCACTATGCGCCTCAAAATGGCGAAAAAATGGACTCGCTTTCCCTCTCGCCTCGCTACGACCGCCAGGGATGGCGGAAGTGACGGTTATGCAGGAGCAATTTCCGGCCGAACCCCTAAGTCCGACAGGCTCCTAGGCGGCGTCGTCTCCACCCGAGAGTCGGGTCTTGACCCTGGCGCTCACGACACCCAAGTCCGCACGCCCCTGCAGCGATGCCTTGAGCAAACCCATGACTTTCCCCATATCCCTGGGAGATTCAGCCGCCGCCGTAGCGATCGCCTCGCCGATCGCTTTGTCGATATCCGCATCGTCAAGGGGCTCGGGGAGGTAGGATCTGAGTAAGTCGAGTTCGAATGTTTCTTGTGCGACGAGGTCGTTACGCCCGGCTTTTTCGTATTGCGATATGGACTCGCGGCGTTGTTTTGCGAGTTTCCCCAGTATTGTCAGCGTGGTTGCGTCGTCGACCTCCGTGCGGGAATCGACCTCATGCTGCTGAATTGCGGCAAGGATCAGGCGCAGCGCCCCGACTTCCTGTTTCCGGCCCTTTTTGAGCGCGTCTTTGACGGCGTCCACTAGTCGAGCTTTAATTGCGCACGTCACGGGAGGTGAGTGGCTCGGAACGGCGTTAGTATAAGCGCGGTCGCCGCGATATTTGCCGCGAAGCCTTTTTCTGCCAGCGTTTGACGGCTGCCGCAGCTTTTCTTTTTCGCACCTGGGTAGGCTTCTCGTAATACTCGCGACGGTGTACTTCAGCCAGGACTCCTGCCTTTTCGCAGGCGCGTTTGAAGCGGCGCATGGCAATGTCGAAGGGTTCGTTGTCTCTCACTTTTACGGAGGGCATGCTTTCGTTCGGTTCCTAATTTCAGACATTTGATCGAGGGGGAACCCTAAATAATATCGACGATCGCTACGAAAGTCGATAGTTTAGGGCCTGAATGGAAAGAGCGTGTTTTCGAACTGTTGCATGAAGATGGTCTCGGCGGTCGGCGAAATCGGCAGGTTGATGGGCAAATGCGGGCGCTCGAACGCGTTTCGGTCGAGCCGTCCGCCGGTGCACCGTTCGCGGTCTGCGCCGGTATCGGCCGTTCCCGAGGTGTGTGTCTCGCGTCGCGATGTCCCGAAATCACGATTCTCAAGGCGGGGGCGTATGGCGCGCGCGAACCATCCGAAACCATCGACGAGCCGCACAGCCTGAGATGCTTGTACTCGGAATTGAAACGTCCTGCGACGAAACCGGGATCGCGCTATGCGACGGCGAACGCGGGATCCTCGCTCATCGCGTCTACAGCCAAGTCGATATCCACGCCGATTACGGCGGCGTCGTGCCGGAGCTCGCATCGCGTGATCACGTCCGTAAGACCGTGCCGCTGATCAAGCAAACACTGGCCGAGGCCTCGGTCAGTATGGCCGACCTCCAAGCGGTCGCTTATACGGCCGGCCCGGGGCTGGTCGGTGCGTTGCTCGTCGGTAGCTCGGTGGCTCGCAGTCTGGCGTTTGCGCTCGATGTCCCGGCACTCGGCATCCACCATATGGAGGGTCACCTGCTGGCGCCCATGTTAGATGACAACCCACCGTCGATGCCTTTTTTGGCGTTGCTGGTTTCCGGCGGCCACACAATGCTCGTTGACGTCCGGTCGTTCGGCGACTACGGGATCCTTGGCGAATCGCTGGATGACGCCGCCGGCGAAGCTTTCGACAAGACGGCAAAACTGCTGGGCTTGGGATACCCGGGCGGTCCGGCCGTGGAGCGCCTGGCAAAAGAAGGTCGACCCGGGCGTTTCCACTTTCCGCGACCGATGACGAATCGGCCAGGGCTTGATTTTAGTTTCAGCGGGCTGAAGACCTTTACCATGAATACAGCCCGTGAGCATCGCGAAGAGGAGCACGCGGCCGCCGATATCGCTCGCGCTTTTGTCGACGCGGTCGTCGATACGTTTGTCATCAAGTGCCGGCGCGCACTCGATCAAACGGCGCATAATACGCTGGTAGTGTCGGGCGGAGTCAGCGCCAATCAGCAACTGCGTGAGGCGCTATCCGCCATGGCGGGCGAACGCGGGGTTGCCGTTCATTATCCGAAATTCGAATTCTGTACCGACAACGGAGCGATGATTGCTTATGCGGGATTTCGCCGTTTGAGCGCCGGGGTGTCCGAGCCGCTAGCCTATACCGTGCGCCCAAGGTGGCCGCTCGACTCTGTGCAGCGCCCTGAGAGCTAGCCCGCCGAGCGGGTGCCGCCGATTTTGTCCTCGGTTCCGTTGATGAGTTTCCGGATATTGGCGTGATGGCGCCAAAAAACGAAGATCCCCATGATCACGATAGCGATGATGCCGGGCGCAGAAATGCCGAGCAGGTAACCTACCGCCGGTGACAGGGCTGTTGCCGTTAACGCCGATAGGGAAGAGTATCGAGTGAGCACGGCGACGGAAATCCAGCACGCCATAAAAGCGATCCCCAGCCGGGGGTCGAAGGCCAGCAGGACCCCGATCAGGGTCGCGACGCCCTTACCGCCTTTGAACGCAAAGAAGATGGGATAGAGGTGTCCCAGCAAAGCACCGACGCCAGTGAGTGCCACGACTACTTGATCGAAGCCCATGAGCGTACACGCCGTGACCGGAATGAAGCCCTTAGCGACATCCCCAACGAGCGTAAGGGCGGCTGCGACCTTGCCGAAGTGGCGCAAGACGTTAGTGGTCCCGGGATTACCGGAACCGACGGTTCTGGGATCGGCATGACCAAGTAGTCGGCAGATCACGATCGCCGATGAGACCGAGCCGCAAAGATATCCAGCCAAAAGCCATAGGATCGACATGGTGGTATTGGATACGAAGCCATTTCGGCAATCAACCCCGACCTGCGCACAATGTCTGCTAATATCGTCGCGAGCGTCGAGTGAGCAACCGTACTTACCCATGGATATCGTCTACCTGCATGGTCTACGCCTCGAAACCGTTATCGGGATTTGGGATTGGGAACGAGAGATCCGACAAACGGTCGTTGTCGATCTCGATATGGGAACGGACATTTCGCGTGCGGGCCGCAGTGATGCGATCGAGGATACCGTCGACTACAAAGCCGTTGCCAAACGCTTGATGAATCTTGCCGATGAAAGTGAGTTTTTTCTAGTCGAGGCGCTCGCCGAGCGCATCGCGGAAATCGTTATCGGTGAATTCGGAATCCCCTGGACCCGGATCCGGGTCAACAAACAGGGCGCCTTGCGGGGTGCCCGGGACGTTGGCGTAGTCATTGAAAGGGGGCATGGAGATTAGAATCCAATGGCCCGAATCTATGTAGGCGTCGGCAGCAACATTGATCCGGAACCCAATATTGCGAGCGGGTTGGCCGCCCTCGAGGCGCGCTTCGGAACCCTCATCATTTCTTCGATTTACGCGACCGCGGCGGTCGGGTTCGACGGCGACGAATTCTATAATCTCGTCGTCGGCTTCGACAGCGATGACGATGTCTACGCGATCTTCGACGCATTGAAGTCGATCGAGTCCATGCACGGGCGAAATCACGACGAGCCGAAATATTCTTCCAGAAGCCTCGATTTGGACCTGCTTACCTACGACGAGCGGGTTTTGCGCGATCAAAAGATTTCTATCCCACGGGAAGATATTTTGAAATATGCGTTCGTGTTGAAGCCGTTGGCGGAGATTGCGCCCGACACCCGTCATCCAGTAACGGGCGTCATGTACCGGGAGTCATGGAACCATTTCGCGGACAAGGAGGCCGTTCTTCGCGAAGTCACTCATTTGTTCGACCAGATCGACTCCATCCGCTGAGCGCCTTTCCGTTGCGCCAACGTCTTGATGCGCTTTCAAATTGGCGTCACTATGCGCGCCTAAGAGCAGGCTGTCCGAGAATAGATACTCGACCGGGAAAAGCTCGATTTGGTCGGATTGCCCGATTGTTTTTAGTCAAATATGCCGGTGCGCCTCAATAAATGAAAAAACCCGATTCAAACTGTGGTCCCGCCGCGCGGGTTCCCCTTTCCGGACGGACTCCCGGGAAATGTAGTTCGGCCGTGAACCTCGCGTCGTCATTACCTCTGGTGGTGGTTCTCGGATTGATTGCTCTTAGCGCGTGCAATCCGGTCAAAGATCTGCGAGATCGCGAACGCATGACTAAGCTGGATACGGTCGTGAATACCTATCGAAAATTGATGCGATGGGGGCATTACGATCAGGCGGCGCGATACATCAAGGCGCGCGACGAATCGCATACCCAGCCAGATTTCAAGGATATGGAACGGTTTAAAATAAGCAGCTTTACCGTCGTTGATCAGCTTGTCGCCGATACGGAATCTGACGCTAAAGTAACTGCCTATATCGAGTTCTACGATATAGACAGTGGGGTCGCTTCATCGGTGAGGGACGATCAGTTTTGGTGGTACCACGAAGAAGAGAAGCGCTGGTATCTCGGCTCGCCGATGATACAGTTTTCGCAATACGCCAAATAGCGCTCGTTTCCCCGCATTCGTAAACGGCGGATCCGGTTCCGTCTCCACGCCTCGCTTTTGTCGAAAGATTCCGGCGGGAAATGTCTGCTCCCGGCTACGGGTCAGATGGTTAGTGAGCGGCCGCCGTCAACCTCGAGGATCTGTCCGGTCACATAGGGCGCGGCGGCGAGGTAGCATACCGCTGCCGCGATATCGGTAGTTTCGCCGAGGCGTCTGAGCGGGGTTTTGCGCAAGACGTCCTCGCGGTGGCCAGGCCCGTCCTGTGCGGCCCACAAGATAGGCCCCGGCGAAACGCCGTTGACCCTTATATCGGGGGCTAAATCGAGAGCAAGCGCTTTGGTCAATCCGATCAGCCCTGCTTTGGACGCACAGTAAACGGCATAGCCGGGTTGTGGTCGGAGCGCGTAGATATCAGTCAAGTTGACGATTGAACCGGTATTTTCGCGCAGCAGTGGAATCGCTTTCGTGCTAAGCAGATAAGGCGCTCGCAGATTAGTCGCGACGATCGTGTCCCACGCGGCGCCGTCGGTGACTTCGGGATCGGAGCGCCGGTAGATCGACGCATTATTTACCAGCAGATCCAGTCGGCCCCATTTCCGGGTCATCGTGTCGATCAAGCTGTCGACGAATTCGGGTTCGGTCAAATCGCAGCGAACCGTAATCGCTGAGTTATCGCGTACGGCGTTTAGCGACGAAGCGAGTTCCTCCGCCCGGGCGCGGCTGTTGTTGTAATGGATCGCGATGCTATATCCAGTTTCGTGCAGGCTGCGTGCTATCTGCGCGCCGACGCGGTGCGCCGCGCCCGTAATCAGAGCAGTCTTGTCCATGCTGGCGCTCCATCGGAACGGTCAAATTAGCGGCTCCCTTCTGGTCGACAAGGAGCGAGCGGCCCGCGGCCCCGTACTTTAACGCGTCGGACCCGGCTGGATCCGGACAGGCCCTAATTTATCACCTGGACCGAGCGCTAGTACAATAATTCATTATCGGAATTTCATCGAAGCACGAGCACCGACCGGTTCACCATGTTGCATGCCACAGAGCTACCCGAGCCTTCCCCTGATGCGGTGATCGTTTCCGCCGAGCTGAGCGAACGGATCCGTGTAGCCATCGGGGATGCGGGCGGGCACATCGGGTTCGACGATTACATGCGTATGGCACTGTACGAACCGGGTTTGGGGTATTACCTGGCCGGTGCCGTTAAATTCGGCGGACAGGGGGATTTCGTCACCGCGCCTGAGTTGTCGCCATTGTTCGGGCGTTGCGTCGCGCGGCAGTGCCGCCAAATTCTGGCAAGGACAGGCGGCGATGTGGTCGAGTTCGGGGCAGGAAGCGGACTTCTCGCGGCGAGCGTCCTGACCGAATTGGGAGAGTGCGGTCCGTTGCCTGGGCGTTACTCCATTATAGAATTGAGTCCCGAACTTCGTGAGCGGCAACGCGAATCGATACGACAGCACGCCGGCGCTCATTTGGAACGGGTCGAGTGGAACAGTCATCCGCCCGAGAGGCCGTTAAACGGTGTGATCATCGCCAACGAAATCCTCGATGCGCTCCCGGTCAAGGTATTCAAGATCGCCGGCGGGTGCGTGTACGAGAGGCGGGTTCGGGCGGCAAAAACTGGTTTCGGATGGCTGGACGTGCCCGCCGGACCGACATTAGAGCAAACGATCCATCATCTCGTTCCCAATGAAATCGTCGAATCCAACGTGCACTATGTTTCCGAAATCAACGTTGGCGTCGAACCCTGGACAGCCGATCTGGCGCGTATGATGGATCACGCGGTGGCGATCGTCATCGATTATGGTTTCCCGCGTAGCGAGTATTACCACCCGGGCAGGGCTTCCGGTACGCTGATGTGCCATTTTCGGCATCGTAAACACGACGATCCGTTCTGGTTCCCCGGAATTCAAGATATCACTGCCTCGGTCGACTTTACCGGAGTCGCAGAAGCCGCCGACCGTAATGGCCTGCAGGTTCTCGGATTTGCCGAGCAGGCGAGTTTTCTTTTCGGCTGTGGCTTGCTCGAAGATGCAGAGGGTAGCATCTCAACACTGGACGAATCGGCCCGACAGCGCGTCGCTTATGAAACGAAGGTTCTTACCCTGCCGACGGAGATGGGTACGCGGTTTAAAGTCATGGCGCTCGGGAAGCGCTACAATGAAGCGTTGCGCGGATTTCAATTGCGCGACGACCGTCATCGACTCTGAGCCCGTCAGTTTTCTGGAATTCGAATTTGTTGCTTCCGCAATTAGCTGCCATCGCCGTGCTCCAGGGGATCACGGAATTCCTGCCGATTTCGAGTTCGGGTCACTTAATTTTGCTGCCCCATCTCACGGGGTGGGCCGACCAGGGGCTCGTCTACGATGTTGCCGCTCATTTCGGAACGCTCATCGCGGTTGTCGCTTATTTTTGGGCCGATATTCGCCGCATGCTGATTCACTGGGTACGAAACGTTTCGGGAGCACCGGGAACGGAGCACAGCAGGCTTGCCTGGGCGGTACTTTGGGGGACCATCCCGGTCAGCGTCATCGGTCTGCTGACCCATGATTTCATCGCCGAACAGTTGAGGCACCCATTAGTGATCGCGGGAGCCACCATTGGGTTCGGCGCGGTGCTTTGGCTCGCCGACGTACTGGGTCGACGCGTTCGGGATACCGCGACGTTGAGTTGGTCCGACATTGCCTTTGTCGGCTTCGCTCAGAGTCTGGCGCTGATTCCAGGGACGTCGCGCTCAGGGATAACCATCAGTGCGGGACTTGCGTTGGGCTTGACGCGCTCCGCGGCAGCGCGTTTTTCATTTCTTCTTTCAATTCCCGTGATATTTCTAGCTGCCGCTTACGAGACCTGGCATCTGTTGCAGCTTCCACTGGTGATCGATTGGGTAGGGCTCGTTGCGGTGGTAGCGGGCGCCGGAGTCAGCGCTTTTGCGTGCATTGCATTGTTCTTAAAGCTGCTCGATCGGATTGGGATGCTGCCGTTTGTGCTTTATCGGTTTGGGTTGGGTGTTCTTCTGGTTGTGATCTATATGTAGTCGATGCGTGGGCACGAACGGCTCCCCTGCAATTCGACTGGTTGCTCTGCAACTTAACTGCGACCGGGAGGTCGGATGAGGTTGTGGTATGCACCCGGATTTCCGACGGATACGATGTATCTGCGCCGTACCTTGGACCGTGTGGCGATTCTTTTCTCGCGGAAAGGAAAGCCGCGTTACGGTCGGTCAGAACCGTCACGCGCGTTCCAGCTGACTATACGCATCGAACCGCTTTGCCGGGAATCGACGCTAACCGGGGACGTGAAATATGACGCATGCGTTGACGAGAATCTTACCGTCGGCGGTTCTTTTGGTTGTCGTCCTTGGCTATTGGACTCACGCCGACGAAGGGGGCGGGGCCGAAGGCGAACTCTCCGGTACAGCGGTCGCGACGTTTGCCGGCGGATGTTTCTGGTGTATGGAACCACCCTTTGACAAATTGGATGGCGTCGTGTCCACGACATCGGGCTATATCGGTGGACACAAAGAACACCCCAACTACAAGCAAGTCTCGGCCGGGAACACCGGCCATACCGAGGCAGTGCAGATCCTTTTCGATCCCGACAGAGTTTCTTATGAAATGCTCCTGCAGGTGTTCTGGCGTAACATCGATCCGACTACACCGGATCGCCAGTTCTGCGATCGAGGCAGCCAGTATCGCACGGGGATCTATTATCACGGTGAGGAGCAGAGGCGTTTGGCGGAAGCGTCGAAGCCGTCGCTGGAACAGAACAAACCTTTTAAGGCGCCGATCGTCACCGAACTCTCTCCGGCCGGCACATTTTACCCGGCCGAGAACTACCATCAGGACTATTATGAAAAGAATCCGCTGCGTTACGAGCTCTATCGTTTCAGTTGCGGGCGTGATCAACGACTGGACGAGCTTTGGGGCGGAAAGATCTAGGCGGCATTGCTTACCGGTGCGCAGCGCCCTTAACCGTCCACTTAAAGGACATAATGGCTACCGGTTTGAAATTCGCGACCGAAGCCGTACTGCAAATGCTCAAGCTTTGACTATACTTGTCCGGATACATCCCTAAGCTGTGATAACGATGGATAACTTAAGATTATCTTGCGTGGTTACGGAATGAGCGATACTCCGAAGTACCAGGTCATTCTATTTGCCGATATAGTCGGCAGCACGGCGCTATACGAGACCCTCGGCGACACCGAGGCCAAGCGCATTGTCGAGAGATCTTTAGCCGTAGCGAAACAAATTGCCCTCGACCACAACGGCAACATCGTCGCTGAACTTGGCGACGAAGTGATGACGATGTTTCCCGATCCCGGCGACGCGGCGGCGGCAGCGTGCGAAATCCACGCGAAGATGGCCGAAGTGGGCGTTGAAGATGACGAAAACCGTCCGCGAATGCGCATCGGTATGCACTACGGACCGGTTTCGGGCCGCAACGACGATATGATGAGCGAAACGGCGAAGATCGCGCATTGGGCGGCGAGTAACGCTAAGCCGGAACAGACGTTGGGGACCGGGGCGGTGGTCGATGTTCTGCCCAGGATCTACCAAGCGGTGTCTCGCTTCGTCGACGACGAAACCTGGAATTTCATTTCGATCGAACACGTCGCGATCCATGAAATCATCTGGGATGTCGAGAGCGTGACCGCTTACTCCGGTGAAGCTCCGACACGCGATTCGCAGAAGTGCGTGGGCGTTAAGTTTTCGACCAGAAAACAAACCATAACGATGGATTCGGAGCGGCCGGTGATTTCAATCGGGCGCGGCACCGAAAACGATTTGATAGTGCGCCACGATCTCGCATCCCGCCAGCACCTCAGCGCCCAATTTAGCCGTGGTCGCTGTACGGTTACCGATAACAGTACCAACGGTACGATGATCTATACCGATCGCGATGAGACACCGCAACTATTGAAGCGGGACACGCTGACGCTCGTCGGTTCCGGCAAGATAGTATTGGGGCAACCGTCGGAGGTCGACGATAAATACGCTATCCGCTATCAGTTTATTTAGGGAACCTCTGATTCATTCTGGGACAGTCGGATTTTGAACGCAAGGCGGCGTTCCACGAATCAATCAGAGGTTCCTTAGGGGTGGTCTCGAAATTCTCCGCGGTTGTGGATAGTTTTGAGACCGCTTCTAGACGCTTTTGAGTGCTTCGAGGCGTGATCGATCCAGCGCAGCGCGCATTTCCTCTCCTTCCAAGCCTTGTCGCGTCAGTTTTCCCGAATCGATCGTAGCGGCGATCTCGCGCGCTCTACGCAAATAGTCGGCAGCCGGGTAGGGGGCTCCCGTCTTGCCGCCCCGTCCGCATGCGTCGATTTCGCACGCGATCAGGATCTCCTCGAAACGCTGCGGCCTTCTGAATGCGTCGAGATCCGTCAGCAGCCGTAGCAACTTCGCGGGCCTGAGGTCTTGGGCGCGGTGTACCTGCAGATGGTATCGCGTTACGGCCAAACCTAAGCTGCGATGCGCTTTCGGGACGCGGAAACGATCGCAAAAATCGGCGGCGAGATTCACCCCGCGCTCCTCGTGCCCCTTGTGCGCGGGCAGCAGCGCCGGATCGGTCGTCGCTTTGCCGAAATCGTGGATAAGCACCGCGAATCTGACCGTGCTGCTTGCGCGCCGCTCTGCGGCTTGTCTCAACGCGAGGCAGATGTGTTCCCCCGTATCGATTTCCGGATGATACTTTGTCGGCTGCGGAATGCCGAATAGGTGGTCTATCTCTGGGAATAGAACAACTAAGGCGCCGCACTCGCGTAATGCACGGATAAACTGGTCCGGACGCGCTTCGCTAAGGGCTCGTTCGAGTTCGACCCACACCCGTTCCGAGGCCAACGACAACAATTCGTCGCCCGCCGAAATTTCCCGCATGAGAGCGACCGTCTCTTGGGCGATTTCAAAATCGTATCGGGCGGCAAACCGCGCGGCGCGCAATACCCTCAGCGGATCCTCCACAAATGCGGCGCTCACATGGCGAAGAACCCCAGCGCGCAGGTCGTTCAGCCCGTTATAGGGATCGGTGATCGTGCCGTCTTCGGCCTCGGCAATCGCATTGATCGTGAGGTCGCGACGCGACAGATCTTCTTCGAGTGTAACGTTCTCGGAAGAATCTACACTGAACCCACGGTATCCCGGTCCCGTTTTACGCTCTTTCCTGGCGAGTGCGTATTCCTCATGGGTATCCGGATGCAGGTAGACAGGAAAATCCCTTCCGACTCGACGAAACCCGAGTCGCTCCATTTCGGCCGGGCTCGATCCTACGACCACCCAATCGCGGTCTTTGACTTCATGCCCAAGCAGGCGATCTCGAACGCAGCCACCGACCTTATAAACTTGCATGAGCCGTTATCGGCATCGGCGCCGAATGAACCGTCCGCGTCACGATGGAGAACGCCCGGCGGTGGCGCGCATTTCGTAATAACGCATGCGTTCGACTCTCCCGCCGAGGTAGCTTGGAACGATCGCGCCGATGGCGGTGGGTTTGATCCCTAACAGGGTCAGTCCATTTTCGCCGCGACAGACGCTGTCTTCGCTCACTGAACGCAGGTTGTCTCGCGAGAATGGTTTCCCGGGAACGTATTCCAATACGTTCGCTTGCAACTTCGACATTGCCGGGCCCAATGGGATGATGATCCTTTTGCTGTCGGTCAACTTTGCTACATACCGGACTATTTCGAGTAACGTCTGCACCTGTGGCCCGCCTAGGTCAAAGCGTTTTCCGAATGTCGAACGATCGGTCAGCGCACCGACAAATGCCCTGGTGACATCTCCGACGAAGACAGGTTGGAACCGCGCGTCGGCGCAAGCAAGTGGAAAAAAAGGCGGCGAAATCCGTAATAAACGGGCAAAGCGGTTAAGAAAATCGTCATCGGGCCCGAAGATGACGGACGGCCTGAACACTGTTGTCGGTAGCCCCTCGTCATGAGCAGCCATCGCGGCGTTCTCGGCCTCGCCCTTGGTCCGTAGATAGTAACTCGCACCGAACGGGTCAGCGTTCAACGCGCTCATGTGAAGGTAGCGTTTTACGCCGGTTTCAACGCACGCTTTGACAATCGTCCTCGTCAATTCGGTATGGACCCGCCGAAACCCGGCGCCGTTATCTCCTTTTTCATTAAGGATCCCGGCCAGGTTGATAACGGCATCACACCCCGCGATCTGTTTCGCGACATTGGTTGCGTTATAGACGTCGGTCTCGATGATCTCGGTATTGGGCAGAAGCCAGAGGTGACGAGCGCGTTCCCGGGACCGGGTGAAGATCCGAACGCGCGATCCGATGTCTATCAGTTCATTGGCGAGGTGGGAACCAACAAAGCCGGTGCCGCCAAGTATTCCTATCGATTCAATACGCATACGATCAACACTGTTGCTTCGCACCTCGGGCCGCCACGCTCGTGAGGCGGTTTGCAAGAGGCTCGATTCTCTCTTCCAGTCGCCATTGATACACGGTCGCGTAAAACGAAGCGCGGCGAACATACCGCCGTGTTTCAGTGAACGGTATTGTATCGATCCAAATGTCGGCAGGCACGCAGCCGCTTTTCGGCCGCCAGGACCGTACCCGATGCGGGCCGGCATTGTAAGCCGCCGCCGCCATAGAAAAGCTGTCACCGAAACGGCCCAGCATTTCCTTCAAGTAGGCGCTTCCGATCGTGACGTTTTTGCCTGGGTCCAGCAGGTCCCGAGCGCTCGCCAGTTTGGCGCCGATACGGCGGGCCGTTTCCCGACCCGTTGCCGGCATGATTTGCATCAATCCTAGGGCGCCAGCCGGGGATCTGGCATCCTCCATGAACGCGCTTTCGGTACGGATGATACTATATAGCACCGACGCATCCAGGCCGCGTTTGGCCGCATAACGCCGTACTAGCTGCTCGTATCGCACCGGGAAACGGATCTCTAAGTCGTCATAAGATCGTGCCTTGCCTAATGCGAGAATGGCACGGTCGTACCAACCCCAGGTGTTGACGATATAGGCAGCAACCTCCAGCTGGCGCGCCGACAGTTGTCCGACCTCGTGTTGCCACTCGCCCCGCGCTTTGAAGTACATTTTGAGACGAAATAGCTCGCGGGCACGCAGAATACCGGGCCGGCCCATCATTTCGGCGATTTCGACCTCGTCCGCGACGATCGGGTGATGATTCATCTGATAATCGAGGTTCACCCGATCGGCGCTCAGGAAACCATAGTAATCGCGGTGCTTGGCCAATTCTCGGAAGATGCTCTCGGCCTGTTCCCGACGGTTAAGGTTTTCCAGCGCGCGTGCGCGCCAGTACCGCCAGCGCAGACTGTCCGTTTCGCCCACCGGCGCGTTATCGGTCCAGCGCACGAGTTCCTCCCAGGCGTTTTCCTTGATCGCCGCGCGGATGCGGTATTTTTCGACGATGTCGTCTACGGAGGCAGCCGGGATCTGATCGAGCAGAGCAATGCGCTCGTCGTGATTGCGGCTTGCCGCTGCGACGCCCAGGCTTCGCCGCACCCGGCCGCGTTCGTGCGCGTCGAATTGATAGCGCAAAGCATATTTCTTCCAGGCGGCCACGGCTCTATCGACGTTTCTACGCGCGATCCTGGCAATCGCATGTGCCACGATTTCACGGACTAACAGATCATCTTGCGAGAAAAATGGCTTTTTGAGTCCGGAAAAGGGATCGGCGTGTACGGCGAGCCAGTGGTCGGCAGCTTCGCGAAGGTCAGAGTTCTGCAACATTCGCGACAGATAGCGGGCAAGCCCGCGTTTGTTGTTATTCAGGGCCAGGCGAATTCTCTGCCATACGAGCTGATCGTCCATCATTTTGCTCGCCTTCAGGTATTCGAACGCGGGGTCGCACTCGTCGGGTTGCGATTTTCCCACCAACCATAATGCTCGCGTATCGCCGAGGACGCCCTCGAGCGCGCCCGTTTCTATCCGGGCCCTCAGTTGCACGCACTTGAGCTTCGTTCTTGATTGCGGCCTGTAATCGTGCAGATAGTCGGTCCATTGTTTGGTGCGGCCGAGGAAGCTCAGCCAGTCTGTGCGCAAACGATCAGCCAATAGTGACTCGTCGTAGGCAGACAGAAAATCACGAACTTCCTGTTTTGAGGCTTTGTACAATCGTCGGCTCAATCGGTAGTAGCGGAAGTAGACGTATAAGGGATAATTCTCCAGGCCCTGAATCAGCTCCTTCGCCCGCGTCACTTTTCCTTTGGTCAACGCCCCGTAAGCGCGCTTGAATTGTTCGCTCTCCACAGAGAGCGTGTCGCCGCCGACCGATTCTGCCGAGACCACGGAGGTGCAGAGGTAGATGACTAGTATTAGGAGTGATTTCACTAGAGCCGGTCTCGAGATTATTGGGGCCCAACTCATAGGGCCAAAGTCCCCATATTGAGCGTTTCCGCGTTTCACAGCGCTCATTTAGCCTCGGCTAAACGGTGCTCTGCCCGCCTTGAACTGCCTAAAAAAACGAGTTGTCGCGACCCCGAATAGTCTTGAGACCGCTTCTTGGATGCTCGACGGCAGGTCATGCATTCTCTCTATCACACTGTCCGTTGGCAACCGGCGGAGGGAGATCACGACTCCCTTTAGTTATAATCCCGAGGATTAGGCTTAGACGCGACCTGGTACTCGCAGATGCTTGATCGATTTAACGTTTCTGAACTCGATGCCGCGCGAACCGCCGGGTCGGATACCGGGCTGGATTTCGACGAGCAATGGACGTTTTGCCGGTCGTGCGGCAACAGAATCGCATTGTTGGCGTCGCGTTCTGAACTCGACGGCTGTCATATGCACCGCCGCACTAATCCTGGTGGCATCGAGTTCGAATTCGCGATTTTCACTCAGGCACCGGGCTGCAGCACCGCTGGCGGGCCGGTCGAACAGGATAGTTGGTTTCGTGGTTACACGTGGGAAATAGCCGTCTGCGCCGGATGCGCTGAGCATTTGGGGTGGCGGTTCGCGAGTCGAGAAAGTGATTGTGCCTACGGGCTCATTGTGGCGAAACTGGTTGAGCGGGGAGACGGCTAATAACTGTTGCCGAAGGACCGTCTTGCACCGTTTCCAATCTGCCGGAGAATCGATCGTTGGTAGTTCAACAGTATTTGGAAGTCCATACCGACGGGCGCGGTACCTACGATCTTACGGGCGACGTGGAGGCTGTGGTGTCGACTTCCGGCGTGAGTATCGGGTTGTGCAACGTTTTTGTCCAACACACCAGTGCGTCGATCGTGGTGTGCGAAAATGCCGATCAAAACGTCCGTCGGGATCTGGAAACGTTCATGAGCGCCCTCGTACCGGAAGGCGGAAACCAGTTTTTGCATACGCAGGAAGGTCCGGACGACATGCCGGCGCATATCCGGTCTGTAATAACGCAAACGTCGATCACTATCCCGGTTCGAGGTAGCCGCTGCCGACTCGGTACGTGGCAGGGAATCTATTTGTGGGAGCATCGAACCTCACCACACGCCCGCCAATTGTTAGTCACCGTTTACGGCGACGATTCCTAGGAGCCTGCCGGATTTGCGGGTTCGGCCGCGCCGTTCCAGCTTGGATCTGACTTGTCCCATCCATCGAGATTTCTTTGGATCAGGTGGACTAGCGCATCGATGTGCTGCTCGGTGTCGTTGAGCGCCGGGATATAGCGCAATCTTTCGCCACCGGCTGCGACAAACATCTCGGCATAGCGGATGGCGATTTCTTCGAGCGTTTCAAGGCAGTCGGCGGCAAATCCGGGGCACAGAACATCGACGGTTTTCGCCCCGTCCGCGGCCAGCTGCTTTAATGCAGATTCAGTATAAGGTTGCAACCAATCCTTCGGGCCGACACGAGATTGAAAGGCGAGGCCCCAACGGCCGTCTTCGAGAGCGAGGCGCTCTGATAGCAACCGGGCGGTGGTTTGGCAGTGGCCGTGATAGGGGTCGCCCGCCAGGAACGTATCTCTCGGGGTGCCGTGAAAGGACATCAATAAATGATCTGCGCGATCATTGGCAGCCCAGAACGTCGATACGGAAGTCGCCAAGGCTTCGATATAGTTCGCATCAGCATGATAATCGGCGATGAACCGTAGCGAAGGAACCCGGCGCCAGCGGTTCAATTCGGCGCTAACGGCGTCCATTGCCGAGGCTGTAGTGGCGGTCGCGTATTGTGGGTAGAGCGGTAAAACCAGTATTTTTTGCACGTTGGACTCGCGTAATTGGCGCAATCCTGCAGCGATCGAGGGTGACCCGTAGCGCATGCCGACGACAACCTCGGTGCTGCCCGGAAAGCGCTCTTCCATCGCGGTCGCGATCGCGATCCCCTGGCGTTTTGTGATAGCGAGTAAGGGCGAACCGTCGGCGCTCCATATTTTTGCGTAAGCGGCCGCCGAACGCCGTGGCCGGACTCTCAGGATGACGCCGTGCAGGATCGGGAGCCACAGCACACGAGGCAACTCGACGACACGCGGATCCGACAGAAATTCCGCAAGGTATCGTCGTACCGCTTTCGGCGTCGGGGTATCGGGCGTTCCTAGGTTGCAGACCAAGATCCCGATTTTCGCCGGCATACCGTGCTCGAAATCGGGGCTGCCTTTGTAACTGCTCATCAAACCGAGAGCCACCTCCAGATGACGCCGTCGGGGTTGTATCCTGAAATCTACGCTGAGAGTGTTACAACACTCGAACGTAGAATAACTCAGCTTTACGCGCTGCGTAATATTTTCACCGTTTTCTGCGGCGGAACACGTAGGCGGACAATTTTGAGACCGCTTCTAGTGTGCTGTCCCACAATAAACTTCAATAAGTCGCGCCGGATTTTTTGTCACTGGCAAGGC
>CAZFZX010000071.1:0-2994 GCA_964523765.1 uncultured Enterobacteriaceae bacterium
TCAGGGACATGCCTATCTCTGGGATCTGGATTCCGGCGACAAACTCACGACGCTAGAACTTGGGCGGCACCAACGCGTGATCACCGCAGCGCGGTTTTCCGATGATGGCACGAGGTTGTTGCTGGGATTCCCCGGGCGACACGTGCGCCTATGGGATACGACGACCGGCCAAAGACTCGGGTCTTGGAGCACAGCTAACCGAAAGAAAGGATGGATACCGCAAGGTTCGACCGTCTACGCGGTAGCGTTCAACGATCGGGAGGATTCGGTCATTGCGGAATCTTCCAACGGCCTCGGACAGATGTGGCCGGCTGCATCGGGCCGCTAGCCGCAAGCGGTATCGCGACATGCGTTACCGGCGCCCCGCCCCAGCGCATTCCGACGAGAATCTGACCGGGAAGACCTCCTCAGCGTGACGAAAAGCTAAACTTTGACCTCCCGCACCACTGTCTGCTCACCAGTCGTGCCGCGGTTCAAACGGTTCTTGGTCATATCTCTTTCATACGGTTGTGCGAAGCGATGCCACAGATCGGGGCCGATCGCGGTCAACCCGCCGTCGACGGTGATCGTCTCGCCGCTGACAAAACGCGAATCCTCACTGGCTAGATACACGGCGGTACCGGCAATGTCCTCGCCGGTACCGTGATCCGGCCACGGCTGCTTCCCGTCGAGATGGGCGCCCGCTTCTTCCATGGAAACTTTCGGCGAACGTGTAAGCCCGGTAAGAATAAAGCCGGGACAGATCGCGTTGACCCGGATACGGTCCGGCGCAAGCTGAACCGATGCGGCTTTGCTCATATTAATCACGGCGGCCTTTGCCGCCGAATAGGCAAGTGGTCCGCAGCCGCCGCTCAAACCCGCTACCGAAGCCGTGTTCAGAATCGCGCCGCCCTCGCCCTGCGCCCGTAGCGCTCGCGCGGCGTGTTTGATACCAAAAAACACCCCTTTCACCAGCACATCGAACGTGTAGTCCCATTCGTCTTCTTCCACGTCCCATACCGGCCCCATTACGCCGCCGACGCCGGCATTGTTGAACACGATGTCGAGCCGGCCGAAAACCGTTGTCGCACAGTCGATCATCGCGACGACATCGGCCTCAACGGCCACATCGGTTCTGACGAAGCGTACGTTGTCGGCGTGGCCGGCGTCGGCCGCCATCGCCAGCGTTGCTTCGCCCTGTTCGGCGTTGAAATCCGCGAGTACGACCTTCGCGCCCTCGTCCAGGAAACGCAGCACCGTGGCCTGTCCCATCCCGCCGGCGCCACCGGTGACGACGGCTACTTTGTCTTTGAGTCTCATGGCAATTCCCGTCTCCGTCAGTAGAAGGCGCTGAGGGTAGCAATTCGCCGGGCGTGATACACCTCTCGACGCGGGACCGCCCGCTTTGCGCCCGCAAGAATCGTCGGGGTCAAGCTCACGGTCGTGGCGGGTCGCGGCGTGCTTTCCCGAAGGCCGGGCACCGCGGACTGCTTCCTGCCCCTTTTCCCTCCATTCAGGTATACTTGATCAGTTACGGTTGGACTAGATCAACGGATTGCAACACACGCCGTATTCCGACTGATGCAAAACGGTACTCCGCACGTCTCGCCAGCACTATCCGCGTTAACACAAGGACTGCGAAGAACTAACCTTTAGAGGCGGCCGCCCGCATACCGCACCAACCCCAAGGCCAGGAGCCAAAGTGTCCGATAAACCACTTACCGATATTTGTTTCGAAAATTTCGACCTCCATCCGCTCGTACTCAAAGGATTAGAAGAAGCGAACTTCATCCGCTGCACGCCAATCCAGGCGATGACCCTGCCGCTAACGCTCGATGGTAAGGACGTCGCCGGACAGGCGCAGACCGGAACCGGCAAGACCGCCGCGTTTCTGGTCGCGATGTACAACCGCCTACTGAATAACGCGGCGATTCCCGACCGCGGCAGCCTCGACCCGCGCGCAGCGATCATCGCACCGACGCGCGAACTCGCGATGCAGATCGATAAGGACGCCCGGCAGATCGGACGGTATACGGAGCTCAACGCGGCATTGATCTACGGTGGCGTAGATTACGACAAGCAACGCCGACAGCTCGAAAAAGGCGTGGATATCATTATCGCGACCCCCGGGCGCCTGATCGATTTCGTCAAACAAGGCGCGGTGAAATTGCGTGGTGTGGAGATGATGGTGATGGACGAGGCCGATCGCATGTTCGACCTCGGCTTCATTAAGGACATCCGGTTTCTGCTGCGCCGCATGCCCGGCCCGACCGAACGCCAGAATTTGTTGTTCTCCGCGACTTTGAGTCACCGCGTACTCGAACTCGCCTATGAACACATGAACGAACCCCAAAAGCTTGTCGTCGAAACCGAAACCATCACCGCCGCCCAAGTTCGCCAGACCGTGTATTTTCCGGCCACAGAAGAGAAACAGCCGCTACTGCTCGGGATCCTCGCTGGAATGGACGCGAGTCGCTCCATGGTCTTCGTCAATACTAAAGTCGTGTGCGAGCGCGTCGCACGTACGCTCGAACGCGCGGGCTATCGAGTCGGCGTGTTATCGGGCGATGTGCCGCAGAAAAAGCGCGAGAAACTCCTCGCCAGTTTCGTCTCCGGCGACCTCGGCATACTCGTCGCGACCGACGTCGCCGCGCGCGGCCTGCACATTCCCGACGTAAGCCACGTGTTCAACTACGACCTGCCATTCGATGCCGAAGATTACGTGCATCGCATCGGCCGTACCGCACGTCTCGGCGAACCGGGCGACGCTATCAGTTTCGCGTGTGATGAGTACGCGATGAGTCTGCCCGATATCGAAGCCTTCATCGAACAGAAGATCCCGGTGACTCGATTCGATCCCGATATGCTGATCGCGGTACCGACCAAGCGGGTCGCACCGGCAAACGGCGGGGCTGAGAAGAGCATCGTTGAAGACGCCATCGCCGATGCCGCGGCCGAGCGCAAACGCCGGCGCGAACGCGACGGCCGCACCGGGAAGGGCCGCACTGGACAGGG
>CAZFZX010000071.1:3094-20255 GCA_964523765.1 uncultured Enterobacteriaceae bacterium
AGGGCCGCACTGGACAGGGTCGGGCCGGGCAAGGTCGGGCCAGCGGGGGTAGAAGCCGCAGCCGCCAGGGCGACTCGAAACGCGGCGATGAAAGCAAGCGTGATGATGCCGGCGAAGGAAAACAGCGCCAGCGTCACGCGTCTGACATTACCGACCAGGCAAAAGCCAAAGGTGAACGCGGAGGCAAACGCCGGCGACGCCCAAGGCGCGAACACGATAAGGAACCGTCACGACAACAGGCGGGCGGTAGCGAGAATCGAAAGAAAGCGAACGGCGGTGAACCGAAATCGACGAAAACCCCGCCGAAATTGCAGACACGCATCAAGCGTACGATCAAATCCCTGGTAAACCGGCTCGGCATGGGCGGCGGTTGATCCCGTTTTCCATTCTCGACCTCGCGCCGATCGTTGAAGGCTCGGACGCGGCGCAGGCTTTTCGCAACTCGCTCGATCTCGCCCAACGCGCGGAAAGCTGGGGCTACCGGCGCTACTGGCTCGCCGAACACCACAACATGACCGGAATCGCGAGCGCTGCCACCTCGGTCGTGATCGGACACATCGCGGCCGGCACCAGTCATATTCGAGTCGGCGCCGGCGGAATCATGCTACCGAATCATTCGCCGCTCGTAATCGCCGAACAGTTCGGGACGCTCGCATCACTGTACCCCGGGCGGATCGATCTCGGGCTCGGCCGCGCCCCCGGCACGGACCTGCGGACTGCGCGCGCATTACGCCGAGATCTCGCGTCAAACGCTAACAACTTCCCGCGGGACGTCCTGGAGTTACAGTCTCTGTTCGGACCGGTGGAGCCAGGACAGGCGATACGGGCGGTCCCCGGCGCAGGACTCGAAGTGCCGCTGTGGATCCTCGGGTCCAGCCTGTTCGGCGCGCGGGTCGCGGCGACTATGGGCCTGCCGTTCGCTTTTGCCTCCCACTTCGCGCCCGACGCCTTGCTGCAGGCGCTCGAGGTTTACCGCAACGAATTCGAACCGTCGGCACAACTCAAACGGCCCTACGTGATGGCGGCGGCCGGACTATACGCTGCCGACAACGACACCGAAGCACGACGGATATTCACCTCGGCACAGCAGCAATTCACCAACCTTTTACGCGGCCTGCCCGGGCCCGTACAGCCGCCGATGGATACTATGGACGATTACTGGTCGCCAAGAGAAAAAGCCGAGGTCGAACACATGTTGCAGTACGCCATGGTCGGCTCACCCGAAACGGTGCGCCGTAAGCTCGAGTCTTTTGTCGATCTGACCGGGCTCGACGAACTGGTGCTCACCAGTCAAATCTACGAGCACCGGGCACGATTACGCGCGTTCGAAATCGCCGCAGATCTTTGCGCATCGCTCAGACCATCGGCATCCGGCTAGGTTGCGGCCTGGTCTGAGGCCCCTTCCGGGCACGCGTAGGCGCCCCGGCACAACAACGCCAAAACGCGTTGCCGTTCGCAACATTTGGCATTCAGATCCTGTTAGATTGGCCGAAAAAGCGAATTGAAACGGACAAGGAGTTCACTATGGGCACTACGGTTAAGTTCCTGCTGCTCGCGGCTGTTCTGGCACCCTCGCTGGTGCCCGCCGATGGCGTGCAAGACATCGAATTGGTGGACGGCTCACGGGTGCGCGCGGAGGTGGTGTCTCTCGAGCAGGGCGTATATCGCTTGCGCTCCGACAGCCTCGGCGAAATCCGGATCCCGGCGGCCGAGATCAAGTCTATTACGAGGAGACAGATGGGGACGACGGCGTCGGATCCGACGCGATCGCACACGGCCCAGATCGACAGCGTTCGGGATTCGTTGATCCAGGATCCGGACGCGATGAGCAAGATCGAGGCCCTGCAAAACGACCCGCTGGTTAAGAATATCCTCAATGATGAAACGACTATGCGTGCAATCCAAGCGGGCGACCTCGATTCTCTGATGAACGATCCCAAGATCAAGGCGCTGATGGAGAACTCGACGGTGCAGGAAATCACGACGGGGGGCGGGCTCTGAGCGAGCGACTCGCCGCGCTGCTCTTACTGGCGGGCTTGTGCTGCGGCACGGCCCAGGCGGCGACGACCGGGGCCGACCTGCTGACCGTTTGCGATACTGCGCTGAAGACTAATTTCCGTGGTATGAACGGCAAGATGTGCATCTGGTACGTCACACCGTGCGACTGCGATTTCGGCGGCGACACCGCACTGCCGCCTGTCTGTCTGCCGGACTCTGTTTCCAACTTGACGCTCGCCTTCATGGTCACCGAGATGCTGAAGGCGACCCCCGAATTCCAGAAAAAGGACGCCGGGGAAGCGGCCGCGCTGATCCTTTCCGAAGTTTATCCCTGCGCCGGCTAAACGGGGCTTGCGTTCCCTGTATTTCCCACTATCCTCACCGGCATGAGTATGCAAGCCGGCGGTAAGCTTCACGCCATATTCGAAGCACAGCAGGTCACCCAGCGGTTCCGCAAACGGGAATTCGTGGTGGAAATGTCGGACAACCCGGACTATCCGCAATATGTCCTGTTTCAGTTGACGGGCGACCGTTGCGAAAATATTGATGGTTTCGAAACCGGTGAAGACGTTCGAATCGAATTCAACCTGCGGGGGCGCGAGTGGACCAGCCCGAAGGGAGAAACGAAGTACTTCAACAGTCTCGACGTGTGGACGATAGAGAAAGAATGCGGTGGCGCGGGCGACTTCCGCGGCGAGGAGGAGCCCCCGCCGCACGACGATTCATTCCTCAAAGGCGTCCCGTTTTAAGCGTAATCAACTCCTCGCCCTATTTCCCCGGGTGGAGGTCGACGATCAGCACGTTGACCGGCGTCTGACCTTCATTCGCCGCCGACATATCGTGCGGCGGATGGTTCTCTCCCGGTCCCTCGAAATACGTCTCGCCCGGCCCATAGGTTTTCTTCGTCCCATCCTTCCAATAGATCGTGATCTCGCCCTCCAGCACGTAGCGGATCCCCGGTCCGTCGTGTCGATGCGATGGCGACTTGAATCCTGGCGGCATACTGAACTTACGCGCGCGCAGCATCGGTTTCGCCATGTTCAGATCGCCGAGAGCCACGTCCTGAAGAACCTCCGGCGGTTTACGTTTCTGTTCATCCGCCGCGGGGGTACCGGCTAGGCCAAGGCAAAAGACGGCGATACCGAAGAGGACGGATCGTTTAAAAACCATGCTTGTTTCTCCTCCAGTGTTTGATCATCAGCCACCCGAACAACATACCACCAAGATGGGCGAAATGCGCAATGCTCGGTACGGCATCGGTGATACCCAACGAGATCGAAATGACGATAAACCCGACGATCGCCCATTTGGCCTTGATCGGATACGGAATGGGAAAAACCATGAGCCGCACTTCCGGAAACATCATCCCGAAGGCGAGCACGATACCGAGTACGCCGCCGGATGCGCCGACGGTGAACTGCCCGTGCCCCACCATTGCACTGGCGCAAAGATGCACCAGCGCCGCGCCGACCACGCAGACAAAATAGTACAGCAGATACCGTCGGGCCCCCCACTGTCGCTCCACGACCCGCCCGAACATCCATAATCCGAACATGTTGAATATGAGGTGCCACATCCCGCCGTGCAGAAAAGCGTAGGTAACCGGCTGCCAGATTTGTGTATGCGGCAACGGCCACAGCGCTAGATAGCCGTACAGCGCCCGTCCCAATTCAGTAAATGCGGACAGCACGAAGATCACGGCATTGGCGATGATCAGATTGCGGGTAACGGAAACGATGCGCGGGTTCCTCGACGCGGTCGGGATCAAAATACAATTATTGGCAGTTGTTCAAACGAGGGGCGATAGTATCACTTCATTGCATCCGGCCAAACGCCGATCACCCCGGACTAGCCGACCGCCATGGCCGGTCCTTGGCATCCTACCAGCGCGGCATTTGCGCATCCATGTACATCAGTTGGCGGAAGTGCGCCGGACCGCGGCAGCGGTCCCGGCGCCGCCGTGCTGCAGCAGCAAACCCTCTACCGCCATTCCCATATCCATCTTCTCACCGCGCCAGTGGGGCAAAATCGTTTCCGCGGAAACGTTCGCGCCGGAATCCAAAGCGACCGACTCGACATCCCCCACGGGCGCATGCCCAGGCGCCGCCGCCGGGATCCAGACATCGTTCGGGGTAAAGAAAAGCAACTTGCCGTCGTCGCGGCAGACAACGCGGAAGCCGCCTTCGTGCACCAGCCGATGATGATGCCGGCATAAGAGCACCAGATTCCGCGCGGCGGTCTCGCCACCGTCGCTCCAGTGGCGGATGTGGTGCGCGTCGACGTGCCGGCGTTCCGTACAGCCCGGGAAGCGGCAGCCCTGGTCACGATGTGCCAGCGCGCGCCGGATCGACAGCGGAACCACACGGGTCTTGCGGCCGATGTCGAGCAGTTTGCCGTGTGTATCGGTCTCTATTTCAACCGCTGATGCATCACAAGCGATGCGCCGCGCGGTCTCGGCGGCCAACGCGGGGCCGTGCTCGATCGCCGCGCGCCCGGGGTCGCCGTCCTCGCTTAAAGTTTCCCGATCCACATGCACCACGACCTGGTAGCGCTCCGCCTGGCGCGCCGGCGTACCGTCCCCGGAGAGATACTGCCCGGCGATGTTGGTGATCGCATCGGCGCGCCGCGCCGCGTGCGGCTCTTCGGCTGAAGACGTTTCCGCGGGAACGTTTTTGGCGAATGCCTGCTCGTTGATCTCATCGACCGCGGCCTCCAGCGCCTTCAACACCAAGGCCCCGGACTCCGCCGGCAGCCGCGCCCAAATCACCAGCGATCCATCGTCGTCCCAATACCAGTTCAACTCGCGCGCCGCATGCGCTGCGTTCGCCGCCACCGTTTCCTCGTTGCGCCGGACCCGCCGGTAGCTCCGCACCAGGTCTTCGACATGCGCGGCCGTGCCGTGGCGCGCGATCATCAACAAGGTGTCCTCGTTGTCCACGGTCGCGATCCGGCTCATCGCGCGGACCTTCGAATAACTCACCTCGCCGGACGCAAACGCCGCGTTGATCAACGGCAGCGACTCCAGCGCCCGCGCCACCCGCACCTTCTCGCGTGCCGCGCCGAGACCGATCCCGCATTTCCAGTTCAACCAATGCGCACACGACTTGACGCCCCAATCACCCCACGCCTCGCGCCGATCGAGTTCGGCGATGAGCGCGAGCAGCCGCGCAGTCGCCACGGTGATGCATGCGGCGAGCTCGGTGATGGAATCCTGGAGACATTCGTTGGACCGGCGCTCGGGGTGACAGATATCCGGAAACGGGGAAGAAACGACTTGATCCATGTAATTTCTCTACGGCTCTCAATACTGTAATTATACACAGTAAATTGAAAATCTGCTAGGATTAACTTACTAATTTAACAACGAATTATCTTATTCTGTTTCACCTTCCCCGGGTCGACAAATGGATGCCGTCAAGACCGGCAGTGGATCTCGACGGGTCAGTCAGGAGGCCCATACGCGGGCCTCAAGATGAGGTGGGACGGTGTCTCTTGTGCGGGGGACGTCCCTTCACTCGGAACGCTTCAAACGTTCCCGGTCGCTAACCTGGCGAACTCGATCCTCGTCGGTAAACGCTATCGATGACGCCTGGCTCCCCCGGTACGCAGATACCCTGGAAGAGACGGAATTCCAGGACGTCGTCATCCCCATGGCCGTCTTATCGAAAGCCATCACCGTGTCCGTCGAAACCCCCAAATTAACCGCTTCGCCGATAGCGCCCAAGTCCGCGCTAAGAAAAGCGATCTGCCAACCGTCCGTATTTTGCTTGCGCTCGATCATGGCATTTACCTGTGTCCGTCCAAATTCTCGACTCGCGTTTTCTTTCCCGTCGGTTATCACGACGAATATGATCCGATCGGGAGTTTCGTGCGTGGGCATACGTGCAAGCTTGAGTTCCAAATCGATAATTGAGCGCCCGATCGTATCCAAGAGTGGCGTTTTCGAACGCGGCGCGTAAATAGAACGATCGAGCGGCCCGATATATTCCAATGCTTCGGCGTCATACAACACCTGATAAGAATCAACACTATCGAACTGCACTAACGAGAGGGTCGCAGAACCGGGTTGCGATTTTTGTTCGTCGATGAACGAATTGAATCCTCTTATCACGTCATCGCGAATCGATTTCATCGAACCTGATCGGTCCAGAATCACTGAAATATGCGTGTAATCTTTTTTCATTGGGGGTTCCTTGGACTTACTTTGCGAGTTCTGTCGGTCGTCTTGCGATCCCCGGCGGTATCTTTACCGAAGCGAATCCAGTAAGACCCACCGGCCAACCTCATGCCGCACTTCCCAGCACCGCCAACCATTGACGTTAGTGTTAGTAATGGCGCATGCGGCCGCGCTCGGCGATGTGAATCGCTCACCGGTCGACAGTTCAATTTTCCCTCTCTTGATCCGCCCTTTATACGCCGTCCCTTTATAGGGGAACCGTAATTCGGTTCCTTCGCGTAGCGTTACATTCTTATAGATCCAATCATTGGCATTCGGTTCAAAGCGCGACTTGCCACCTTTGCCGGATTTGAGCTTCAGCAGCCGACGGAGTACATCGTTATACGTGTCCGTTTCAGCGTTGCGCATCCCGGTTAAGGCTTGCCAAACTTCGAAGTCGATTTCTATCTGCATGCGGGCTACCGCCACCCTTTTTTGAAGACACAATATAATAATAGTACTATTAGCACTATATACAAGAATGATAGGAAGGAATGTGATCGAGTCGCCAGATGTTGGCGAATGGGCGCGCGGAAAAGAGGTAAACCCGCCGAAAAGCGGGCTGAATTTATGGCGTCCCCTACCGGAGTCGAACCGGTGTTGCCGCCGTGAAAGGGCGGTGTCCTAGGCCTCTAGACGAAGGGGACATTTTGTCCAACTAAAAACGGGCCGGCATCGTTGCGATATCTAGCCCGTGATTCGGTAGAGGCCAGCGGTGTCGACGCACTGGCCTCGACGGCACAATTGTACTACATCCGTCGATAAATCAATAAGATGCGTTTGCGCTGGCGGTACCGAGCTGCGCATTCTAACGGGTTTTTGTGTCGTCCACTAGCCCGCGATCCCCTTCGACGGCCGCATTCGCGCCGCCTTTGCGATAGCGTGCCACGGAAAAGCCGGACCGACACAGAGCATCGGTCGAGAACTCATGCTGGGAGGGATCCACGTTGCTCACGTGCCCTTCGGCGGTGCTATCGGTTGGGCCCAGAAAGATGGAAGCCGCTATCTGTCTTATTGTTCGGGGAAATCAGCGCGTGGTGGCGCGGATCATGTCGGACGCTTTCTCCGCGATCATAATAACCGGCGCATTGGTGTTGCCCGAGACGAGCGTGGGCATGATCGAAGCGTCAACAACGCGCAGACCCTCGAGTCCGCGCACGCGAAGCTGCTGATCAACGACCGCCATCGGATCGTCGCCCATCTTGCAGGTGCCCACTGGGTGATAAATCGTGCTGCCACGCTGGCGTGAAAACTCCAGCAGCTCGTCGTCGCTTTCGAGTTCCACGCCCGGCAGTACCTCCGCGCCACGATAGGGATCGAGTGCAGGCGAAGCAAAGATCCGCCGCGCCAATCGCAAGCTCGCGACCGCCGTTTGCCGGTCAAGTTCGGCCGAAAGGTAATTGGCGCGGATCGCCGGAGCCTGGGTCGGATCGCCCGATTGGATCATGATTGAGCCGCGGCTGTCGGGGCGCAATTGGCAAGGCGCGCAGGTCATGCCGGGGAAGGGGTCGAGTACGGTTGGCGCCGCATCCTCACTCCGCGTCGCGCTGCCGGGAGCCATGTGATACTGCACATCCGGATCCTCGAGTTCGGGCCTGGTCTTGGCAAAAGCAACCACCTGGGCGCCGCTCAGCGA
This sequence comes from uncultured Enterobacteriaceae bacterium, assembly GCA_964523765.1. Classification (GTDB taxonomy): domain Bacteria; phylum Pseudomonadota; class Gammaproteobacteria; genus UBA11873. Next base: position 10,945 of record CAZFZX010000071.1, read on the forward strand.
CAGCAACCCGTTCTTCCGGAACAGATACTTAAGTAGTTCTTTGACGATCGGCAAGCCGTTGGCGATCTCATTGAAAGTAATCGGCTGGTTGACTTTGTAGGCACAGGGCACGACGTAATGATCCTGCAGATTCTCGCCGACGCCCGGCAGGTCGACCACCACGTCGATGCCTGTCTCGCGCAGGTGCGCCGCCGGGCCGACCCCGGACAATTGCAGTAATTGCGGCGAGTTAACAGCACCGCCGGAAACGATGACCTCGCGGCCGGCGCGGGCTTCCGCCGGTTTGCCGCGGACGGTATAAGCGACGCCTACGGCCCGCGCGCCTTCGAACAAAACCCTGGACGCCAGCGCATTGGTGACGATCGTCAGGTTGCGGCGCTTCTTGGCCGGGTTCAGATACCCGTCGGCCGCGGAATGCCGTTTGCCGTTCTTGATGGTTGCCTGCACGTAACCGATGCCTTCCTGGCTTTCACCATTAGGGTCGTTGTTGCGCACCAGCCCGGCTTCGACGCCGGCTTCGATGAAGGCGTCGCTTACCGGGTGGGTTTCGTTGAGGTCGGAGACGTTGAGCGGCCCGCCGGTGCCATGCCATTCGCTGTCGCCTCGCTCCTGGTTTTCAGAGCGCTTGAAATACGGAAGAACGTCGTCCCACGCCCAACCGCGGTTGCCGAGTTGGGCCCATTGGTCATAGTCACACCGCTGGCCGCGAATGTAGATCGAACCGTTGATAGAACTGCTGCCACCCAACACTTTACCGCGCGGCCAGAAGATCCTCCGTCCGTCGGCTCCCGGCTCCGGCTCGGTTTCATAGCACCAGTCTACGCTCGGGTTTTTCAGCAAATGCGGGAAACCGGCCGGCATATGGATCAGCGGATTACGGTCCTTTGGGCCCGCCTCCAGAACCAGCACCGTAGTTTCGGCGTCTTCGCTGAGCCGGTTGGCCAACACACAGCCGGCCGAGCCCGCTCCCACAATAATGTAGTCATAAGTCGCCATCGTTCTCTCCTGCGCCGCGCTCCTGTCCTGCGCAACGTCGCCTCTTGGAACCGCATGCCAAGCGCCGCTTCGACTTTAGCGATGATCGGAGTTAGGGCAGATTAGGTGATCTGAAACGCCAATGCGGCGCGGATAACGCTCCCGATTCTATTGCTATTGGAATGGCAAATACCTTGGAATGAATTAGACAGAATTGCAAACCCGGGGGTATAAGGACCAGACTCAACAGGGACGAAGATCGTTAGGGGTAGACGTCATGTCGTTGAATCTCGCTGCGCTGAACGAAGCCATCGCCGCCGCCATGCCGGATCGGGCGGCCCTGGCGCACGGCGAGAAACGCCTGACGTTTCGGGATTTGACCGATCGGACCAGGAGGGTTGCGAATTTTCTACTGTCCCGGGGAATTACGCTGCACACGGAACGCTCGGAGCTGAAGAACTGGGAATCCGGTCAAAACCACGTCGCGCTGTACCTGCACAACAGCCCGGAATATCTCGAGGCGATGCTCGGGGCATTCAAAGCCAGGGCCGTTCCCTTCAACGTCAATTATCGCTACGTCGGTGAAGAGCTGCTTTATCTTTTCACCGACGCGTCGCCGAAAGTGATCATTTATCAGGGGCGCTTTGCCCGGGCGCTGGCCGAGGTTCTGCCACAGGTTCTATCGGTCGAACTGCTCATTCAGGTCGACGACGGATCCGGCGCACCGTTACTGCCGAGTGCCCACGATTACGAGACGGTCTTGAACCAATCGTCACCGGATAAACCGGCGGTCGACCTCTCGCCTGACGACATTTACTGCACCTACACGGGCGGTACCACGGGAATGCCGAAGGGTGTGCTTTGGCGACAAGCGGACTCGATCTTTGCCAATCTCGGCGGCCGCTATCCGGATGGAAGCGCGATCCCCGAGACCTCGGCATTTGTGGCGCGCGCGACCAAGTCGGGAGGCCGCCGCGTGATGCCTGCGCCGCCGTTCATGCACGGCGCCGGTTGTCAGGTTGCTCTTGCCGCATTGTGCGCCGGCAACACCGTCGTGATCCAGCAGGAAGTTTCGCGGCTGGATGTCGCGGACCTGTTACGGACCATCGAAGCTGAGCGAATCGACATGTTCCTGATCATCGGCGACGCGTTCGGCCGTCCTCTAGTGGGGGAAGCGCGAGCAAACGCCTACGATCTCTCGAGCGTGAGAACGATCTTCAGCAGCGGCGCGATTCTCTCGCCGCCCGTGAAAGAAGGCCTGCTTGATCTCATGCCACAAGCGCGGATCATCGATGCCCTTGGCTCATCGGAAACGGGGCCCCAGGCGATCCAGGTAAGCACCCACGACAGCCATGATACGGCGGACGCCCGGTTCGAGCTGTCGGAAGATTCCGTGATCCTGAACGAAGACAGAAGCGGCATCCTCGAGCCTGGTCACGATGGATTCGGCTGGCTCGCCAAGCGGGGAGTCGTGCCGTTGGGCTATCTGGGAGACGAATCCAAGACGAAGGAAACATTCCCGGAAATCGGGGGTACTCGTTATGTCGTGTGCGGTGATCGCGTCCGGCTGCTAGCGGATGGCGAGATCGAATTTCACGGTCGTGAATCCTTCACAATCAATTCCGGCGGTGAAAAAATCTTTGCCGAAGAGGTCGAGCGTGCGATCAAACGTCATTCGAGCGTAGCGGACGTGGTGGTCACCGGCCGTCCGAGCAAACGGTGGGGCAATGAGGTGGTGGCCATCGTCGAACTCGAGCCCGGCCGCCCCGAACGCCGCCAGGAGTTGCTTGAAGAGGCGGCAAAACACATCGCCGGCTACAAACTGCCCAAAGCCTTCCTTTTCATCGACACGGTACAGCGCGGAGCGAGCGGCAAAACCGATAGTCGGTGGGCGCAATCCGTGGCCGACAGGGCGACATGAACAGGGACAATGCGCCGATCCTCGTAGGAACCAAGCGACCGTTCGCGATGAACTATTGAACTGCCCTCCCTCACCGACACATACAATAACCGGCGTTCCGAACCGGTTGACCACGTACCGTCGAAGTACACTCCAATCTCAATAATCGAGATCTCCCTTTGTAAACGTCTGTTTCGGTGCTCGCCCAAGCACCCGGCGCAAAATATGATTCATGGTGTAAATGTCATTATCAAACCCACCATGGGAAGTACTTCGCGTGCGCTGACCATCAACGCCGTTGGAATAAATGAACTGCGGCAAAGGGCCGGCGGACGTTACCAGGTTCTCGAAGTTTTCCATACCCAGTAACGGCTTGTTCTTAACCCGCTCAAACGCTTTGGAGACGAGATAAAGAAGAGACTTGCGATAGATCTTCGCCACGTTGTCATCCTGTTCCAGTTCATCTTTCAGATTGTAGATAGCGATTTCGCCCAGTTTTAGTTTGGTCTTTTTCTGGAGCACCGGTAAGTAGGTATTGTGATACAAATCCACGGTGCAAGCGGGCGCCATGAGCGAACACGTAGAGAAAGTAATATCGCGCCTGCGCAACGTTTGCAGCAAATGTGCAATTACTACGGCACCGGTGCTATGTCCGACCAGATGAAATTTAACGCGCCTACCACTTTTCTTAATATGGTTCGTAAAGCGGCCCAGAGCGTCTGTTCCAGCCCCATCACGGGCAAATGCATCCTGTGCATCTTGTTTCATTTCATCCCAGAGCAAGGTGCCGGGGCGACGTACCAACCCCTCCGTAAAGCGGTCTATCCAATCGCTAAAACCGCCGGTTCTCTTCGACGCATCGACTTCCTTACGGAATATCAGATCCCTCAATTCTTCAACAATGCCAGTGTCGTACATAATGTGGAATGGATATATTGCGTTGGCCTTATACACATCCTTCATTGCCGCAATGCGGCGCGCCGCGTCTTTCGGTGAATTTAATCCACCATGGGCATACACCAGAATATGTTTGTACGTCGTACTATTGGCAACGAGCCGGGCAGTTTGTTCTACATCTTCGGCCGTACTCCAGTAACGCCCAGTAGTCATATAAGCGCCATCGTCGATATGCACAAAATGCCCTGCGATCTTTGAACGCCGCACCGACGCTTTTTCCGTTTTTGCGGCATCTTCCGTACCGAGCCGTGCGGATTGTGCCCGCATATTGAAAATCTGCGGGGTGGGCAAGGCAAGACGGAATGCCCAGGCATCCATAACATTCTTGACCCAATCTTCGTACGACCACAGGGCAACACCGTTATCCCCCCAGCCCTTACCCCAGGAATTTTGTATCCAGAAACCTTTATCGTTGTAACCGACAATAATAAAAGCATGCCCGCCACCTGCTTTCTTGTAGTACTCGATGATGCCGTCGGCGGGATCGTCCCACCCCTTGTGCACGTTCGCCGAGACCGCGATCACCCCAGTTTCGTTAAGTGCAGCATGAAAGTCGCTCACTACCGGTCTGAGACGATAATACGCACCAAGGGTATTATTGCGTGCGTCCTTTGCCGATTCGATCGTCAAGCTACCTTTCTTGGCGCCCGTAAAATACGGCCACATAGCGTCCTCACAGACGCCCATGTTTTTCCAGCCATGAATTGCGCCGCGAAGACTCGAGCCGTCGTACGATTCGCCGGGCCATTCGTCATTGCGCTTAGCCATCTCGTATAGCATGCGGGCGCTCACGACGATGTTACGACCGGCACGCTGGTTGAGAATATTGATCGCGGCGGCCACGGCAAAGCCGGTGCAAGCACCTTCACTCTTCTGGTCGAGAATGTTTCTTCGGGTATGGACGAGCGGGTCGATGAACTCTACAAGTTCGATGAGGGCTGGCCGGTATATCCAGTCTCTTCGGTCTGGGACATCTGCTTGAACATTTTTTATCTTTTTAGATTGCGCCATCGCCCTAGCTCTCAACCACGACTTCGTTTTTCAACTCACCGATGTGTTGCGCTGTCAATTTTACAACATCGCCAACCCGCAGGAACTTACCCTGGAAATAGCCGACCCCGGAAGGGGAACCGGTCAGAATGGCATCTCCCGGCCTAAGCGTATGGAAAGTCGAAATGTACGACACACATTTGGGTATATCGTGGATCAGATCGGAAAGGCTCGCTGACTGCCTGACTTCATCGTTTACCATGGCTTCCATATCAATATCGATAGGTACAGAGAATTCATCCATTGTGACCAGGCAGGGACCCATGGGTTTGAAACTATCCAAACCTTTTGCGTGTCCGTATTCAAATTCCTGTCCGCGCATCGCCTGGGCCTGGATATCTCGTGCCGAGACATCGTTTGCCAGCGTTAGCCCGGCAACATGGTCCATCGCTTCGGTTACCGGTATGTTCTTGCCGCCGGCACCGATGATTACCGCGACTTCGATTTCATAGTCCGCCTGGGTCGGCGCCAGCGTCGGAAGTATGATTGGATCGTTGGGGCCCGCGACCGAACTCGCCGGCACGCTGAAGAACATCGGCGTATGGCGTAGTTTCGCCAGGGTTGCCCTCATCGATTCCTCATCGCCGAGACTGGTGAGCACCGTCTGTACTTCGGCAACATGGCTTTCGAAGTTCGCGCCGACGCAATATACGCTACCAGGTCTGGGAACGGGTGCGTACAGTTGCACTTCGGCCAGCGGGCGCCGCATTCTCACATCAGCATTTTTGATACGGTCGAGTGTAGGATCAATATCCAGTAGCGCACCCAGGTCCGCTACGCCAAGTTCGAGGAACTCCAGCTGCCTATCGCTGGCGCCGCGGGCGATGCCTTCCGGCGTGGAATAGAGCTTCATCGTTGTGTTCCTCGCACTTGTATTTTCAAAGCGGATCAGGGTTCGACATCATAGGGTAAATACTCTAACCGTAATGAACGAGTTCGGCGTAGGGTGCACCCGCTTTGCGCAGTTCGTTGCGTTCTTTTGCATCGAACTCTATGCCAATGGGGTTCTTCGCAAACGTATCGCTGCGCATAAACGCATCCGCATCTTCCATGCTCATGATGTCAATCTGTAACTCCACGTGGTTGCCCATGGGATCGAGGTAGTACAGGGAAAGTGTCGGGCCGTGGTTGATGGTCCAGACGGGCTCGATCCCCTCACCCTTGAGCCGTTCATAGGTATCGAACAAATCGTCCAGGCTGGCGAAGGTGAACGACATGTGATGCATGCTCGCTTTGCTCACGTCTTGCTGGAAACCTTCTTCGTACGCCAAAGCAACTCGGTGGTGCTCTTCGTCGTAGCTCAAAAAGCAGAGCTGCTCGTTTTCGAATTGAACCCTGGGTTGCAGGACCGATAGATACCAGGCCTTCGCCTTTGCGATGTCGCCGGTCTTCAGTGCAACGTGTCCCAGTTTTACTGGTGATGCCATTGTGTTCTCCTTGTACTTATTTTTTCTTTATGTGTATTTTACACCTAGTTTGTTATAATAGCCCTACTCTGAGATCAAGCAAAATACTTATGTGTAATATACACTCTTATTTCATATGCACTTTGGATATAAAGCCACGTTGCGGCGGTCGCCAGTGGACTGGGCATCTATTTCGTTGAAAAACGACAAATACTTGCTGGAATTTCACGCGCGCTAGAAAGAGGGCGCGTGCCCGCAACTCGGCAAAGTAATGGGTAGAAGCGGTTTGCCGTTTAGATAGGAACGCTTGGCCGAGTCCTGGCGTGATCCGGACCCAATTGTGATGCTGACCCGATGGTATTGCTTAGACATTGATAGCAGCAATAGTGAATAGGAAAACTGATTTGGAGCACGAACAAGCGTATGTCGAATTGCACCGCTTGCTGGTGGATATGACATTGGTCATGAATAGCCCCCGCCGTGATTCTCTTCTATTGGCACGCGCGAAGGTAAAACTTGACCGCGCGTTATTTCCGCTGTTGTCTTTGATAGGTCTCAGGGGACCTGTCGGCGTAGTCGAACTGGCGGAGATCGTTGGCCGAGACTACTCGACGGTTAGCAGACAATTGAAAAAGCTAGAAGCGTTGGGGCTTACTAGGGCAACTCGCTCGACGAGTGACCGACGGAGTTCTGTTTCTGTAGCCACGGCGAAGGGCCGCAGAATACTCGAAAAGTTGGAGAAGGCTCGCCGCAGCTATATAGACGAAGTATTACGCGATTGGAAACCGTCTGAACGCCTCGAGATGATAGCGATTATGAAGAAGCTAGTTGGTGCGCTCAAAGAGATCGAGCCTTGAATTTGAGATTCAAAGGATATTAAGGCGGCTTGCTCGCCGATAGGGGGTCAACCTTTGGCGCCGAGATTCACACTCGGGTGCAGCAAGCTGCCAACATGATCGGCGCGATAAGGCGGTGTATGTGTCTCTGCCATTAGCTTCTAATTCCTAATCCTTGGCGCGGTTGTCGAAAATTCGTTTGGCCTTAAACTCGGTTTTCGGGAATGTATCCGGCGCTAGAACTTCGACCTTGCAGCGCACCTCAATGCGGGTTTGAATTTCAGTCTCGAGTTTTTTGATGATCTCGTCTGGAGCGTCGTGTGACGCATGCTCCACGCGAACCGTCATGACATCAATACCATCATCATTTGTATCAATTCGCACATCATACTCGTCTCCGACCCCCTCAAATGCCCGCACTCCTTCCTCTATGACGGACGGATAGAATTTCATTCCTCGCAGATTGATCAGATCGTCTGCCCGTCCTGAAAAAGCACCGATTGCCCGAACATGCGTGCGTCCGCAGGCGCATTTCGAGGTATCAAATGTCGTATAGTCGCCGACGATGAACCGCAACTGCGACGAACTTTCCGAGTTCATGTTTGTGCATACTGTTATGCCGCGCTCGCCTTCCGCTACCGGCTCCATGGTATCTGGATCGACCAGTTCCCAGACCTGGAAGTCTTCCATTAGATGCGTATGCATCGGTTGATCTGGATGGTGGGAGGCTGGGCATGAATAACCGCCGGAATGCGGTGAGGCTTCCGTACAGCCGTAAAATTCCACCAGTTTCGCGCCCCACATATCTTCAAGCCGTGCCCGGGTGCTGGAGATTCCCGCAGCCGATTCACCGCCTGTGAACAGGGTTTTGATCGAAGATTTCGCCGGGTCCATACCCAATTCCTGCATAACACGTCCGAGTCTCAGCAACTGAGACGGCAAGGTCGCTAGGATTGTCGGCTTGTAACGCTCGATAATATTGCAACGCATTTGCGCCGTCATGCCGCCACCGGAAATACACGGAACACCCATATGTGCGAGAGCCTGATTGACGCCCCAGGCCCAGACATGGGGTCCGAAGCCGACCACCAGAAACACGCTGTCGCCGCGTCGTGCGCCGAGTGACCAGAGGGCACGGGCATTGGCCCATCGCCATTGTTCAAGGTCAAAATTCGAATACCGGAAAACGCGCGGCAACCCGGTGGTGCCGGAGGTTGCAAACAGGGTCCATCCACGTTTGGCCCATAGCGCATCATCATGAGTTGTATAGGTGCCCCAGGGCGGATTGGCCATCAGGTCTTCGACCATCTCTTTTTTGTCGACTGGCGGCCATTTGGTCAGGTCTTCAACCGTTCGGATGTCATCCGGAGTAAGGCTTAACCGGTCGAAACGACGCCGGTAAAAATCGCTGTTTTCGTATAAGAACGGTGTGAGAACCTCGAGCTTCTCATTCTGCAGAGCGCGTAATTCATCACGCGAGGCGCAATCGCGAGTGGGAGACCAATACTCGCCGGATCCCGGCGCTTCGAAGTCGGCGCGATGGGCGACCAGCAGGTCCATCCAGCGCTGCCGGGTAGCGTCTTTACGACTTTGAGACATACACATCCCTGCGGGCGGCGAATTGGTAAATATTACCGCGAATCGGATTCATCGCGCAGTCTTGCGAAGATTGGCGAGGGTGATAACGTTGCCCCCATGCGCGAGTTGCTCTTCTTGATGATCCATCTACTCGTTACCTGCACAAAACTCCTGCGCCCAGGTGGAGTTCGTGTGTTGCCGCAGAATCATCGCTACTCAAGCATCAGATCTTGATTAGCAATCGCTCCCGATCACCACGCCGGTTTGTCGACTCGCAGGCCTGCTACGTTCGAACATTACACTTGGCGACACCACTGCGGCGGGCTGTTTCAGACTCCGGTCGCAGCGTGACTGCGAATTCGCCACCCGCACGTGCGGCCAGCGGATTGTGGCGTTTTCGACAAAAATCTGTGGATAATTGGAAACTATCCACAGGCGTTAGAGGGGTAAAAACGCGTTCTATTTCAATAAGTTCGAGTGGTGGAGCCAGGCGGGATCGAACCGCCGACCTCTACAATGCCATTGCTGCAGAACCCACGTGATATCAATAGGATACGCCTGCGCTGGTAACGCTAAGCGGCAAGAACCTCACTTCCAATCGCAATCAAT
>CAZFZX010000072.1:0-20231 GCA_964523765.1 uncultured Enterobacteriaceae bacterium
CTGTATCCGTTTGCCTACCGACCAGATCGATGACTTATTCAGAAGTTCCCTAAGTCCGACAGGCTCCTAGCGAAACTGATTCAGGCCCACGAAAGTCCCTCCGTTACGGCGGGTGAGTTCCCGCATCAACGATGCGAAGCGGATACCGGTGATCTGCAGGTGTGGAGGATTGGCCGCTTGAACGGGGAAACCAATGGCGTGGATTCGAACCCGCGGTTTACCGGAGGCGTCTGCGCGGTTGATTTTGCCGACGAAGTCGACTACCTCGCGAATGGATTTCCCGGTAAATTCGTCGCCGTACACGAACAAGCTGATCTTCTTGTCGGGGCTATAGAAAGTTCGGATCGCCGCCATGATACCTTCCACCGGACTGCTGTTGCTGAAGGCGTTCCACCGCAAAAGACGTTCGATAACGGCGCGTCGCCGGGCGGGCGTATCCGGGACCCATTTGCCGCTGTAACTCGTAAACATATAGCTCCCCATGTCGTTGAGGATTTGAATACCTTTTACTTTGGGGTAGACCTCCAGCGTTTCAACGATCTGATCGACCACTTTTGGCCAGGCGTATCGAAACATACTTCCAGAAGTGTCGATGACGAAGATGATGTATTCACTGTCGATCGGGATCCCACCGATCAGGTCGTGGCGCTTGCGATCCCGTTGGGTATAGAGACGCCGCATCTCTTCGGTAAGTTCCTGTTGCGCGGTTTTTAGCTCCCCGGCGACTACCGCATTGAGTGCCGCCCGCCCCTTTTTGTCCTTTTCGCTGGAACGCAACGTCGTGAGTGTCTGTTGCATGCGCTTACCTTCATCGCGCCAAGTCGCCAATTGTGATTGTTTGGCCGTTTGTTCCTGCTCAGCGGCCGCGGCGTCGCGTCGCAGCTCGAACAAGTCTCGTTGCATGGCTGAAATCTGTGCTACACGGGGATCCTCGACGTCCACTGCCGGCGGGTCGCCGAATTTTGCGATCATGAGTAGTAGGATGATCGCGCCGAAACCGCAGGTGATGACATCGAGGAACGCGATGCTGATCGGCTCATTGTCGCGGCGACGGACAGTCAAGGCCAATCCCTCGCCGGCGTTAGAAAGGCTCCGCGGGTTATTCCCGCGACTCGCCAATAAGCCCAGGCCGCGAGCGTGTCTCCCTCCATCGGTAGCAATATCGTATTAATAGGGATCCCCCGCGGAAGCAAATTCATGGCGTCTTCGAACAGCTTTAGCCGCTGCCGGCCGGTGATCGTCGTCCCTCGCGGCGCCTTCAATCCCTGGGTCGGCAAGCCGTCGGTGATCAGATAGATATTGTCTGGCTTCGGCGACAACCGTTTGACGGATGCAAGAGCCTTCGCCAGGCTCGAGCCTCCGGACGGCACCATGCGCTTCAATTGGTCGATATTGCGATTCAGTTGCTCGCTATTGCTCACCCTCAACCACTTTCCGTTGCTGTCCGCGAGTACCGGGGCGACCGAAGTATTGAACGTAAATATCTGGTATTGGCTGCCAACCGGAAAGCGTGCGCTGATCCAATCGACCGTTGCCAGGGCTTGTTGCCACTTCCACGACCGGCGTTTCGCCGCATCATCCATATTCCGGCGGCGGATGATGTTCACTATCGTGTCGTCGAGCATGCTCGACGATACGTCAAGCAGCACTAGAATGCGCTGCCCGCCGAGATTGAGTCCGGTAAGATATTCCCGGTTTCCCTCGCCGGTGAATGTCCGGACGTGCTTGGACTGCGCGTGGATTTGTGCCTGAACCGTCCTTTTCTGTTTTTCGAGACTCTTGAGCGCGATTTTCAATTGTGCAATTTCTCGATTGCCCACACTCTGGACCGTGTCCTTGGCCGCGGCTTTAGCGGCCGCGAGTTCCCTTTTGATTCGCTCCGCATCGCTTTGCTTCGAAGCCAGTTCCGCGTCCAGGCTCGCCGCCTGGTTCGTCGCGTGCACGATTTTCTGTCGCGCATTTCCAATATCCTGCTCGAGCAGTTCGATTTCGAGGTTCAAATCGTATTTTGGCATCACGTCCTTGACGTCGGCGTGGTGCTTGATGATCAGGAACAGCAGCACGACGGCGCCGAACCCGCACGACATGATATCGAGAAAAGAAAGACTGAACGCGGAAAAACTGCGGCGGTTACGGCGCATCAGGTGCAACGACACTTATCGGAAAATAGACGACCGTAGCTCCCTCTACCGTTAATTCATCGCCGGCGACGATCGTTACATCGGCCTCGATCGGCATCCCATTCAAGCGCAGGCGAGCTCCATTTTCGGACGACACCAGGGTTGCCGTACCGTTACGCCGTACGTTCGCGATCGATCGTGTACTCCGGGACTGCTCCGCACCACCGTCGGCCGTGAGGTAGAGGGGGCCGACCAGTTCGTATGCTCTCGCGCCGCATAGTAAGTGAGTCGCGGTTTCGGTAGAGCCGGGCTGTGCTCGGCGCTGCGAACGAACCTCGGTTGGCAGCCCGACACTCGGTGCATCAGCCGCCTTGAGCCGGTTAAGCAGGCTTAGACCACCGCTCGGCGCGGCCGCCCGTTGGGCGAGTTCGGCGCAGCCACCGAAAACCGCGGTTTCCGCTAACACAAACTCGTTTCCCGGCGATACCGAGAATCCCGGCAACGCGGCCAAGCGGCTCCCGATCAGACAACGATCGTGGGCCGCGAGTCGGTCTCGGATATCGCGATACGTTGGTTCCGCGACGGCGACGAGGTCGTCTCTCGAGAGTTTGGCTTCGAAACGGGCGCGGCGATAATCGATATGAACCCGTATTTCGCGCCGTGCGTGGAGGAGCTGGAGCCAATTCGGGAGCTCGTTGAACAACAATTGCTCGGTGTTGGCCTGATGCAGCGGGTCGAATCTTGATTGAGCGAGAAACTGGTCGGCAATGAATGCGACGAAGCGTCCGTAGAGGCTGTCAAAGCCCGCACCGTCGATGATCTCCGCCGCGCCGCGGGTTACGTGATCATCGACTACGAGGTCCGTCACGACAGCCCTATGCAGCTGCATTTCAATGTGCCGGTAAGTTCCCGGCGCCACGCAATCCGCCGCGCTTGCTACTGCCGCATCGACCAGCGCGACGGTATTGATCTTGCACGCCTCGGCAATTCCGAGCAGTAAGGCGAGCTGGTTGTCGTTGAAGCCGCCCGGAATAGCGAATACCACGGCGGGCGGCGTACCGGCCGCCTTATGAAGTTGTTCCAAGTGTTTGAATGCGAGGTCCGCATGATGTCTCGCCGCCCGTGACGATTTCCTCAGCGATGCCTGATCGAGTCGGTACCAGAAACGGTTGTGGTAGTCGCGCGGGTGGAGGTGCGCCTGCTTGCAGGCCGTTTCGCCGACTTCGATGTTTGTCCCTCTTACGATCGCGCAGCCCGGGCTGCGAGCGACGATCTGTGCGTCCTTTTCGATCCTCAGCTCGTGGTCGTTCAATTCAATGATGGCAGCCGCCATGATCGATCGCTCTAGCGCACCGCCAGATGGCGCAGCAGATTCACATCGCAGTACGACTGTGTGTCGAGTACCAGGCGTTCCTGCGCGAGTTGCAGCTGGTGCATGATGAACATAATGAACAAGCTGATCACGAGCGCGATGAAGGTAGAATTAAAGGCTACGCCGAGGCTGACGGTGACGCCGACAATATCGCCTTCCACGGCCCGATGCGCCTGGCCGAGCGCTTGGCCGATACCGCGGACCGTACCGATGAATCCGATGGAGGGGATCGCCCATACGATGTATCGAATCATGGCCAGCTCGGAGTCCAGACGATCCGCTTGTATCTCACAGACTTCTTTAACTGCCGTCGACACATCCTGAATGTTCCGGGTCGAACCGAAGCGCTGGAGGGCCGCCAACAGCGCGCGCGGGACTAAATGTTCGCGCTCGCCGGGAGACAGCGCTTGCACGGAGCGAGAATACTGGCGGGTATCTTCGGGCAGAATGCGTGTGCCCGTATCGACGTCCAATAGAGAGCGGTTTAGGAACTGGCGCTCCTGCATGCTCTGGCGCACCTTGAACCCGATGATCGCGGTGGCCCACAGCGCCAGAATAAAGCACGCTTCCTGTTCATAATCTTTGATGATGACATAACTCGACCGCTCGAGGTCGGCGATTTCCCCGGCCGCCTGGCGCTCGGCCTGTGCGCGCAATTCCTGCTCGGCGTGTGGGCGTACGATCGTGATGTACACCCCATGCACGACGATAATGGATACCATCAGGGCGATCAGTTGATAGTAGAATTCGGAAAACAGATTGGGTCTCATGGTCTTAGATATCAACCGGGAATGGAACGGGGAAATCCTCGGAGATCTCCTCACTCGGTTTGAATGTGTCGGTAGATAAGGGCCGCACGCTGTGCTCGGGCTTTTCAGCCTCCGATTCCGGCACCTCGTATCCGCTATGCGGGTTTTTCTCGGTCGGCGTTTGCGCATTCGCCGCGTAGCCGAATAGACAAACGAGGAAACTAAAGATCAGTGTCTTATTGGGCATACCTTGCAATCCTGAACCCGACGTCGTCCCGAGGGTCGTTACCAAAGTCGCGATAGGCCAGCCGCAGTTCGGTATTCGTGGCGTGTGCCCAATTCGAACCGCGAATCACGTGTGACTCACCGTGCCGTGGTCCTAGCGGATCCTGCACGACGCCGTCGCTTTCAGCGGGCACGGCCGAATAATAATCATTGACCCATTCCGAGATGTTTCCTCCGATGTCATGGATCCCGCGCAGATTTGCAGCAAAACTTCCAACAGGGGCAGTAACCGGAAAACCGTCATTATAGTCCCCGATTACCTTACCGAGGAATCGACTCGCGCTCTGGTCCGCATAGTTGCCCGAGCGTCCGCGCGGCGGAAATTTTCCGGCCCAAGGGTAATCGAAAGCTTTCTCGGTGTTTGGGGCTGTCCGGGCTACCCACGACCATTCGGCCTCCGTCGGCAGTCGGTAGCCCGGCGCCGCCGGATCGATCCCGAGAACTTTGCCGTTTTTGATCTGATAGAACACCGGCAGCGAGTCCTTGCGACTGAGCCAATTGCAGAAAAGCGCGGCGGTTTCCCAACTCACGCCGACGACCGGGTGGGTGTCGCCGTCCACGTCGATGCCGTTCACGGGTGCGACGCGATGGTTCGCGAGGAAGCGGCGGAACTCACCGTTGGTAACTTCCTTCAAGCCGAAATAGAACGGGCGCACTAACCGGGCTTCGTTGAGGGTCTCGTTTGCGCGCCGCCCCGGATCGCGCCGAGACGATCCCATCGTCACGGGACCGCCGCTAAACAATTTCATCTCTTGGCCCGCGAAGGTTTTGACGACTCCCTGGCTCGGGTTGCGAGGCGGCCTACCGTGGGTGGTTTTTGCCGCTTCCGCCGGCGTTCTCAAACGAACCTTGACGCGTTTCCGGATCCCTTTGCGCGGAGTGATGGAGGCGCTGTAAGTAACATAGCCGGACTTCCGGATCTCGATCTCGTGCGCATGAGTTGTGAGTTGGAGCGTCTGATTAGCGTTGCCCCGTGCCGCACCGTCGACGATCAATTCAGCATCTTGCGGTGTCGCAATGATTTGAACGGCGGCCAGTTCGGGTTTCAATTCTAAAGTGAGATCCTGGGTAACGCCGGAAGCGACGCTGAGGGATTGGCGCTCCCTCGTATAGCCTTCTTTATGCGCCGCGATCGTATGTTTCTTATCTGGAGCGATCGCAAACTTTATCGGACTCTGACCCTTGAACTCTTGGCCGAGCATAATCGACGCGCCGACGGGGCTCGTCACGACGTTCACGTAGCCGTCCGCTTTGGAGAGCAAAACGAGAGGAGGCGCGAGCGGTGTCCCCGCGTTCACTTTTATCGTTCGTTTCCACCGCTTGTATCCGTCGAGTGATAACTCGATTACGCGCTTGCCCTGCAACAATTCGAAGTCCAACGGCGTGGTTCCGGCACGAATCCCATCGACCGTCACTGCGGCACCACCGGGTTGGGAGCGAATCGAGATGTCAGCCCACGCCGGCTTCAGCTCGACGGTGAGCAGTTGTTCGATTTCGCGGCCCTTGATTTCAACTATCGTAGCAAACGATAAGTATCGTTCGGCCGTGACCGAGATCTCGTGTGGTCCGGCATCTATGTTCTTGATTGTTGTCGGCGCTGTTACTTCGGTAAGCTTGTCGATAGTGACATTCGCCTCGTTTACGGGCGTTACCTCTACACGTAAATGGCCCGGTAGCGGATCGAGCGTGATCGAATGCGTCTGCAGCGCCTCTGCGGTGATCAGGAGTTCATCGTTGAACGGTTTGTAGCCGGGTGCTTCGACCACGACGCTTCTGGCGCCCGGGCGCAGTACCCAATGACCGCCGATGCTTGGCGCAAACAATTCGTCAACGACGACGCGCGCGTCCTCCGGTTCGGTAACGATACTCACCGACCGGGCGGTGATCACATACCATGCACCCCATACGGCGACCAGCACGACCAGCCCTATGAACCCGTGAGCCCATGGTAGTTTGATTCGAGGCAGTTGAGGCGTGGAGACGGCCGGACGAAATTTGATCGGCTCGATGATCTCCCTCTGACCCTGACTCGAGGCCGGGCCATTTTTGCGTTGACTCACGGTTGTCAGCTCCCTAGTGCTAACTTCTCTTCACATCGAACCGTAATCATCGCATCCCGGTGCTCCGGTGACACTTCGAATTCAACCCGCACATCGCGAAACCCGTCGCGCCGCCCGACGACGACGTAGTTTCCTGGGATAACCGAAATGGCGTGCCGCTCAAAATGACCGAGTGGGCCAAGCCGGTACAACGTTACTTCTGTCGCGTTATCGGAGACCAATGTGATCGCGACCGGCGTGCGAGCGACTTCGATCGCCCGCGTGAGTCGCCCGATTTGCGCGGACAAACGCGTGCCGGGGTCTGGGATCGAGCGGGCGCGCGTGAGGACAGCCTGAGCTTCGGCATGAACGGCGTCGTTGCCGAGCCGATGCGGTTGCCCTATGAACGATAGGAGATGTCGATCGAGCTTGGCGCGCTTATCCGCCCGTTTCGCGCTCGCGGCCGCGCCGTCCAGGTCTGCATCCAGACGTACCGCCGAGCGATATTGCTTTGCAGACTCCTCCCACTTTTCCTGTCCTTCGAGCGTCAACGCGGCGCTTAAGCGTTTCGATATCTTATTAGCGAGGATTTGGTTCTCGACCTGGGCGAGGGCCGCGCCCGCCTCCGCAGCCTCGGGTTTCATTTTCCGAGCCCGTTCGAAGGCCGATTTCGCCGCGACGTTGCGTTGGGTCTCGAACGCGGCGAAACCCTCCGACATCAAGCGACGGAATTCGGTATCGAGTTGAATCTGCTCGATGCGCGCAATTGCACTACTCGCGCCCGGTGCTTCAGCATCGAGACTCAATGCCTCACGATAGCGTTGTACCGCCTTCTTGAGCTCCCCGAGTCTTTCATAGCCTTCGGCTTCGTTGACCAGCGCGAGAACCTGATCGAGTGTCTCGGTCCTGGTCAGCCCCCTTTTTGCCTCTTCGTTATCCGGTTCGATGTCGAGCGCAAATCTAAAGGATCGGGCAGCTGCGGTGGAATCTCCGGACGCGATCTGGAAGAAACCCTCGTCGATGGCGCGCGCGACGACTTCGTCCGCTCGGCCCTCGGCTGCCCGCAGTATTTCAATGGCTTTCGCATAAGCGCGTTGCGCGTCGAGATAGCGCTGTTCCCTATAGGCCTTCTCACCAACCGTGATCTCGTTGACGCCCAAGCCGAATTCGGCCGCGGCCCATCCCTCGACGTTGCTCGATTCAAGCTGGGCGACCAGCGCTAACGCTTCTTCGAGTTGGGCCTGGCTATGACGTCGCGACGCGGCGGTTTCCTTCGGGTCCTGTGTTTCCACGGCCGCGATATCGGGGTCGTCTTCCCCCACCCCCGCTTCGATAGGCGCGGCGCTGCTTTCCACGCGCGGCGGATCGGTTCCCACGTAGCGCGGAAGCACGAATATTACGGTCAGCAGGACGAAAAATAAGACGATCGAGGTACTGAGGACTGCGACCCGTTGCAGCTTCGACACGGTACCGGAGAGCGATTCGTCATCCAAGGGTGCCGCCGCTGCAATGGGAACCGGGGTAATCGGGGTACCTGTTCCGGAAGAGGCTTTTTGTTCTTTTCCGCTCATCGAGTGTAGTTCTTTATGCGGCCGTCAGCATTATCGCTCATCAGCACCGACTGAGAGCAGATCAAGATTCATTCCTGTTCGTCGGAGTAATTTTGTGTCGGGAGTTGCCCGATTTCGGCGAGGTAGATCTCGTTTAGAACGGTTCGCCATTGCGCATATTGTTCCTCGACCGTGCCGGTGAGGGTGACGGTCTTGTCGGCGAGAGCGATTGTATGCGGTTCGATCTCCGCATCCAGTGAGTCGGCCATTTCTTTTAGCGCTTCCGTATGGATTTGCGCTTCTGCGCCGCGGTCGAGGCCACTCTTGAACAGATAGGCGCCAGCGCCAATGCCCAGCACACCGGCGCTGCGCGCGGTTCTGCTGCCGCTGCCCTGCGCCAGAATACCGGCGACTACGGCGAGTACGCCGCCGATTTTCCGCGCAGTCGCTTCTTCCTTCAGTTTTCGTAATGCCTTACTTTCATGATAGCTCGCTTCCCGCCACTGGTCGTAAGGTTCCAGCATCCGTTGATTAAACGTACCGTAGTGCGCCTGCAGGCGATCGACGAACATTTGGTCGCGGATCCGGATGGAATCGATGCGCGCCATTACCGGGTCGCCGTTTGCAGGCAGTCGTTGCAGCGTGTAGCGCCCGCGACTATCGACGGTCATGAAATCATTGTAGTCCTCAGGCGCGAAGCGCCGGGCGAAACGGAGTCTGGAGATCGCGCGAATTTCTGCGCGCTTCGCCGGTGCGAGGCCGCGCATGTATTGTTCCATGTCAGTCGCGATTTCGTTGTACAGCCGCTGAAATGGTTCTTGTTGTTGCCGCAGACCGGGTTCGTAGGCGTATTGGCTCAACGTGTCGCTATAAGTGCGCGTGTACCATTGCGACCCCGAGGCGTCCGCTACCGTGATCTGCAGCTTGAGCGATTCGCCGTCCGATTGGACGATCGTCTCGCTCACGTATACGTCGGTCTCACTCAGACCACCGGGAACGACGCGAACCGCGCCCCAGTTGCCGGTGCGCTGCAGGGTTTCTGCGAGGTTGTTTGCCACGTGGACCGCTTCTGCTTTGCGCACGCCAGGCGTGGTCGTCGAATTCTCTTCGTCGAGGTATTCGATCCCCGGATCGAAGATATCGACTCCCGCGTCGAGCAGGAGATGCTCGGGGATCGGTTCCAGCACCGCGGTCGATGTCTGCAGCGAAGCAGTGCGCAGGCTCTGAGAATTACACCCGGCCAGGGACGTCGTTACCGCCAATCCCGCGATGAGAAGGCCTGCAGTGGGGCTTCTGGTCAACGGCCGATCCCTTTCTTGTATTTCCGGTATTCATCCCAGAGCTTTTCACGCAAAACAGGGTCGGCCTCGTGGGTGGCTGCTTCGCGTAGCTGTCTCGCGACGATATCGTCGTCCCGGGCGTCCGGGATATCGATCGGAATCGGCCCGGTGTTCGCGTATTTGAATTCGCCGGCGTGTTTCGAACCGGTCACATCCGGCGTATGGCCGAGACCGGACGAGGTATCCGCTTGCCCGCCAGCTCCGCGTCCATCCGGCGGCGGCACTTCCCGCGCGCCTCGGCCGTCTTCCGCACCCCCGAGACGGCCGCCGTTACCTGCGCCCGTGCCGCCGCCTCCGGCTGCCCGTTCCTGCTCGGCTTCCTCGCGCGCACGCCGCATTAACTCATCGAATTTAGCCAGTTTCCCCTCAAGATCCCGATCCAATGCGGCCAGCCGCTCGGCATCCGTTTGGGCTCCTCGGTTGATGACGGGCCCCGTGTCTACACCTTCGATTCTAGGGGTGCCGCCCGTCGTACCACCGGCACTATCGTCACGCTGCCCATAGTTCGGTGTGGGGCTTCCGCCGCCGCCCCCCGCAGGTCGACTGGTCGAGGTTGCGCTTTGCGGTCGCCGACTGTCCACGCCGGTCTTGCTTTGTTCGACGATCGGATTGCCGTCTTCGTCCACCGGGATATCGGTGATTTCCACATCGGCGGCCACGTCGTCAGCTAACGCTTCATTTCGATCCGGGTCCGCAACAGGCTCTGCCGCTTCCATCGCTGCGGTCTCGGTCGGCGCCGCGCGCGGCTCTGTCGTTGGTTGTTGCCCGGAAGCGGTTTGGGCCGGCTGTTCTTGTTCGCGTCTTGACTGCATCTCTGGAGGTGGCGGCGGCCTTTGGGCTTGCGTTTGCGGCGGTGTGTACGGTTTCTGTTCCGGCGTGTTGCAGGCCGTGAGGCCGAACACTATCAACACGATTGAGAACTGAAGCAAAGGTAAGTGTATTCGAGTCACGGTAGAAGACTCCCGCAATTAAATCGTTTCATCTGGAAAGACATAACGAATCGTTGATGAGGTTTCGATCGGGCCGTCGCCGCCGATACCGGGACGAAATCGCGTCGCACGCAAGGTCGTTCGTGCGCGCCGGATGTTGTTTCTGTCGTCTACCGGGTGGGCATCAAGCACCTCGACGTTTCTTACCGTGCCGGTTTTACTCACGTCGAAGGAAGCCGTCACGTATGGTTGGTCGGTCGGTTGCAGTTCGCCGTCCGAGTTTTCCCGCCTCTCCAACGAGAATTCCGACATTCGCCGTGGGCTGCCGAATTCCGTCGTCAATTCGTTTTCCGACAGGCCAGCCGATTTAAGTTGCTCATAAGCTTCGCGATAGGTCTTGGCGGATGCTTGCGTCCGGTCGAAGATCAAGTCCCAGTCGGCCCGATTGGCCAGTGCCAGTCCGTGTTGAATTTCCGACGCCGGAATTTCGGTCAAGCTCACGACGCGATCGAGCGCTTCTTTCCCGCGTATGAAGCTTTCGACAATAATATTTCTTCGCGCAATGATGTCGCTGAAATCGTCTCCGGTCGTCGATCCTCCGGCAACGGGATCGTCCTTCGTCGTACTCATGTGTACGGCAAGGTTGAGGTGCGCCAGCGCCTGCGCATTGAGAACCGTCAACAACTGTGCGTCGTACTGAGGACGGTCGGACTCGATCCGCTCGATCGCCGCACTCAGTGCGTCCTGAGCATCGCGTATGTGACGGAAAGCCGAAACACCGGTTTCGAAGTCGTATGCTTGTGTCTGCCAGGCAGCGAAAGTGAGGGCCGCACCGACGAAGTCATTCGAACCCGCGTCCGTTTCGCGGCGGTGGATCCAATAGCGGTAACGATGCTGCCGCTCCACGGCTTTCCAATCGCCCAGCGCCGCGTAGGACTCGATCAAGAGGTCGACGATTGGTACGTGGACCAAGTGATGCAGTCCCTTATTGACCCGGTTGACGTGCAGGGCCTGCCGGAACGCTGATGCGGCATCATCGGTATTGCCATTGGCGCGGTGGGCGAGTCCAAGGCCCAGAAAATGTTCCGACAGGCGGTGGTCGACGGCACCGTGTCTTCGTTCGATGTCAGCAATGCTCTGCACAAACGGCGCGACATCGATGCCTGGCGAATCGGCCTCCGGCCCCCCGCCTTTGCCATCGGCGCGTGCCAATGTGGGCCCTGCGCAGAGTAGCAGAGCTAGCCAGTAGACGGGTTCTCTGGTTTGAAGTACGCGCATTTGCTGAGTCAGTCGCTATCGCCTTAAAGGGTATCGGCCCGCAACGGAGTTCGACCCGCCCAAGTCACTAATGTTCCTCGCGCCGGATCGGCACCTACCTTAGCGCAATCGGCGGCGAAATAGCCGATCTCGGTCAGTTATTCGTCGATGTCGCCGAAATCGTCGACCATGAAGCTAGCGTCGGCTTCGGCGACCACCGTCACCCCGTCCCGCACGGCCCGGGACGAAAGCTGTACAAGGCGCCCTTTGCGTTTCTTTAGACTGCATTCGACGGTTATCCTGTTGCCGATGGGAAGGGGGTCACGGTAGCGGATCTCGCATTTGGCGGTGAAGCCGCGCGCCTTTTGAAGAAACAGCCAGTTCGCCATTACGTCGTCTAAGATGCTGAAAATGATGCCGCCGTGAGTCACGCCGTCAAAACCGACGTGCGTTTCTCTCGGCACGAATTCGCCGCGGCAGACGCCGTTTTCGAAAACGAACGGGACCCGCAGGCCGATTGGATTATTCGGCCCGCAGACAAAGCAGTTATCGGCGTCAGAGCGTGCGCGATCCTTTTTTTCGTCCATGCGCTATACCATATCGTCGTATTCGTTCGGCAGGTGCAAGTCGACGGACCGTTCATAACCCGGCAGGCAGATCCGATCTTCGTTCATCTCGATCTTGTCGTCTTCGATCATAGCTTCACCGAAGCGGTAGATCGGCTTCATCGGTTCACGCATGCAGGCTTCATCGTATGCGTTAGCGGCCTCGATCGTCCCTTCCAGTTTGCCACGGTATTCGCCCATTCGTGTGCTCCCATAACGCTTTTCGAGCATCGCGCTCGCGACACGCATGGAGAGCACCGGCGCAGTGGCGTTGTTGCCGCCGAAACCCTTTGAGTTCAAAAACGCGACGTCTGCGCGTCCCTGAAGGTCGAGGTCTTGGGTCGGGATCGCAAGTCTTTCGTCGTAAATATCTTCGGCAACCGCGTCGAGTGTTTTTATGCCCGGCAGAATTTCGTCTCGGAATATGCCGAGTGAGTTGATCATCTGGTCCGCACTCGCCGGAGCAAGCGAGTGGCCCAGAAAGGCCTTCACTGCGGTAACCGGCCATTCCTTGATGTCGAAAGCGCGCGCGACCTTGTCAAAGACGCGTGATTCGGTCGTACGGTTTTGGGGGGTGCTCGAACCGTGTGCCTGGATGAAGCTGCGCCGGCGTACGATATCGTCTCCCAGAATCGCCCGCGTGGCGGCGACGGCTTTGGCGAGAGTGACGTAATTTCCCGGTCCCGGGGCCGAAATGGATTTCTTGAACCCGTCAGCGTTGACGAATACGTCGGTGACGGCACCGTGGATCTGCGCGCCCATTTCCAAGGCTAACTCATCGTCGAAGAGCACAATGTACTGGCCGGACTCTGCCAGCACGAAGCCACAGTTGTCGCCAAATGGGCGGCTCGCACGTCGGTAATCGGGCGTGACGGAACGATCCAGGCGGCATAAGTTTTCGTCGGTCGCGAGCGCGCTCATCGCTGCGTAGCCTTCAATCACCTCCGGTAATAATGGGGCTTCCGCATTGCCGACGACCGCAACGCGGCGGCGCCCCGACTGAATGTCGTCGACAGCGGTGCGAAGGTTATATAGGAACGTGGCACACGCGCCGACAGCGGCGCCGGTTGCGCCGACGTTGCCGAGTACGTAGGCGTTGACGAAATCGGCGGGCATTTGGTTGAGTCCGAGCGCCAACTGTTTAGAACTGACCCGGTTTCCCCGCAATCTGGCTTGCGTCATGCCGCCGGTGCCATAGGCATCCAACTGACCCATGGCACTCGCGGCGTATACGCAGATTTCGTCCGGTCTGACACGTCGTGTAATGACGTCCCAGTCGATCCCGAGCGATCGGATGGCGTCAGACGCGGCGACGATAGTGAGCTGGAGACCGCGCGGGTGAAATCTCGAGTTATACAAAGACGCCGGATCGAAACCGGTGGGTAACTGTCCTGCAGCCTGGACCGTTAGTTTGCGATACACGTTGAGTTTCAATTCGGTCGCCTCATCGATGCGAATTTCAACGAGTTCGTCGTCGATGTTCGTGGCTCGGCATCCTTTGGGCATGGGCTCGGGGACGTCGCGCTTGCGTACGACGAACCTACCGCTGGCGCCCGGCGCATTGCACACCGACAGGACGCTGTTGCCGGCGACGCGATCGGGATCGAAGAAGCTTGGCTCAATTCGACGAATCAAGGTCCCATCTAGGATCTGCTCGCCGAACAGCGCCTCGATGTTTTCCGGTTCGGTCCTTTGGCCGTCGCGCGTGACGTAGTGGTCATCATGCCCGCGAACCAGATTCATCATGCTGGCCAGCGCCAGCAGGGTCCGCGCGCGTTCGTTGTCGCTCAGGCTCTCGATTACCGTGCGTCGGTAGGCATGGTGAAACGACGACCGGCCGGCCGGTCCAACACCACCGAAACCGACAATCAGAGGGAGTCTTGTCATTTTTCTTCTGCTGCGCTCGCTGGTAGGCCTATCGCACCAGTGTAATCGTCACATCTCGAACTATTTTGGTGATTTTGGCCAAATTGACGGCTTAATTCGCCATATCAGTTATGATGATGGGGAAAATAGAGCTGGAGCCGGGGGAAAGCGGCATGCACCTAGGATTCGTGTTGGCCGAAAATATGCTGGCGGCGGGTACGTTACTGCCGGCCGACATGTGGCGTGCGGCCGAGTCTACCGCACTCGCCCGGCGCAACGCCGAATCTGCGATGAATACGACTTTGATCGCAACAGAAAACACGCCCGTGCCGACGCTGGCGGGATTGCCCATCTCACCACAGGCGGGTTTCGACGATCGGCGCTCGATGGATGTTGTGTATCTGCCCGCGCTTTGGCGCAACCCGCGCGGCGTGATCCGGCGCAACGGTCCGATGTTCGAGTGGCTGGTGCGGCAGTTCGAAGGCGGAGCGATGTTAGCGGCGGTCGGGACCGGCTGCTGTTTTCTGGCGGAGGCCGGGTTGCTGGACGGTAAATCCGCCACGACCCATTGGCATTATTTTGAGCGCTTCGCCCGCGATTATCCCAAAGTAATGTTGAAGCGGGACTACTTCATCACTCAGGCGGGTTCGATTTTCTGTGCCGCCAGCGTCAATGCCCTGGCCGACGTAACGGTACATTTGATTGAGCATTTTTACGGCCGGGCCGTAGCCAGTCACGTCGAACGGAATTTTTCCCACGAGATCCGACGCCCGTACGAAAAGTATCGTTATCTCGAAGGAGATGATCTACAACATACCGATGAACTGATCATCGAGACCCAACTGTGGATGCAACGGCATCTTAATCAGCCGATCGAGATCTCTGCCGTCGCGGCAAAGTTCGGTCTCAGCAGCCGCACCTTAAACCGGCGCTTTCAGGCCGCGATTGGGTGTTCGCCGCTGGCGTATTTGCAGGAGCAGCGGATCCGCTCGGCCAAGGAACTGCTCGAATCGACCAACCTCACGATCGGTGAAGTGGCGTTTCGCGTCGGCTATCACGACCAGGGTTACTTTGCCCGTTTGTTCGCGCGGGTCATGGCGGTGAATCCTGCCGATTACCGCAAAACGGTGCGAGCGAAGGTGTTTTCCGCAACCTGAGCAGCGCGCAACCGCACGATCTGTAAAGAAAGTTGACAACTACGTTTACCCAGCTGAGGAAACTAAGTATTTCTTTATATTGAAGTTTTCTTTAGGGGAAGGATCCAAATCCGATCTGCACGGTCATACTCGAGCGGATCGGTGTCAATATGTTTAACAATGCGCTTCGAGTTATTTTGTCGATGGTGACTTTAACTGCTTGTAATAGAACGCATAAACAATTGTTGGCAGATTCTTTGCATGTAATTATTCGACGGTCGGTTACGACCGTCGTTACCGGAGGAGGGGAGAGTATCGTCGCGGCAACACCGCTGGCGCGCGAAGCGTGGGAGTCGAATTCAGGCGGTGATTTTCCTGCCAAATCCGGGTAGTGCCTATGCCGTACGATAGTGCGGCAACCAATTTTAGCCCCGCCAATGGCGGGGTTTTTTTTTATCCACACGCGTTTCGACACACACCGCAGCGTGTTCCCTCGGCGCGACACCCAGCCTGGGTCGTGCCTACTCGCTCCGCGCGCTTGTCGGAACCGCGTTAACATAGAACTTTCGTGCTTAAGCGCCATGTATTGCGGCGCTACCGCGAACTGATTTTCAGACCGCTTCTAATAGAGGACAGAACACCAGATGAGTTCACCAAGATATATCGGTTTCGACACTCTGAGCTTACACGCCGGGCAGCGTCCGGATCCCACGACCGGTAGCCGGGCGGCCCCGATTTATCAGACGACGTCCTACGTTTTCGAAGATAGCGACTACGCGGCGTCGCTGTTTAGTATCGGTCGCACTGGGCACGTTTACTCGCGTATCTCCAATCCCACCGTTGGCGTGGTCGAGGAGCGCATGGCGGCCCTCGAAGGTGGTGTCGGGGCGGTGGCGACCGCGAGTGGTATGGCGGCCATTCATCTTGCTATCGCCACGTTAGCCGGCAGCGGTAATCACATCGTTGCCTCGCGTGCGCTCTACGGTGGTACGCAGAACCTGCTCGCCTATACGTTGCCGCGGTTCGGTATCGGGACGACTTTCGTCGATCCGCACGATCTCGACGCCTTTGCCGGGGCGATCACGCCGGACACGCGGCTGGTTTACGGTGAGACGATCGGTAATCCGCGCGGAGAGATTCTGGACGTGCCTGCCCTCGCGGAGATCGCGCACGACGCGCATATTCCGCTGGTGATCGATGCGACCTTGAGCACTCCATGCTTAATGAAACCGTTCGACTGGGGAGCCGATATCGTCGTGCATTCGATGACCAAGTTTATCGGTGGGCACGGCATCGCGATCGGCGGCACCGTCGTCGATTCGGGTAGATTCGATTGGAATGCAGGGGGTAAGTTTCCGCAATTGACGGAACCTTACGAAGGATTTCACGGCATTAGCTTCGCGGAGGACTTCGGCCCGGCCGCATTCAATGCGCGCGCCAGAGTTGAAGGGCTACGCGATTTCGGCGCCGCGATGAGCCCTGCCAATGCATTCTATTTGCTGCAGGGTTTAGAAACGTTGCCGTTACGGATGCGCCGGCACGTCGAAAACGCAACAACCATTGCCGAGTTTCTCGAGACGCACGACGCGGTCGAAACCGTTACTTATGCTGGTCTCACCGGACATCCCGACTTCGAATTGGGACGCCGGTTGATGCCGAATGGCTGCGGCTCGGTATTCAGCTTCGACATTAAGGGAGGGCGGGAAGCGGGCCGGAAGTTTATCGACGCACTCGAACTATTTTCGCACCTTGCGAATGTTGGCGACGCCAAATCGCTAGTTATCCATCCGGCTACGACGACGCACCACCGAATGGACCCCGTCGCGCTTCGGGAAGCCGGTGTCTCTGAAGGACTCGTCCGACTCTCGGTTGGTTTGGAGGACCCACAGGACTTGATCGACGACCTCGGGCGTGCCCTGTATCGATCGCAAAAATAGCACCACGCTACGAACCCCTAAAGTCCGACAGGATCCTAGTCATTTTCTAATTCCTAAAACGGAACCAAAGTCGATGGTATTTCAATACAATGGGCACACGGTGTTTGCTGGTACCGGCCGTCAAACCTATAAACCGGCAAGTCCCTCCGTTGTTTTCATCCACGGTGCAGGTATGGATCACACGGTATGGCTCGTCTTGGAGCGGTATTTCGCATCTCACGGGTTTAACGCCCTCGCCCTGGACCTGCCGGGGCACGGGCGCTCTGGCGGTGCACCGTTGCCGAGCATCGAAGCTTTGGCCGAGTGGGTCGGGGGGGTACTCGATCATTTCGCCGTTACCGAAGCCACGCTGGTCGGGCACAGCATGGGATCGTTGATCGCTTTCGAGTGCGCGGCCGGTAATGTCGATCGGGTAAAGAAAGTCGTGCTACTCGGTTTTTCCTATCCGATGACCGTCGGACCCGCACTATTGGAAGCCGCGCGCCAGAACGACCCCTCTTCGATCGATATGATGGTGATCTTCGGTCACGATTTTCGCTCCCAGCTTGGCGGCAATCGGGTGTCAGGCGTCCACGTTGTCAACAACGCGAGACGCATCTTGGAGCGAAATGCGCCTGGCGTCTTGTTCTCGGATTTGAATGCCTGTAACGAGTATGAGAACGGGGATTCGGTCGCATCGAATCTCGTCTGCCCGGCCGTTTTCATATCGGGTGATCGGGATAAGATGACCTCACCGCGGGCCGCGGCCGAGATGGCGGCGCGCGTCGCCGACGGTACCGTCTCGACGATAACGGATAGTGGGCACGCAGTGATGGCCGAGCAGCCCGAGCAGACCCATAGACTCCTCGTTCAAGCGTTGTCGAGGTGAGACCGCGAGCCGCAGGCATCGTCTTGTTTCACGCCGATCGCCGCGTGGTCGTCGATTCGTGTTAGCAGCATGCGGTGTCCGTTCGCGCGCAAGTATTCGTCGACTGCTTTCTGCTGGCCCAGCCAGCGAAAATAGTCATCGATAATGAGGACCCCGCCAACAGCGAGTTTCGGTATTAACTGATCGCATTCGACGACCGTCGATTTGTAGAGGTTGGTGTCGAGGCGCAGTAGTGCGATCTGGGTGCTGTCATTGGCCGGGAGCGTGTCTTCTACAAGTCCCTTGAAATAGAAGATCGCGCCGCCGGGGTAGCTTGTCCGGGCCATGTTGGCACGCACTTCGTCGAGCGGAAAATTGTGCCAAGTGCAATTTCCGTCCTTCGTTTTGCGTTTGTATTTGCGCTTCGCAGGCTTCCCGAGGATGCTGACGTCTTCGCCGGTCGGTCGCGCCATCCCTTCAAACGTATCGTACAGGAGCAACCGCCGTTCGGATGTTTTCATAGCGAGCAACGTATAGGCAATAGCCATCATGCTTCCGCCGGCGCCGACGCCGCACTCGACGAAGTCACCACCGATATTCTCGTGCACCAGATAGCGGACGGCGCGCTCCAAGTTCGCGATACGGGCTTGAGAAGTCATGGTGTACGGGCGAACCTTGTCCCAGAGTTCTTGGGTGAACGTTGAAAAGTCCTGGGGGTATTTCGGTGGCAGTTCGCGCAACCCGCGTGGTGCGAGTGCTTTACGCACAAGTTTCGAGCTCTCACGGCCGAGGTTCGTTTTCCAGATCCGCAATTGGCTGCTCAACCTGCCCATCGATAGCCGTATCCCGAGCTCGCCCTCATTTCTTGTGTCAAAATGGATTCCTCTGTATACGCTGGTTGAGCGCACTAACAAGGTTCGTTGATTCCCGATGTCCGCTACCCGTTTCCTGCCCGTCGCACTCATTCTTCTGTCTATCGCGGCGCTGGCAACTGAGAATCTGGTGCACTACCCGGTGGGCATCATGTTTATGCTGGGTGTTCATCGGATCTGGATCAACCCTAAAGAAGCTCTGCGCTCCAGCGACACCCGTTTATTGGTGACCGTATTTGCTTGCGTTTGGGTCCCGATGTTGCTGGCTTTGCCGGATGCGGCCAATCCCGTCCGGGCATTTAAAACGACGGCGCTCTACCTGCACTTTCTCCCCGCCGGGATCTATATCATCCATATGGTACGCGACCTCGTTGTTCGACGCATCGTATTGGCCGGCATAGCGGTCATCGTCGCCTTTTGGTGCATCGACGGCGTAATCCAGTTAGTCGCCGGAAGAGATCTTTTCGGCTACCCCTACGAGGGTTCAGTGTTGAAAGGAATTTTTTATCCCAAACAGCGATTCGGCTTGATTCTGGCCGTATTCATGCCGCTGTATGTCCACGCCGTAAACCGCGCTGCGACACGTTCGGTCTGGGCGTGGCTGCTGCTGCTGCCAATGATCACAGCAGTAATGTTTTCGCTCAAGCGTACCGCTTGGATCATGCTCGCCGTCGCGCTCGGCGCTTACGTTTCTTGTTTCTTTCGGGTAACACGACCTAAAGTTTTGTCTGTCGCCGTTGCGGTTGGTCTGGTCGTGGCGACGCTTGCGGCGACGATAGCTTTTGTGCCGAACGTCAACAAGCAGATGAGCGGCAGTTTGAAAATGTTTTCCACCGACTTCGCTACGGCAGACATTGCTACTTCACATCGTTTAAGTCTATGGAAGACGGGGCTGGCGGTCGCCCGCGCGCATTGGTTGAACGGCGTCGGGCCGCGCGGTTATCGAACCGTTTACCGCGACTTTGCCGAGGCCGACGATTTCTGGATAAATCGCGGTAAAACTGGGCAGACGCATCCGCATCTGATGGCGCTCGAGATCTCAGTCGAGACCGGCGCTGTTGGATTGATCGGCTACGGCGCCGTGCTATTTCTACTGGTACGGAATATCTGGCGCCGACGCACGCGAGACCCGGCCTCGGCGGTCTGCCTCATGGTGGTCCTCGTCGCGTGGTTCCCTCTCAATGCGCATCTGGCGTTCTATGGTTCGTATTGGTCGACTATCGTCTGGATCATGATAGCGCTCGGTTGCACCGCGGCGGACAAAGAGGGGGCTAGGAGCTGCCCGACCGGCGCCGCCGCTTCTTGCGCGCCTTGAGCGTGGATTTCT
>CAZFZX010000073.1:0-4232 GCA_964523765.1 uncultured Enterobacteriaceae bacterium
GATCAGGTCGCCGCTTGATTCAACTGCCTGAACACCAGATTTGACAATAACTCGGCATTTCGCGCAGCACACCGACACCTCGAAGCACTGTTTGACAATAGCGGGCTGCATTTGTGATGCCGTTCACGATCCCCCGTGCCCCAATGTGATCGCTGTCACAGGGACCCAAGAGCCAACATCCCCAATAAGAGCTAATCTCCTAATACGGAGTCACCTTCCGCGACATCAAAGTCGATGTGCCAGGGACGGCCTCGACGCCATCGATTCGCTGAACAGGGCCGGCGTCGACGCCCCAATATGGAGGTGTATTCTCCGGCCGGTGAATACGCGGGAGAGCGTTAGTTTCGACATGATACGCAAAGAAACATCACTTAGCGTCGGCAGTGACGACCTTACGGCGAGTGTCGCCCATGATCAAGACCGATCGACTCGAATCGTCGACGCCTGGTACAGGCAACGCGCGAGCTCCTTATGGTGCGCAGTCAACATCATAGCCGGATTGTCGTTTGCCGTGATCGGATGGGATCACGTTCCGCATTCCATCATGATCGCGTGGCTGCTGTTCACGTCTCTAAACGGGGTTTTGTATCTTGCGATCTCCCACGGCTTCTTCCGCCGGATTCAAGACGACTTCGAGAACTCTACCGCATTACAATTCGGCATGGCGCTCGCGTTCGGAACTACCTGGGGCGTCTGCTTTTTGATCATCGGCGTTTTTGTCCCGCTCCGGGAAACGTTCCTGCTCCTTTCGCTATGCTTGGTTGTTTCCGTACTGGCGCTGCCGGTATTCGCTTTTCACCGAGGCGCCTACCCGGCGTTCGCAATACCGGTCGCTGCGTTCGCTATCGCGGGCCTAAACGGCAACCCGAACGTGGAGTATGTGGAATTGTGCGTCGGCCTGGCCCTTCTCGCCATTCTGGTACTGGCTACGATCTACGCGAAGTTTGTCCGCACGGTCGTCACGACGCTAAATCGGTTTATCGGCGTGGTCGATTCAGACCAAATATCTGAACGCGGAGCGCTGAGCACGTTATTCGAGCAGCGGATCCGGGCGCTCAACCGGCTGGTAGGAGAACAGCGACGCGCTACGGCAACGCTCGATGCGATTGGAGAAGCCATCGTCACTACGAATGAGGACGGTTTGATCGACTATATGAACCCAGTTGCAGAAGTTCTAACCGGTGTTGAATTCAAAACCGCTAACGGTCGGAGAATCGAAGATGTCGTGAATATCAGTTCTCACGGCCAGAACAACATGGTAAGCGGTCTGATGGAAAGCAGCCTTTCCGCGCAACACGTGCAAAGTAGCGGCGAGCGCACCGTTCTCAAGCGGCGCGACGGCGTGGAATACGAAGTCGAATATCAAATATCCGCTATCCGTGATCGCCGGGGTGAAATCGCGGGTTCGAGTTGTCTTCTGAGGGACGTAACGATCAAGCGTAACCTGCTCAAGAATGTCGCTTGGCGTTCGACGCACGACCCTTTGACGAACCTGATCAATCGGACGGAGTTCGAAGACAGGATCAAGAACCTGCTGGAGGCCGCCACCGACGATAGCGGGAAGCGACACGCGCTGTGTTTCGTCGATTTCGATCAATTCAAATTCATTAATGAAACGCACGGTGTGGAAGGCGGTGACTACGTCCTGAAGTCGATCGCTCTCGAACTCAAACAAAAGATTCGCGGAGCAGACACTCTTGCGAGAATTGGTGAAGACAAATTCGCAGCGCTGCTGTACAGCTGCCCCGTCGACAAAGCGCGATTGATCGCCGAAGGGCTGCGTCGCCTCGTTGAGAATTTTCAAGCCGATTGGGATGGCGTCGACCTATCGTTTAGCGTGAGCATCGGAGTGATAGAAATCGACCCGTCAACGGACGAACTCAGCGACGTTCTCAGCGGCGCGGAAGCAGCATGCGAGTGCGCGAAAAAAGACAGCGGGAACCGGGTACATGTCTCCTACTCGGACGTGGACGCGCACCGACACCGCAGCGATAGCGCCAAACGGCTACGGGATATTCAATCGGCGATCCACTCTGATCGCTTCGAACTGTATCTACAACAAATTCACCCGATTCGGGGTGGAGACCATGAGCCACGAACCTGTGAATTGTTGCTCCGTATGCGCGAAGCTAATGGCGAAGTCCTCTCCCCGCGCGATTTCGTCATAGCCGCCGAGCGTTACCATCTGATGCCAAGCATTGACAGGTGGGTCACGAAAGCCGCGGTCGATGCCTTGAGGGTGAACCATCCCGCGCTAAGCAGGATGGAAACCGCCTGCATCGGCATTTCCGGTCAATCGATCAATGATGATAGGTTTCTCGAGTTTGTCGTCGAACTTCTCGACGAGGACGTCGATGGGAATCGGATCTGCTTCGATATTGCCGAGGCTACCTTGATTTCGAGCATTGAGAGAGCGCACTTTTTTATCGCAACTCTGAAGGAATTCGGCTGCCGCGTCGCACTGGACGATATCGGGCTCGGGGTAAGTTCTTTCGAACTTCTAAAATGCCTCCAACTCGACTACCTAAAAATTGGCTCAAGCTTCGTCCGCAACATGACTTACAATTCGGCGGATTACGAGATCGTTCTGGCGCTGAGTCGGATCGCGAAAACTTTGGGAATCCGGATGATCGCTGAAGGGGTCACGACCCTTGCGGCCAAGGACTCGCTCATGGGCATGGGGGTCGACTACGTGCAGGGTTTCCTGATCGATCGGCCGCATCCGCTGTCGGATGGTAGAGTCGTCACCCACTAGCCTCAACTAATTTCCGGTCGAGATGGTGATTCCATAGAGATGGAACGTCCAGGGACCATCTGGTTGATCAGGGGTCGTTTAAGAACCCCGGCACAAACCGTTATCGATCGTGCGGAGTATATTTTCGTCGGATCCAATAGTCGACACTGAAATACCGACCGCCGCCGATAAACAACAGCGCTGCGAGCAGTACGAAATACGTTGCGGCCCACTCGATCCCATTATTGGACACGACAAAACTGCCGTGCTCGCTCAACCAGTCGTAGTTACCATGTTCTTTCAGAATCGATTTGGCGCGGCTGAGGCGCTCTATAGCGGTTTCTGCATTAAGCGAAGCATAAGGGCTTTTCAAATCGTGGACGGCCTGCCAGCCGTTCGCCCAATGGACCGTTGTCGCGGCCACGATCATCGTAAACATCAACGGGATACAGACCCAGCGTACGGCAAATCCCACGGCCAGACAGATGGCACCCAGATATTCGGCCGCCCACGCCAGACAGGC
Organism: uncultured Enterobacteriaceae bacterium; assembly: GCA_964523765.1. Classification (GTDB taxonomy): domain Bacteria; phylum Pseudomonadota; class Gammaproteobacteria; genus UBA11873. Next base: position 3,258 of record CAZFZX010000073.1, read on the forward strand.
CATCAACAACGGAGCCGGTAAGCCCAAACCCCAATCCGGATTGCCAAACCAAGAAGCGACGTCCTTGAGGCCTTCGGCCGGATTGAACGTGCCATTTTCTGCAAACGGGTCCCATTTGTTGCTGGCAGCGATGAAAAATACCGGAACCAGATAGAGGCGCAACAGCAGCGGCCCAACAAAATCGATTGCCGTACGGATCTTATCGAAACTTCTTTGACACCAAATCAGGATTCCCATACTCGCACTCCTCCACCCAGGCTTAGTAGACCCGACTGGGCGGCAAATCATTACCGACGGACTCTAACCGATCAACGACGGACGGCCGGATGCGGCTAATTGTGTCCACCACCTGCCCTTATAGTCGGTGGATACGAATGACGCATTTTCAGTCTCCGGATCGGCGTCGCCCGGTCACTGCCGCGCAGCCTGGGCAACGTTGGCCGTTTGCTCCGGATACAGTTCGTTCAACGGGATCGACTTACCATTGCCGCTCACGACCGGAGCGTGGAAGCGCCTCGCGTTCGCACAACCCACCCGTGCTTTCGGCGCCGCTCGAAATCACCACATCTTGATCGGTCCGGCTCAAGCCGCCAGCGATCTGTTCGAGCCATTCAGAAATAAGCCAAGGCGTCTTCGTTTCGTTAGATCCGCGCGGACACGTTGCTCACGCTTGCTTCGATAAACGTGATCGACATCAAATCGTGCGAATGGCACTTTCTCGGTAAGCTGACGAAATCGGCGGCCGAAGCGGCCGCCGACATCGAACTAGGCTTCCGGTGCGGCTTTCATGAAGTCGACCCGCCGAACGTCGACGGCGCGCGCAGCACACAACCGGAGTCCCCTCAGACATCGTCGAGGAGGGAACTACTTACCTCCGCCGCACTTGCCTTCTCCGCACTTGCCTTCTGCCGGGGCCTTGTCACCGCCGCATTTGCCTTCAGCCGGGGCCTTGTCGCCGCCGCACTTGCCTTCTCC
>CAZFZX010000073.1:4332-19896 GCA_964523765.1 uncultured Enterobacteriaceae bacterium
CACCGCCGCATTTGCCTTCAGCCGGGGCCTTGTCGCCGCCGCACTTGCCTTCTCCGCATTTGCCTTCAGCCGCGGCCTTGTCACCGCCGCACTTGCCTTCTCCGCATTTACCTTCAGCCGCGGCCTTGTCGCCGCCGCACTTGCCTTCTCCGCATTTGCCTTCAGCCGCGGCCTTGTCACCGCCGCACTTGCCTTCTCCGCATTTACCTTCAGCCGCGGCCTTGTCGCCGCCGCACTTGCCTTCTCCGCATTTGCCTTCAGCCGCGGCCTTGTCACCGCCGCACTTGCCTTCTCCGCATTTACCCTCGGCCGCGCCTGTATCGCCTCCGCATTTGCCTTCTTGACCGTCGGCAACCATGTAGCCGCTCTCAGACGCAGTTACCGAAAAAGGATTCTCGGCAGCATTGACGATCGGCGACGCAGCGAGTGCTATCGCAAAGGTCGCGCCTAAAGCAGCTGCTACCGTCTTCAATTGTTGTTTCCTAGCCATCAATTCCATCTCCTTACCAGATTATGTAATACGGCACGCCCTCCGCGAATCGCGAAAACCCCGCTGTTTAGCCCGGGAACACCCTTTTCAGAAAGGTGGGCATTGCGAGCGTCAACGACATAGACCGGACTTTTCGTCGAGAGGTTCCAAAATTTCCTGGAATTCATCGATTTTCCCGTTATCCGTCCTGACGGGGACGCATATGCGGGAACAGCAATACATCCCGGATCGACGCCGAATCGGTCAATAACATGACCAGCCTGTCGATCCCGATCCCCTCGCCGGCGGTGGGCGGCATACCGTGCTCCAACGCCTGGATGTAATCGGCGTCATAGTGCATCGCCTCATTGTCGCCCGCCGCCATGGCTTCGACCTGCGCTCGGAACCGCGCCGCCTGATCATCCGGATCATTGAGTTCGGAGAATCCGTTCGCTATTTCGCGACCCGCCACAAATAATTCAAATCGGTCAGTCACGAAAGGATCCAGATCGTTGCGTCGCGCAAGCGGCGATACCTCGGCCGGATATTCGGTTATGAAAGTCGGTTGCATCAACCGCGATTCGACCGTCTTTTCGAATATTTCGGTTTGGATTTTACCGAGACCATAGCTGTCTTCGATGGGTACGCTGAATCGTGTCGCCAGGGAGCGGGCACTTTGGAGTTCATCGAGATCGCCCGCGACAATGCCGTCGTTCATCGCGGTGATCGAATGTTTTAACGTCATACGCTCGAACGGGCTCGAAAAATTCAGTAGACCGCCCTGATATTCAACGGTCGTCGCTCCGACAACCTCTCTCATCAAATGCTGAATCATGGCTTCGGTCAACCGCATCAAATCTTTATAATCGGCGTACGCCTCATAGAACTCCAGCATGGTGAATTCTGGATTGTGCCGCGTCGAAAGACCCTCGTTGCGAAAATTTCGATTGATCTCGAAGACCTTCTCCATACCCCCGACTACGAGACGCTTCAAATAGAGCTCCGGCGCAACGCGCAGGTACAATTGCATATCGAGCGCATTATGGTGCGTTATGAAAGGCCTCGCCGCAGCTCCACCCGGTATGAGCTGCATCATCGGTGTTTCGACTTCCAGGAAATCCCGTTCGTGCAAAAACTCTCGAATACATTCAATAATCTTCGATCGGGTCGCAAAAACCTTGCGACTGTCGTCGTTCATGATCAGGTCCAAGTAACGGTGGCGATAGCGCGCTTCCTGATCGGTCAAGCCGTGAAATTTCTCGGGCAACGGCCGCAGCGACTTCGTTATCAAGCGCAGATGGTCAACCATGACCGACAATTCACCGCGCTGCGTCCGAAACATAACCCCGCCCGCGCCGACGATGTCGCCCAGGTCCCACTTCTTGAATTCGGCGTATACACCATCGGGCAGCAAGTCGCGTTTGACGAACAACTGGATCTGGTCCGACATGTCCTTGATATGGGCGAACGTAGTTTTTCCTTGAACGCGCTGCGTCATCATTCGTCCCGCGACCATTACGCGAACATTTTGCTCCGCCAACTCTTCCGCGGTCGTGTCTTTGAATCGCCGCTGTAGCGCTCCAGCCAACGCATCACGACGAAAATCGTTCGGATAGGCCTGCCCAGCTTCGTGCAAAGCCTTGAGTTTGGCCCTACGTTGAGCAATGAGCTGTGATTCGGTACTACTGTCTTTCTGCTTCACCATCTGAAGTCGTTGATTCGTCTAAAAGATCGCTGAAAATGTTAGCAGCGAACGCCCTCGGCGCCACCACCGCACGGATTCTTACAAACCCTGTTTCAAACCCGCCTCAATGAATTGATCTAGGTCGCCGTCCAAAACTGCCTGCGTATTTCCCGTTTCGACCCCGGTACGCAAATCTTTGATGCGGGACTGATCGAGCACATAAGATCGGATCTGGCTACCCCAGCCAATATCCGCCTTAGCCTCCTCGAGCGCCTGCTGTTCGGTGCTACGCTTTAGCATCTCCTGTTCGTAGAGTCGCGCTCGCAGCAGCTTCATCGCTTGATTCCTGTTCTTATGCTGCGACCGTTCGTTCTGACACTGCACCACGATCCCGCTCGGATTATGCGTGATACGCACAGCGGAATCCGTCTTGTTGACGTGCTGCCCGCCGGCCCCACTCGCGCGGTAAGTATCAACGCGCAAATCAGCTGGGCTAATCTCGATTTCGATGTTGTCGTCCACTTCCGGCGACACAAAAACCGAAGCGAACGAAGTGTGGCGGCGGTTGCCGGAATCGAAGGGCGACTTTCGCACGAGCCGGTGTACGCCGGTCTCGGTTCGAAGCCAGCCGAATCCATACTCGCCCTCGAACTTTATAGTAGCACTTTTGATACCCGCAACTTCACCGGGCGACACCTCAATTAACTCCGTGCGAAAGGCATGGTTTTCGCCCCAACGCAGATACATCCGCAGCAACATCTCGGCCCAGTCTTGTGCTTCGGTACCGCCGGATCCTGCCTGGATGTCCACGAACGCGTTTGCCGGGTCCATTTCATTGGAAAACATACGGTGAAACTCGAGGGGCTCGAGCCGGGCCTCGGCCGCGTCAAGGTCGTCGCCGACGGCTACTACCGTCTCCGAATCGTCTTCCTCTTCGGCGAGCCGTAGCAATTCTGGCGCATCGTCCAGACCCGAGGCCAACTCAGTCAAGATCGACACGATCCGTTCGAGTTCGGCCCGTTCGCGCCCGAGTGCTTGTGCGCGTTGAGGGTTATCCCAAATCGCCGGATCTTCTAGCTCCCGGTTGACCTCTACCAGCCGCTCGGCTTTGCGATCGAAGTCAAAGATACCCCCTGAGCGAATGCACTCGGTCTTGAAGATCTTTGACGCGCAGCAGCAGCGGGTTGAGTTCCATAAGCGATCTCGCTCGAAATTTGCAGTGCGAATTGTATCGGCTGCGCCGGTTCGAGGGAATTGGTTTGCGAACCGAATTCTGTATCAATCGGTGAAATCGCGCGCGTGTTCCACGACTATCTGGAGCGATCTTGCGCCTCGGTATTCGTTGACGGAGAGACGGTAGGCGGCGTAGATCGCGGTACTGGCGCTTACCCAGACTTCATCGGCGGCACCAAACGCGATTGCGTTAACGCTCTTCGTCCCATCGCGTGGCTGCAGACGCATACGCACGTGGTTCTCCCCGACGATGCGTTTCTCGATAACGACGAAGGCTCCGTCGAACAGCGGCTCGGGAAACTCTTGCCCCCAGGGGGCGACTTCGGCCAACTGCTCGGCCAGCGCCAAAGAGAAATCCTCATCGCGGAGTTCTCCGTCGGTCACGATCTCGTGAACGATTCCGCTGTCGCCTACCTGCCGCCGTATTTCCGCGTCGAACGCATCGCTGAAATCAGCAAACGACCCGGCGGGCAGCGTCAAGCCGGCCGCCATCGCGTGCCCGCCGAATTTACTCAATAACCCGGGATTTTGCGCCGCAATCGAATCGAGGGCGTCGCGTAGATGGACACCGTGGATCGAGCGCCCGGATCCCTTGAGTTGCTGCCCTCCCGCCGGAGCGAAAACAATCACAGGGCGATGATAGCGGTCCTTGATCCGCGAGGCGATGATACCGACGACGCCTTGATGCCACTGTTCATCGAACAGGCAAAGTCCGCAACGCTGCTCGTCTCCTTCGCTTAACGGCATCGATTCGACGATCGCCATCGCCTTGGTCTTCATTTCCGATTCGATTTCCCGGCGTTCGCGATTCAAGTCATCGAGCTCGGCGGCTGCCCGGTCGCACTCGTTTTTGTCATCGGCGATAAGACATTCTATTCCCAAGGACATGTCCGCCAGGCGCCCGGCCGCATTGAGCCGGGGCGCGACGGTAAACGCCAGATCGGTCGATGTCACGCGGGGGATATCCCTGCCGGCCACCCTCAAAAGCGCGGCAACCCCCGGCTGTGATTTTCCGGCTCTGATCCGCGCCAGACCCTGGGCCACTAGTCGCCGGTTGTTCTGATCAAGCGGCACCACGTCCGCGACGGTGCCGAGCGCGACGAGATCGAGCAGCGTGCCGAGATGCGGGTAGGTAAGTCCTTCGGCCACGAACCAGTCGCGCTGTTGGAGACGCTTGCGCAACGCCAGCATCACGTAGAAAATCACTCCGACGCCGGCGAGCGTTTTGCTCGGGAAGAGATCTCCGGGAACGTTCGGGTCGACGATGGCATTGGCATCCGGCAGCTGATCTCCGGGCAAATGATGATCCGTGATCAATACGTCGATCCCAGCGGCACGGGCGGCTGCGACGCCTTCGAGGCTGGAGATGCCGTTGTCCACCGTGATCAGCAAATCTGGTTCCCGAGCGGCCGCCAATTCCACAATCTGCGTTGTCAACCCGTACCCGTACTCGAATCGATTAGGAACGATATAGGCAACCCGGCCGGCGCCCATCGCACGCAAAGCGCGTATGGCGAGGGCGCAACTCGTCGCGCCATCGGCGTCGAAATCGGCAACGATAGTGATCCTCGCGTTCCTCACTACCGCGGCCTCAAGCAACGAGACCGCGGTATCGATCCCACTCATCGAATCAGTCCTGTGCAAGCCCTCGAGCGAGACGTCCAGGGCGGCGGCGTCTACCGCGCCCCGCGCGGCCAGTACGCGCCGAATAACGGGGTGTAGGGTCGCCGGTAACGCGTCGCACGACGGAACGCTACGGCGGACGATCGCCGGTTCTGTCATATTCCGCCGCCTGTCCGCGGTCGCGCGCCCCGCCATATTTTCAGCAAGTTCCACGGGGTTAACGAATAGCGGTTTTTGTCGGTGATTAGTTGCACTTCCTTCACCCGAAACCGCCGTAATGCGCGCAGCAGTACCGGACACCAGAGCTGTTCCAACTCGCCGACACTGCCGAGAGGACCCTTTATGCCGACCGTACCTGTCGGCGACCCGGCGACGACTAGAGCATTTCTACCACCGCTGACTTTCTCGATGACGTCGCGTGGTTCCAATTCGGCGCACCAACGAAGCCCGAAACGGCGCGCGAATCCGGCCGCCAAAACATCGTCGCCAACCACGATGTCCGGTGGCGCGATCTGGACGTCCTCTACGCTCCCGTTGCCCCACGGCCAGATGGAATTGATCGGCGGGATCCCGCGAGCTTCGCGCTCGGCGTTGACCGCTGCACCGTGCAGTAACATCTGCGCGTCGTTCGTCAGTCTCATTAATGCCGCGGCGCCTTCGCCCCGGGGGAGATGATCGGAAATGGAACGCCCGTTGGCGGCATTTGGCGAACTCGTGACCACCGTAGCCGCGTGTCCCGAGCGGAAATACCAGCGGCCTGGATACGTGCCACGCGAGATGCCTAAACCAGGGACGCCGGTGTTGATTTCTTCGAGCAGTGAATCGGCCTCAGCGGCCGACGGCAGTATGTCTGGGCTATTGAAAAGCAGGATCTTTGCGGGATCAGCGCGCAGATGTACGGGATCGGCACGCATGATGCCTTCGACAGCGTGCGTATCGTTATCGATCAGAGCGGTCAGGGCGGCGATCGGGAACGATACCGCGCGGTCGGACGGCGCGCCGCATAGCGTGATCAAATTCTGCTCGATCGAAACGCCTTCGATCGGATGCCCGGTGGCTCGGGCGAGTATCAACGACAACGCGGGCCATCTGGCGGCATCGAGTTGGCCGCCGGATTCTTCGAACAGCCAGGCGGGAAAACCCGGTACGAACAACACCAGCCGCCCCATCGGCTTTACTTAACCCGCATATTTCATGAAGGGAACGGAATTCAGGGGAAATTTGACCCAGAAGGTTGGACAAATACCCGAACAAGCATAGCCGTAGCTATGGTTGGAGGGGGTTTGTTCAAGATTCATCGTCAAATTTTTCCTGAAACCGTTCAGGTGCAAGCCGTCCCGTTGGCAACCGTGCAACAATGACCCTAAACGGTTGATTGACGGCGCAAGCATACCGTTTCGAAACCGCCTTCGTGGAATATGCGGGTTAATCGGCACCGGGTGCCGGCGACGCCCTCAGTTCCATGCGCGTTCTCGGGTTAAAGATTTTCGAGGATCGCGCGTTTGACGGCGTCGACCTCCGCCGGGATCTCGATGACCCCGCCCTCGCTTTGTTTTATGGCGGTATCCGGATCTTTGAGCCCATGCCCGGTAAGGGTACAGGTGATCAGGGAACCCGCCGGAATATTCCCGTTCTCGACATCGCGCAGAACACCGCCGACGGATATTGCCGATGCGGGCTCGCAGAAAACGCCTTCTTTTTCGGCCAGCAGACGCTGCGTGCTCAGGATTTCGTCGTCACTCAAGCTCGCGAACGCACCGCCGGACTCGTTGACGGCAGCCCACGCGAGCGCCCATGACTGAGGCTTGCCGATACGGATGGCGGTCGCGACCGTCTCGGGCGCATCAACCATTTCGCCGCGAATGAAAGGCGCCGCGCCCGCCGCCTGATAGCCGAACATACGCGGGCGCGCCGGCACTACGGCGCCCGATTGGTAGCGACAATGTTCTTCACAGAAAGAACACGAGGCCGTCGCCGGCGTCGTCGCGGCGTACTCGCTGAAGCCAACCCAGTAGGCGCTGATGTTGCCCGCGTTGCCCACCGGGATCCCGTGGATGTCGGGGGCCCTGCCCAGCGCATCGACGATTTCGAATGCCGCTGTTTTTTGGCCCTGCAGGCGATACGGATTAATGGAATTCACGATGGTTACCGGGGCCGCGGAAGCTATCTCTTTGACGATCTGCATGCCGTCGTCGAAATTGCCTTTGATCTGGAGCACGCACGCGCCTTCGATCATCGCCTGCGCAAGCTTCCCCAGGGCTATTTTGCCTTCCGGGATCAACACGAATGCGCGGATCCCTGCGCGCGCCGCATATGCCGCCGCGGACGCCGAGGTATTACCCGTCGACGCGCAGATTATCGCCTGGCTGCCTTCGGAGACTGCTTGCGTTACGGCCATTGTCATACCCCGATCCTTGAACGAACCGGTCGGATTCTGACCTTCGAATTTGGCGTAGAGCTCGATGCCCCTGCCGATTTTCTTTTCGATATTCTCCAGTCTAATCAGCGGCGTATCGCCTTCGCACAAAGTGATAACGCGAGTCCCGTCGGCTACCGGTAGACGCGTGCGATAGCGCTCGATGATCCCGCCGTAGTGGTATGGAGGGGTCATGCCAGTGGTTCCATGCGTATCCTGACGACCTGGTCGTGTATCTGCGGCAGCGCTTCGATTTCTGCTAACGCCCGATTCATTGCGCGCTCGACGACGCCGTGGGTGAGTATCACCACCGGTACGGTGGACGCACCGTCGGCCGGCTCCTGTTGCAGGATCGCTTCGATACTGATGCCGCCGCTACCGAGGATCCGGGTTACATCGGCGAGAACGCCCGGCTGGTCGACGACGTTCAAACGCAAATAATAGGCCGTTTCGACGCGTTCCATGTCGACAACGGGGATCCGTGCCAGCGCGTCCGGTTGAAACGCCAGATGCGGCACGCGATTCTCCGGATCGCCGGTCAGCGCTCTGACCACGTCTACGAGGTCGGCGACGACCGCCGATGCCGTGGGCTCGGCTCCCGCGCCCGCACCGTAATAGAGGGTGGGGCCGGCCGCATCCCCGGTGATCATCACCGCATTCATCACCCCGTCCACATTGGCCAGTAGTTTCCGCGACGGTATCAGCGTCGGGTGGACACGCAACTCTATACCTTCGGTTCCCTGGCGGGCGAAGCCCAGGTGCTTGATCCGATATCCGAGCCGGCTCGCGTATTCGACATCGGCCCGCGAGATGTGGCGGATCCCTTCGACGTAGACACTGTCGAATTGCAGCGGGATCCCGAATGCTATCGCGGCCAGGATCGTTAGCTTGTGGGCAGCGTCGATACCGTCAATGTCGAACGACGGATCGGCCTCGGCGTATCCGAGCGCCTGGGCCTCGGCCAATACGTCGTCGAATTCGCGGCCGGCGTCGCTCATCGCCGTTAAAATGTAATTGCAGGTGCCATTAATGATTCCTGCCAGCCATTCGACCCGGTTACCGGCCAGCGCCTCACGGGTGGCCTTGATGACCGGGATGCCGCCGGCTACCGCCGCCTCGAATGCAACCATTGTATGGGTGCGATGCGCAGCCTCGAAAACCTCATTGCCATGCAGTGCAATGAGAGCCTTGTTGGCGGTTACGACGTGTTTTCCGTTTTCGAGTGCCGTGATCACTAGTTCTTTCGCCGGTTCGGTACCCCCGATCAGTTCGACGACCACCTCGACGTCCGGATGTTCGACCACCTCGGCGGCGTTTTCGAACAACGCGACGCCGGTCAGGTCAAACGACCGCGGCCGTGTAATGTCGCGGGCACTTGCGGCGACGATCTCGATCGATCGGCCTGCTCTGCGGTTGATAACATCAGCGTTTCGCCGTAGTACGGTGACGGTCCCGCCCCCGACCGTCCCGAGGCCCAGAAGGCCGATTCTTACTGGAGGCAACGACGACATAAGACGATACTCAAGACTTAGCGGACACGGCGTCCGAACCGAGATTAGCGGCGCGGAGCATATCCTTGATCCCGCGCACCGCCTGGCGGGATCGGTGGATGTTCTCGATCAAAGCGAAGCGTACGAATTCGTCACCATACTCACCAAAACCGATCCCGGGCGAAACCGCGACTTTCGCGTCGCGCAACAACAACTTGGTAAACTCGAGAGAGCCCATCGCACGATAGGCCTCCGGCAGCCGCGCCCAAACGAACATCGTGGCGCGCGGCGGCTCGACGTCCCAACCAGCCGCATTCAATCCTTCGCAGAGTACGTCGCGCCGAGCCTGATATAGGGCGCGGATCTCGCCAACGCAATCTTGCGGGCCCTCTAAGGCGGTGATTGCGGCGACCTGAATCGGCGTGAAAGTGCCGTAATCCATATACGACTTCAAGCGGCCGAGCGCGTTAACGAGTTCACGGTTACCGACCATGAAGCCGACTCGCCAACCGGGCATATTATAGCTCTTGGACAAGGAGAAAAATTCTACCGCGACATCCTTCGCTCCCGGCACTTCCATGATCGACGGCGCCGTATACCCGTCGAATACCAGATCTGCATACGCCAGATCGTGAACGACAAAAATATCATTTTCGCGAGCAATCTCGACGATGTGCTCGAAAAAATCCAAGTCCACGCACTGGGCCGTCGGGTTACTGGGGAAATTCAGTAGCAGCATTTTCGGTTTTGGCCACGAATTTCGGATCGCCGTCTGGAGTTCGTGAAAAAAATCGATATCTGGCCCGATTGGCACGTGCCGAATATCCGCGCCGGCAATCACGAACCCATATGGATGGATCGGATAAGCGGGATTCGGAACCAGCACGCCATCTCCGCGATCGATGGTGGCGAGCGCGAGATGCGCCAGACCTTCCTTCGAACCGATGGTAACGATGGCCTCTTGTTCGGCGTCGATTTCAACTTCGTAACGACTCGCATACCAACGTGATATGGCTCTGCGCAACCGCGGAATTCCACGCGAGACGGAATAACGATGTGTGTCGCCGCGACGGGCGACCTCGACCAGCTTCTCGACGATATGCTTCGGCGTCGGCTGGTCCGGGTTCCCCATTCCGAAGTCCACGATATCTTCTCCGCGTCGACGCGCGGCTAGCTTCAATTCGTTGACTTGATTGAATACGTAAGGTGGAAGCCGCTCAATTCGCGGGAACTCTTTAGCCAAAATGATTACACTACTTTCTAGGGAAGTTCAGCCTATGCTGCACAGGCTCCTATCGTTCGCACGCCGGCGACCGGCCGGCGCCCGGACGACGATGAAATATACCATGAACCGTCCCCGAAAATGTCCGGGTGGTCGGTAAGAAGCGGACCTGGCACGAACAATTATGACCGGTACAGCAATCGACACCGCCACTGAGACCCTGCTCGCACCGACGGGTATCGAGATCCGCGATCTGGAAAACGTCCTCCGCACTCTCGCGGGGAGGACCGTCGACATCGCCGACCTGTATTTCGAGTGTTCGCGAAGCGAGTCCTGGAGCCTCGAGGACGGTATCGTGAAGGAGGGTTCCTATGCGCGGGATCAAGGCGTCGGCGTGCGCGCCGTCAGCGGCGAAAAGACCGGTTTCGCCTATTCGGACGAATTGGCATTGCCGGCCCTGCGCAGAGCCTCCGAGACAGCCCGAGCGATCGCGCGCCAAGGCCAATCGCGCGCGATACGCGTGGTGTCCGAAACTACGGCACCGACGCTCTATGCGGCGCTCGACCCGTTGGCGAGCGTCGCAACCGAAAAAAAATTGCAGCTTTTGAGATCGCTGGACAATCGCATCCGCAATGCCGACGGCCGCGTACGGGAAGTAATAGTCAGCCTTACGGGACGTTATTCTTCGATCATAGTCGCGGCATCGGATGGAACCCTGGGAGCCGATCACAGACCGCTAGTGAGACTGAACGTTAACGTGATCGTCGAACAAAACGGGCACCGCGAATCTGCGAGCTACGGTGGTGGTGGCCGTACCGGTTATGACTGTTTCTTCGATCACGGAAAGGCCGAGTCGATCGCCGATGAAGCGTTGCGCCAAGCGCTGGTAAACCTGGACGCCGGCGACGCGCCGGCGGGAGAGATGCGCGTAGTACTGGCGCACGGCTGGCCCGGGATCCTGCTGCATGAAGCAATCGGACACGGTCTCGAAGGTGATTTCAACCGCAAGGGCACCTCGGCGTTTGCCAATCGCGTCGGAGAGCGGGTCGCCAACGAAAACTGTACCGTCGTTGACGACGCTACTTTGATCGATCGCCGCGGGTCGCTCGCGATCGACGACGAAGGCGTGGCCGGCCAAAACACGACCTTGATCGAAAAAGGCGTGCTGCGCGGCTACCTGCAGGACAAACACAACGCCCGCTTGATGGGCGTACCGTCGACGGGTAACGGGCGCCGTCAATCTTATTCACATCGTCCCATGCCGCGGATGACCAATACCTACATGCTGCCCGGTAAATTCGACCCCCAGGAAATCGTCGAGAGTGTGGACAAAGGGCTCTATGCTGTTAGTTTCGGCGGCGGACAAGTCGACATCACGAATGGGAAATTTGTGTTCAGTGCAAGCGAAGCCTATTTGATCGAAAACGGGAAGGTAACCGCACCCGTCAAAGGCGCCACCCTGATCGGCGACGGGCCGGATGTACTGACCCGCGTGAGCATGATCGGAAACGACCTCGAACTCGACAACGGGGTCGGAACGTGCGGCAAAAACGGCCAGCAGGTACCAGTCGGCGTTGGTCAGCCGACGTTACGGATCGACGACCTCACGGTCGGCGGTACCAATACCGGCTGAACAGCCGGTGGAGAGCGGCCGCGATGGGGTAGTTTCCGAGGCGCTCGGCTCCCCTGACGGTGCCCGGGCGCTACTGGATTTACTCATAATACTCCAGCAAATTCCGATAGTTACAGATCCAGATGAGGTGTTTGCCGCGTGCCGGAGATCGTGACGACGATTTGGGATTGTCCCGGTTGATAGCGTCAGCTGCGGATTGATCCTGATCAACCCGGGCTCCCGAGTGCTCGTCTAAACTCCGGGTCCTGTTCCTACCGTGCCGATTTTTCAATACAGCTTTGATCAACGGCGAACAACCCGATTTCGGAGTAAAAAGACATCATGACTTTAGTCGAATCCGCGGCAGCCGCCGTAGCCCGACTGGACTTCGATGAAGTCCAGCGTCAGTATTTCTTTCAGGACGAGGCGGTGGTCGTCGATTCCTTCATCCCCGAAGCGGAGTTGGCACCGATCGTAGGCGAACTGAACGGACTACGGTCCGAGATGCACCGTAGCCACGTTCCGGGCATCAAAAAGAGCAGCAGCGTCAGCCGGCACATCCTGGATCGAGAGATCCCCGCGATCCGGGAGATGTACCAGTCGGGCGCGATGGTCGATTTTCTAAACAAACTCACCGACCGAGAGCTTCATTTCTGCCCCGAGGCCGATCCGCATACCTGCACGCTGTATTGTTATCTTGATAAAGGAGACTATTTCGGCGGCCACTTCGACACGAACTACTACCGAGGTACGCGATTCACGGTCCTACTGGGCTTGGTAAACGATACGGAAAGCAAGCTCGTCGCGGAACTCTACAAGAAGGACGACTCCCGCAAGAACCGGGTAGTCGAGGTATCACTGAAACCCGGGACTCTGGTGGTATTCAACTGCCATCGGCTTTATCACTGGGTGACGCCGCTGGGTAGCGACGAGGAGCGTATTGTGCTGGCGATGGAATACGTGACCGACACTCGCCGGAGCCGCTTTCAGCAGGCCTTTTCGAATCTCAAGGACGCGGTCATTTATTTCGGTTTCAAGGAGACGTTCAACCCGCGTTAACGCCTTTCCCACCGCGTTTCCCGGTCAAAACCGTTCGAGTTCCGGATGCGGCAATTTGCCGCCGTGGACATGCATAGCGCCGAACTCAACGCAGCGGTGCAAGGTCGGGATCGCTTTGCCGGGATTCAAAAGGCCAGCAGGGTCGAAGGCGTCCTTGATCGCATGGAACATAGCTAATTCCGACGCCGAAAACTGGACGCACATTTGATCGAGTTTTTCCACCCCGACCCCGTGCTCGCCGGTTACTGTGCCCCCAACCTCGACACAGAGTTCCAGGATCTCGCCACCGAGCCGCTCCGCCGCCTCGAGTTGACCATCGTCGTTGGCATCGTAAGCGATGAGCGGGTGGAGATTGCCGTCACCGGCATGGAACACATTCGCCACCGGCAAGCCGTATTGCTCCGATAATTCCGCGATCCGCTGGAGCACTACCCCCAGATTACGGCGCGGGATCGTCCCGTCCATGCAGTAATAGTCCGGGGCGATACGGCCCATCGCCGGAAACGCGGCCTTACGGCCCATCCAGAATCGCAAACGTTCTTCTTCCGTCGCCGAAACCCGCGTCTCGACGCAACCATGGAGCTCAAAAATGTCCCGGACCGTGCCCAACTGCGTGTCGACCTCGTCCGGTGTGCCGTCTAATTCGCACAAAAGAATCGCCGTCGCGTCGCGCGGATAGCCCGCCTGGCAATAATCTTCGGCCGCCCGGGTCGCGAGTCGGTCCATCATTTCCAACCCCGCCGGTATGATGCCTGCCGCGATCACACCGGCGACCGTATCGGCGGCTGCCGCCACGGTATCGAATGCTCCCAACAGCACCCTCGCGACCGGTGGAAGCGGCAGCAATTTCACCGTGATCTGCATAATGATGCCGAGCATTCCTTCGGAGCCGTTCAGCAGTGCCAACAAATCGTACCCCGGGCTGTCGAGCGCCGCCCCCCCGAGCGTCAACCATTCCCCGTCCGCCGTCAGGATCTCGACCTGGAGGACGTTGTGAACGGTTAGCCCGTATTTGAGGCAATGCACGCCGCCTGAATTCTCTGCAACGTTGCCGCCGATCGAGCATGCAATTTGGGACGAAGGATCCGGCGCGTAATACAAACCGTGGGCTGCTACTGCCTCGGAGACAGCGATATTCCTAACCCCCGGTTCGACAACCGCAACTAGATTCTCAGCGTCGATCTCGACAATCCGATTGAATTTCGCGAGGCTCATCAGACAGCCGTCCGCGAGCGGCAGTGCGCCGCCCGACAGCCCCGTACCCGCGCCCCGGGCAACGATAGGGACATCGTATTCGGCACAGATTTTGACTACGTCCTCTACCTGCTTACGTGTTTCGGGCATCACGACTACGCGCGGCACTTGTTGATAGGCGGAGAGCCCGTCGCACTCGTAGGGCCTTTTGTCTTCGATTTCGGTGAGCAACGCCTCTGGCGGCAACACTTCGGTCAAGGCGTTTTCGAAATTCACTGGCTGTTCTTGCCCGGACAAATCATCCCCTGATGGTACCACCACGACCCCAGTCGCCGAAACGGAAAACCGCTCACCGTCCGCCATGAAGCTGAAGCCAATTTGCTTAGCGGCGGGCGATGGTCGCCCCGCGGTCATGCTTCAAACGGAACGCTAGGACGGCCGCGTGGTCCATCCGATAGATTTGTTCGCCAGACACCGGCGATAACGCGGTTGGCCTCGGTAGGCTCCAATCGGTTGGTGTTCTGAAACAACGCGTCTGCGTAAATCCGAGGAATTGACCAAGGCGAAATCGACGACTTAGTGAGCGCCGGCAAGTAACGCTCGATCGGTTGTGCGGCGGCGTCCCCGAAGGCATTTATCGGTCGGAGGGGAGCCCTGCAGCCGCACTGGCGACTACCCTGATTAACTCGCTATAATAACTTACGAATTAGACAGTTATAGCTAACCACTCGACAACCTTGGAACCCCTTAGAAATCGATGGCCGAAGAAATTCTCGTTAACGTAACACCTCAGGAAACGCGGGTTGCGTCGATCGAGAATGGCGTTCTACAGGAGGTCGTTGTCGAACGCAGCCGCAATCGCGGTTTAGTCGGCAACATCTACCTCGGCCGCGTCAACCGCGTTTTGCCGGGAATGGGCGCGGCATTCCTCGATGTCGGCCTCGACCGCACGGGCTTTCTTCACGTGTCCGACATAGCGCAGGCCGATAAAATCGCGGACGCCAATGGGGGGGACGTCCCGATTGAACAAGTGCTTAATGAGGGGCAGCAGTTGTTGGTTCAGGTCACGAAGGACCCGCTCGGGACCAAGGGCGCCCGTCTCACCACATTTTTGAGTATCCCGTCGCGCTACCTAGTGTTCATGCCGCACTCTACTTCGCTAGGGATATCGCAGCGGATCGAAAACGACGACGAGAGACGCCGCTTAAGAGAGCTGTTGATCGAGCTGGAACCGGCCTTGGACAACGTCGAAATCGACGAATACGCGGCCGGGGCCGACGCGAGCACAGCCGACCCGGAGTGCCTCGGACCTGTAAAAACCAGAGAAAGCGGAGGCTACATCGCGCGGACTGCGGCCGAAGGCGCGACTAGCAATGAGATACGCGATGACATGGCGTTTCTGCAGCGACTGTGGCAGTCCATCTCCGCCCGCATCGAAGCCGCCACCGTTCCGTCGGTAATTTATGAAGATCTACAATTGGTGTTCCGGACGATCCGCGACCTGTCGGCCGCTCAAGTGGAAAAGATCCGTATCGATTCCAAAGAAACCTTCGCCAAGGTCC
>CAZFZX010000073.1:19906-20204 GCA_964523765.1 uncultured Enterobacteriaceae bacterium
GGATTTCGCGCACCAGTTCACCCCGGAGCTCGTTTCGCGTATCGAACACTACCCGGGCGAACGACCGATCCTCGACCTATACTCGACCGAAGACGAAATCCAACGCGGACTCCAACGTAAGGTCGACCTCAAGTCAGGCGGTCATCTAATCATCGACCAAACCGAGGCGATGACGACCATCGATGTCAACACCGGCGGATTCGTCGGCCATCGAAATCTCGAAGAGACGATTTTCAAGACGAATCTAGAGGCGGCGCAAGCGATCGCGCGACAGCTGAGATTGCGCAATCTGGGTGGG
>CAZFZX010000074.1:0-20151 GCA_964523765.1 uncultured Enterobacteriaceae bacterium
TAGATAACTGTTCCGAAATATCGATCACTTTCATCATTTCGGGGGTGACAGCGGCTCCGCACTGACCAGAACGGCAGCGACGATGCACGGTTCCTCGGTGCGAACGCTCCAGGAATGATTCGTACCCCGTTGGATCATCACGTCCCCCTGCTTAAGACACGTTTCCTCATCCTCCATTAGCGCCCAGATTTCGCCTTTCAATATGACCAGGTAATCGATCGTCGAAGTTTTATGCATCATCGGATCATCCGAACCCTCATCGGCCGCATGACCGGCGCCGATCGAGCCGAAGGCCTCTCCAGCATCCGCATCGTCCCGCCAGGCACTGTCCGGCGGAAACTCGACGATCCGAAATACCGCGCCATTTACCGGTGGTTCCAGCACGATCGGTCGGGCGCCGGCATCCTCATTACCCGTATTATCCGCCGGACTCTTATCGGTCTCCCACAGATCGGTAAGGGCCAAGCCCGGCATCGATTCCATTTCTTTCACATTCTCCGCAAGCCCGTCGAAAATGAATACAGAACGGCCGTTGTCGTCGTGGCCCGTCACGACTCTTCTAATTGATTGCACCATCACTAACTCCCCCTCGGCGTTGATCTGACCGGCGCATAAGCTGACTAAAGTAATAGAAAGTTCGGAAAAAACCGTTCCCAAAATTGTTAGAGCGCCCCCAAGCGGCGATTGTAGCTCAGTTCGCCGCGTACGGGGCGTGGCCCAATTTTCAAACGCGTATTTAGATAATTGATCCGGAATCCGCGGGTCTTGAGACGACAATGCGAACACGGATACGATGGACGTACACCCGGCACGCCGTGCAAACCGATGCGGTCGGCCGTTCGTCAGGAGCAGCTATGAGCTTTTACGCCTATTACCGGATCGGGGAAAACCGTTACCGGGAACGATTTGGCTTCGACTTCGAAGACTTCGCCCCCGGCCAACGTTTCCGTCACCGACCGGGCGTTACCGTCTCACAACAGGACAACGTGGATGAGGCGCTCGACACGCTGAACGCCGCGATGTTGCATTACGATGCCAAATACGCGTCGCAAACCACGTGGAAACGCGAACTGGTGGTCTCCACGATCACCTTGCAACGCCTGATCGGCATGTCGTCGAAAACCTTCGGGCGTAAACATGCCCTGACCGGGTTCGACGAAATCGCTATGACGAGTCCCGTATTCGCGGGCGATACGCTGTATGCGGAATCGGAAATCGTCGCGACGGCGCCGACACCGGATCCCGCGCTCGGCGAGGTGAACGTATGCTGTCGCGGGTTCAATCAGGACAGCAAAGAAATCGCTCGCATCACGTATCGCGTGCAGGTATGGCGCCGCAGCCACCACCCCGAAGACCGGAATGACGACGACGCGGCTGCTCCTTCCGAAGAACCTCGCTTTCTCGCGCATCGACGGGAGACAGACGGCGCATTGACCGAACAGGTAGGCCTGTTCTTCGAGGATTGTCACGCCGGCGAGACATTCATTCATTGGCCACGCCGAACGATGTTGCGTGACGAAGGGCTGGAGCACGCGTGGCGGTCACTCGAACTCGCGCCGCAGTATCATGACCTCGACTGGGTCGCGAAATATGGCGGCGGCGAGTTCCGTTTTACCGAAAGCTGGATCCTCGCGGCCGCCACCGCGATGACCACTCGCACTTTCGGGCGGGTCGTCGCCAACCTGGGTTGGACCGACATCCGTTTCGGCGCGGCCGTTGCGCCCGGCGACACCATGGAGTCGCAATCGACGATCCTTGATGCGCGTGAATCGAAATCACGGCCCAACGAAGGTATATTGGGTGTCGAAACGTGGGCGAATAATCAGCGGGGCGAACTCGTCATGTCGTACCAACGCCGACTTCTGGTTTATAAGCGCGATGCCGACACACCGTATGAGTCCGCGGGGTATTGAGGCGGGATCGGGGGAAAACTAAACTGAGACAACCAATCGACAAGAATCGATCCCGACGGTCAGGGCTGCAAAACGTTGCAAGCCGCCAATGGATCGCACTGATCGTCGCGCTGGTTCTCGTCGCCGGTTGCGAGCCGAGCGACAGAACACCCGGGTTCTGGCTACGCGGCGATATTGCCCAAACGTACCCGGAAGATTGGCGGTTCACAGAAGAATATCGGGAAATATTCGTGCAGGTGGAAACGCCCTACTTCATCGCGCATTCGGTAACGATCTTCTGCGTACAAATCGACGGCGAACTGGTCATCGGCGCCCGGGAACCCGAAACCAAGAATTGGGTCGGCTGGATGGAAAACGACCGTGGCATTCGCCTCAAAATCGGCGAGGAGCTTTACGATGTCGCGACCGCCGAGATTTCAGATGCCACAGCGCTCTCGGCCGTCCGCGCTGCCTATGCGGAAAAGTACGATATGACGATACCTGCCGGCGGCGGCCCCGACTTCCGGTTCTGGTTCATCGTACCGCGCGCCTGACTGCGCAATTGGATAAACGGTAAGCTTCCGGGTTCTCCGCCGACCCTTTGCTCGAATGGCGTGCGTTCGCGATGGCGTTTCACCGTTCCCGCATCCCGGTTAATTTTGAGTCTCGGCGGCCATGGGTTCTCACCGTCATACCGGATCAAGTCCGGGGTGACGGTGGTTGGTGTACCTACAAAAGCTCAGCATCTTTTGAAACGCTAATCCAGCAGTCGACCCCTAATCTGAAACTGATCGATATTTCGCAACCCTTATTTAGATCGCGCCCGATTCCTTCAATGCTTTGATCGCTTCGGTACCGTAGCCCAGACCCGTAAGGATCTCCGCGGTCTGCTCGCCGTGCTCGGGAAGATCGAAGTTGATGCGCCCGGGTTCGTTCTTGAACTTGATCGGAATGCCGATGTGGTCGTTACCGTCCGGATCCTTTACCCGCATTTCCCGCTCCCACACTTGCGGAGTATCCCAGGCCTCTTTGAGATCCATGACCGGCATCCAGCAGATGTCGCGGCCTTCAAACCACGTTTCCCATTCGGCGCGGGTCCGCCCGCGGAACTCCCCGCGTAGAAATGCGATAGCCGCCCAATGTCCTTCGCCCGCCGGGCCCGACACCGGTTCGATGAATTCAGGCCGCCCCAGACCTTCGAAAAGTGCTTCTACGAACTTGGGTTCGCCGCCGCCGAGCGCGATGTAGCTGCCATCTTTGAGCTCATAAATATTCAACATGGCGTTGCCGCCGTTCGTTCGTTCCTTCAGGCGTTCGGGCGCCAGATCCCCACCGAAAACCGGCCCGACGATATTCGGCGAAGCGTTCAACACCGATTCGAACATGCTGATATCGATGTAGTCGCCTTCGCCGGTCTGCTGGCGACGGAACAGTGCCATGACGATGCCGCCGAAGGCCAGATGCGAAGACAGCAAGTCAGAAATGGCGACGCCGAGAATGGCGGGGCCCGAGTCACCCTCGGGCGATCGCGTCAAACTCAAGATCCCGGCAGCCGCTACGGCCGCCGTGTCATGTGCAGGACGATCGCGCCACGGCCCACCTTGGCCGAAAGCCGACATGGAACAGTAAACGATACCCGGATTCACCTGCCTCACGGCATCGTAATCTATTCCCAAACGCCGCATGACACCCGGACGAAACGATTCGACGAACACGTCGGACTCTTTGGCGAGGTGCAGCAGGATCTCTTTCGCCGCCGGGTCCTTCAGGTTGAGCGTCAGACTCTTTTTTCCACGCTGGGTGGTACGGTAGGTGACAGTCGCGCCGCCCTGCTCCCACGGGAAGAACTGCGTGGAACGGGTCGGTTCAGGCGCCGCCGGATTTTCGATTTTGATCACTTCAGCCCCGTGATCGGCCATCATCAGCGTGACGGCCGGTCCGGGGAGGAATAACGATAGATCGAGCACCTTGATTCCTTCGAGTTTCATCTGCGCTTCCCGAGCTTTGGTGTTCCCAATGTAGCAGATAACGTTTTCGCAGCGGAGCCCGGTTGGCCGCGGCGCCGACGGCGCTGGGACCCGGCAGCGAAGCCGAGACACTCGATCCCGCGAAGCTGGGCAGGTATGCTCGTGCGGGGTCGACGGCAAGCGCGCGGCGCGACCGCACTGCCTCTTGATATCTCGAGGATTTGATGGGCAAAACTATCTTGGTGGTGGACGACGAACCGTCGATCACCGACAACATTACCTACGCCCTTACCACCGAAGGATTTGAGCCGGTGTGTGCCGGCACCGGCGAAGACGCCCTCGCCGAGCTTGCTCTCCGGGATTTCGATCTCGTCATCCTGGATGTCGGGCTGCCCGACATCGGCGGTTTTGAAGTCGCCCGCCGCATCCGCCAAATGTCTGAGGTTCCGATCATTTTTGTGACGGCGCGGGCGGATGAGATCGACCGCATTGTCGGGCTCGAGATCGGCGCCGACGATTATGTCGTTAAGCCCTTCAGCCCGCGGGAACTCAGCGCCCGGGTCAAAGCCGTATTGCGCCGTTCCCCGACCCGATCTCCTGGACAATTACAAGCAAAACAAGACGACAGCGCCGTCAACTATGGCCCGTTCACCGTTGACAACGAGCGACACAGAGCGCACTACCACGGGACGGCTTTAGCGTTATCGCGTGTAGAATTTCGCTTGCTCAGCGCGCTGATCGATGCGCCCGGACGGGTATTCAGCCGCGAACAACTGCTCGACAAGGCGTGGGAACACGGCGGCATAAGCCTCGAACGAACGGTCGACACCCACATCAAGACGATCCGGGCTAAGCTGAAAGAAATCGCGGCAGACGATCCCATCGTTACTCACCGCGGCATCGGCTATTCGCTAAGGGACGACTTTTGACTATCCGGATCCGCCTGTTCCTGTGGATATTCCTGTTGTTCGGTGTCGGATTCTATTTTTTCGTCGACATCGTGACCGACGATATTCAACCGCGATATCGCGAGGCGACCGAAGAACCCATCGTCGATACCGCACACGTTCTTGCCGCGTTCGCGGCAGCGACGGCGCATGACGGCCGGGTCGATGTAGCGCTGTTTCGCCGCGTGTTCCAACGGGTAAGCGAGCAGCCCTTCGAGGCACAGATCTACGGTTTCCTGAAAACGAATGTGGACGTCCGCGTCTATATCACCGACACCGCCGGCATCGTAATCTACGACTCCGATTCCGGGCGCGACGAAGGCGTAAATTACAGCGAATGGAACGACGTCCATCGCACGCTACGCGGAGATTATGGTGCACGTACTTCCCCGTCGCGCACCGATCCGAAGACCAAGGTGCTGTACGTCGCGAGTCCCATCGTGTTGGACGGGGAGCGCATCGGCGTACTGTCGGTAGGAAAGTCGGCTGCGAGCAGCAACCGCTTCGTCGAATCCGCACGCCGTGACCTGATGCTGGGCGGCGCGGCCGTTTGCGTGGCATTGATTATCGTCGGCATGATTCTGGGCCAATGGCTGACCCGTCCTATCCGACGGCTCACCGATTACGCCCTGACGGTCCGCGACGAACGCCGCGCCGAGTTGCCACCGCTACCACCGGGCGAACTGCGCGATCTCGGCGCCGCCTTCGAGCAGATGCGTACGGCCCTGGAAGGTAAACGTTACGTCGAAAATTATGTACAAACCTTGACCCACGAAATCAAAAGCCCGTTGTCGGCCATTCGCGGGGCGGCGGAATTGCTCGAAGAAGACCTGCCTCCCGACCAGCGCCGCCGGTTCATCGACAACATCGGCAGCGAGTCGCAACGCATCACCCGCATCGCGGAAACCTTAATGCTGCTGACTTCCCTGGAGTCGCGCAGCGCCATTGAAAACTCCGACGCCGTCGCACTGGCAGGTGTCGCTGCGGATGCCGCCGCGAGCCTCAGCGCGCTGATCGAGCGGCGCGATTTGACGATCGACGACAGCGGTGTCGATGCGGAAGAGGTACGCGGCGACGAAATCTTGATTCGCCAGGCAGTACTGAACCTGCTGCAAAACGCGGTCGAATTCAGCGCGCCGGGAGCCGAGATATCGATCGCCACGCGCGTCGTCGACGATACCGTAGTACTGGAAGTGCGCGATCGCGGTCCGGGGATCCCCGCGTACGCCGAATCAAAAATCTTCGATCGGTTTTTCTCCCTCACGCGGCCGGACAGCGGCAAGAAAAGCTCCGGCCTGGGACTCAGCCTAGTCAAAGAGATCATGACCCTGCACGGAGGAAGCGTCGCGGTCGTCTCGCATCCCGAAGGCGGCACCGTCGCGACGCTCTCTTTTCCGCAGTAGCAGCCAGTTCACCTCGATTTCGCGCATATTTCACCTGCGCTTCACCGTCGCTCCATACGCGCCTCCTAGAGTGTCAATAGCGCCGCAACCCATAGGTTCGCGGCCTTTGTCACAAGGCATACTGCAGGAGGCGATCCATGAAAAACCCTATTACCGAAGGCGCCCGCGGCCTCGTCATCTTTGCCGCCATCGCGATCTGCGCACCGGCGGCCGCACAGACGGACACCGACCGGACCCTGTCACCTTACTTTCTGGTCAGCGCCGGCGAAGGCGCCACGACCGAAGAGTTTCCGCTGGAATCGACGTCGGCTGAGGTCAGGATTTCCGGCGTCATCGCGGCCGTCACCGTCAAACAACGTTACCGAAACCGCGGCATCGATCCGATCGAGGCGATTTATCTGTTCCCTGCCTCGACCCGGGCTGCGGTGAATGCCATGAAGATGACCATCGGCGAGCGCGTGATCGAAGCGACGATCCAGGAAAAGCACAAAGCCAAAGCGATTTACCAGCAAGCAAAGGACGAAGGAAAGCGCACCTCGTTGCTGGAACAGCAGCGCCCGAACGTGTTCCAGATGAATGTCGCGAATATCCTTCCCGGTGATACCGTGGAGGTGGAATTGGGCTACACCGAGCTTCTCGTCCCGGAAGAGGGCGAATACGCTTTCGTCTATCCCACAGTCGTCGGGCCGCGCTACAACGGCGAAGTCACGGCCGAGGCGCCGGCGGTCAACGGGTGGGTCGCGAATCCCTATCTCGAAGAAGGTACACCGGCGCCATACCGCTTCGACATCGACGTGGCCATCGATACCGGCATCCCCATCCAGGCGTTGACCTCCCCATCGCACGCACTCGCTGTCGATTATGAGAACCCGGGCCGCGCCGTCATCGCACTGTCCGGCGAAGACCGCACGGCTGGGGATCGCGATTTCATCCTCAACTATCGGCTGCAGGGCAAGGCCATCGAGTCGGGCCTAATGTTGCATCGCGGCGATAAGGAGAACTTCTTCTTACTCATGGCCCAACCGCCAGAACGGGTCACACCGGCGCAGATCCCACCGCGGGACTACATCTTCATCGTCGACATCTCCGGCTCGATGCACGGCTTCCCGCTCGATACCAGCAAAAAACTCATGTCGGAGTTACTGCCGGCGCTGCGCCCTTCCGATCGGTTCAATATTCTGTTCTTCGCCGGCGGCTCGACGATGCTGGCAGAACACTCTTTGCCGGCGACAAAGGCGAATATCCGCCGGGCGCTGACGATGATGAACGGTCAACGCGGCGGCGGAGGCACGCGGATGCTCGAGGTGATCCAGCGTGCCATGTCGATACCCGCGGCCGACGAAATTTCGCGCAGTTTCGTCGTTATAACCGACGGTTATGTGTCGATCGAGCTCGACGCCTTTCAGCATGTCCGCGACAACCTCAACCACGCAAACTTTTTCGCCTTCGGTATCGGTTCCAGCGTGAACCGGTTTTTGATCGAAGGCCTCGCCCGCGCCGGTCGCGGCGAACCCTTCGTGGTGACGGATCCGAGAACCGCCGCTGCCACCGCTGAGCGTTTCCAACGCTATATCCAATCCCCGGTTCTCACCGGCATCGAGCTGGATTTCGGCGACCTCGAAGTCTACGACGTCGAACCGCAAACCGCGCCCGATCTCCTTGCCGAGCGGCCCTTGATCGTTTTCGGCAAATGGCGTGGCGAACCCGGGGGCACCGTTACGGTCCGCGGTTACGGCGGCGACGGTGAGTTTGTGAGGGCGATGCCGGTGCCGACGGGGTCCGAACTTACGGCCAACCCGGCGCTGCGTTACCTGTGGGCGCGCGACCGCGTCGCCAGTCTCGGAGATTTCGAGAAGCTTGCGCCGAACGCCGAGCGCGCGCGCCAGATCACGACCCTGGGTCTGACCTATAACCTCCTGACCGCCTATACGTCCTTCGTCGCGGTGGATACGGAGATCGCGAACGCCACCGGCGAGAGCGAAACGGTGAAACAACCGCTGCCGCTGCCGCAAGGTGTGTCCAATCACGCCGTCGGCGGTGGTGTACCGATTGCTCCGGAGCCCGAAATCAACGCGTTGCTGGCGGTATTGGCTTGTCTCGGCTTATGGCAGTTTCATCGGCAGCGGCGCAATGGCCTGGTTCGAGTACAGTGAAGGCGCGAAGCATGAATTTGGGCGCGCCGATGCTGCTCTTTATCCAAGCGCTGGCCTTCTGGCCCGTCTGGCGCTGGTACGCCGAGCGTACCGCCGACGGATCGGATGAACCCTGGGGTATTCTCGCCCTTGCCACCGCCGCCGCCATTGTCGCGGCGAGGGGCCGGCTCGAAGCGCCTTCGGCCGCGGCGACGATGGTTTGCGGAGTCCTCGCGCTCAGCTACGCGCTCGGTTTCGTCGCTCTGCCCGCGCTCGTCAAGGGCGGCCTCGCGGCGCTCGCGCTGGCTTGCGTCTTCAGTACGGTGAGCTACGGGCGCGCGATGCAACCCGCTGTCGCGGGATTGATGTTGCTGTCGCTGCCGCTGCTCGCCTCGCTGCAATTCTTCGGCGGTTTCCCGTTGCGCCTGCTCACCACCCATCTGGTCACAATCCTACTCGCCACGGCCGGGTGGGAGGTCGAGGCGGAGGGTACATTGTTGCGCTGGGCGGGTGAAATCATTGCGGTCGATGCGCCCTGCGCCGGCATCAAGATGCTTTGGAGCGGACTGTTCTTGAACTTCACGCTGGCGGCATGGGAGGACTTGAGTCTCGGTGCGACGTGGTTGCGCACCAGCTTGACGATGTTCTGCGTCTTCGTCGGAAACGTCTTCCGGGCAACGGCGTTGTTTTTCACCGAGAGCGGTATCGTAGCCGCCCCGGAATTCATGCATCAGGGCATCGGGGTCGCGGCATTTACCGGCGTCGCGCTGGCCGTATTCTTCATCCACGGACACCAGCCGAGGCACCGTCCGTGCGCCTCTTGATCATCATCGGCGTTCACCTCGTCGCGGCCCTGCTCCCGTTCATCGGTCCGGGCGATGCTCAACCCGTCATGGAACCGGCATTCGATGGTTGGCCATCGGAATATCAGGGCCGGCCCTTGATTCCGCTCGAGGCACAGCCAGTGGATGCGCGCTTCGCGGGCCGTTTTCCGGGGCGGTTGGCGCGTTTCACCGACGGCCGGCGCGAATTCGTGTTTCGCCACGTGGAGCGACCGTCACGAGCGTTACACGCCGCGGCGGACTGCTACAAAGGATCGGGTTACGACGTCGAACCAAAGCCGGTACGGCGCGGTGCGAACGGCGAATTGATGGGCTGCGTCTTGGCGACCAGAGACGGACAATCGGTGCGAGTCTGCGAAAGGGTATTCGACGCAGCGGGCGCTAGCTGGTACGACGTTTCCTCGTGGTATTGGGCCGCCCTACTCAAACAATCCGCAGGGCCGTGGTGGGCGGTGACGGTCGCCGAGCCAATGTAAGCTGCCCCAGTGACGCGTCGTTATTGCAAAGCTTCTCCTTTTCCCAAGCCGGCGAGCTCAGGTCTTCGGCGCCGGATCGTCCGGTCCGATGCGTACCTGAAAATCCTCGCTCGTGTTCTCGTGCGGAAATGGTAGGTCAGGAAGGGGCACGGCGAGCGCGGCACAAAGCGGTTCCCAACCATCTTCCACCTGCCACTCGAGCAGACGCGAAGCCGGCGCGGTGGCGCGAACATGCGCATTGTGCGCTTCGTAAGCGGCGATCGCGGCGTCCTTGTTCTCGAAGTCGGGCGTAAATCGGTGTCCAAGCATGGCCATAGTCATGCGCCGCCACGGGCTGTCGTTGGCCTGAATGGTCGCCGGGAAAATCGTTTCGGACGCGCGGCGCCACCAGGTTTCACCGTCGCGCCGCGTCGAAAGCAAGATCAGCGCGTCCGGAAAGGCGGCCGCGAGTTCTTCCCAGAAGGCTGCCGGCGGCCAATCGACGGCGGCTACGTAATCGGAAAGGAATTCGGCCCAATCGGGCATGCGCCCCAGGGCCGCCTCGTGCCACACAGACATATGGTCGGGTCGGGGAAACACCTCGCCCATGTGATAGCAGCGATCGCCCAGTAGCATTTCCAGGGCGTTTTGCAACGATGTCGTACCTGTACGGCCGACGCCGGCACCGACGAGGCGTAATGTCATTCGAAGTTCTCCAATGGAGCGTAGGCTGGTAACAACGGCCCCTAAAGTCTCGATCTTACTCTAGAATTAAAGGGGTCGGAGAATCAAAGGCATTAAAGGGGCGGAGCATGCGGGAAATGATAGTGGAGGCGCGCCTACCCTGGGTCGTCGCGATTTGGTTTTTCGTCAATCCTGCATTATCGAGCGAAGTGCAATCCCTGACGGCCGATAGCCGTGATTACCAAACCATCCTGGAATTGACCAAGGGCTATTATGCCGCCTGGTCTTACACAAAAGATGACACGGCATACGACCAGGCCGGACGTTATTATTCAAAAGGGCCGGACAACGTATATTGGGATCCTTTGCCTCCCCTGGAAGGACATAGAGGTTGGGACGAATACCGTGACGTGATCACGAATATCTGGATACCGGCTGGCATGGAAGCGGCCGGAATATTGTTCGCCAACGACGGATCGTTGCAAGCATGGCGTTTCGAAGATGTCATCTGGACCACGGCTAATTGTATCGTCCATGGACAGTATCGCTCGGGCGCGACTGCGACTACGCCTTGTCGAGGAACACAAATCTGGATCAACGAAAGCGGCAATTGGCTCGTGACCCATGAACACTTTTCGGCTACCGCCAATCCTCAGGGCAAACTATTTGAAGGAACCAGAAACCCAGACACCCGACTCAATACCAATGCGGAATTCTCGGAGTTAGCGAAACAACTCGCCGCTGCATGGTCCGCAGGGCCCGTTGAAACTGCGGGGCATCGATTGGAAGACTTCTACACAAAAGAGCTTCCTGTTCGGCTGTATATGCCATGGGCACCGCATGATGGTTTTCAGACCTGGGCCGCGTTCGAACGAGGGCTCGATGAATACGTACGCTTAACAGCAGAAAGAATAGCCGTAGCGCAACATGGGGATCTCGAAGTAACGCAGATCGGTGATATTGCCTGGAGTACGGCAACGGTGCATTTGGATTTTTCCCGGCCGGACCAGACTCGCGCTTCGGCCGACGGTAGACAAACGGTAATCTGGATCAAACAGGGCGATACTTGGGTCGTTGTACATGAGCATCTTTCAATACCCGTTAATCAATAGAACTCGCCACGGAACCCCCACTGATCCATTATGAGTAGCATCCAACGCATCGAAGACGTATCGGCCCTGTTGTCTACGGCCGGTTATGTCGGCGACGAGGAGATCGCGACCGCGCTCTTCCTCGCCATGCGATTGCACCGCCCGCTGCTCGTCGAAGGTTACCCCGGAGTCGGTAAAACCGAGATTGCGAAGGTGCTCGCAAAGGCGCTGGGAACAGACTTGATCCGGCTGCAATGCTACGAAGGACTCGATGCCGCATCCGCGCTGTACGAGTGGAATTACGCTAAACAGATTCTCCGGATCCGGCTCGACGAGCAGTCCGCGCGCAACGCCAATGATATCGAAGCGCACATCTTCGACGAAGATTACTTGCTGGAGCGGCCTTTGCTGAGGGCGCTTCGACACCCCGGCCGCCCGGTGCTGTTGATCGACGAAATCGACCGGGCCGATGAGGAATTCGAAGCCTTTCTCTTGGAGATACTCGCCGAGTACCAGGTTACGATTCCTGAACTCGGTACCGTCACCGCGGCGCAACCGCCCCACGTCGTTCTCACTTCGAACCGGGTCCGGGAACTCGGCGACGCTTTGCGCCGGCGTTGTTTATATCTCTGGATCGATTATCCGAGCCTGGGGAAAGAACTGACCATCGTGCAGGGCCACTTGCCGGGCATAGAGCACGGGTTCGCCGCACAGATCTGCCGTTTCATCGAAGCGTTGCGCGATATGGACCTGGACAAAAGCCCGGGCATCGCGGAAACGATCGACTGGGCATCGGCGTTGATGGCATTGCACGGCAACCGGCTGGAACCGGAACTCGTTCGTTCCACGTTGGGCTGTGTCGCCAAGACCCGGCGCGATCTCGAGTTCGTAGCGAATGAGATACCCAAACTGCTCGACAAAGCGCTCGGCGCCGCGTGAACAATCCGCGCTCGGCTGACCGGGCCTTCAATTCGCCGCACGGTTCGTTGGTGTCGGCGGTTATCGGGTTTTGTCGTTTTCTCGACGGCCATGGGATCGCTGTACCGCCGGGCGGCGCCGAGCTGGCGTTGCGTGCTCTAAGAGAGATCGACATAACAGCGCGGACGCAATTCCGTCGCGCGCTGCAGGTGAGCTTGCTGAAACGGCCCGAAGATATTCGGTTGTTCACCGAACTATTCGAGATCTACTGGCGAGTTACCGGCGCCGCATCGCCGGACACCCAGGTGGTGGTGCCGCGGCAAACGATGCCCGAAACGCTTGACGCCGAGGCCGGCGGAACCGAGCAAGACCTTGTTGAAATTGAAATGGCGCCGCCGGCCGATACCGGGCAAACCGCTGAGACCAAAGAAGAAGAGGGAAAAGACGTCGCCGAAAAGCCCGCATACGCCGCGCGTTGGGGCGCCCGGCTACCGCCGACTAATACGCGTGATAGAAGCGACGCAGTAGAAATCGACCGCATCGCCCGGGCTCTCGCGCGGGAATTCGCGACGCGTCGTTCGCGACGCAAGGAGCCGCATCGGCGCGGTAAGCTCCTGGATCATCGAGCGCTCATGCGAAAGAGCCTGCGCTACGGCGGCGTTCCCATAAGCTTGAGCTGGCGGCGGGCGCGGGTCACACGCGCGAAAGTCGTCTTTTTTTGCGATGTGAGCCGCTCCATGCAGCCGACTGCCAGATTATTGCTGCAGTTCGCCTCGGCCGTTTTGCGGCAGGCGTGGCGGGTCGAAGTGTTTCTGTTTGCCAGCCGTTTGGTCAGAGTAACGAGCCGTTGGTCCGGATCCGATTGGACGGATCTCGCGCGCGGCCTTGACGACTGCGGGGGAGGCACCCGGATCGGCGAAACCTTGGACGCGTTCGTGCGCGATTACGAATACTGCCTGGCCGGCAATGAAGTTACGACAATTATCTTGAGCGACGGCTTGGATGCGGGCGAGCCAGAACGCCTCGCCCGCGTAATGGAGCACTTGAATCGGCGCTCGAGACGGGTGATATGGCTGAACCCTTTGCTCTCGACCGAGGGATACGAGCCCACCGCCCGAGGCATGGCTGCAGCGCTACCATATATCGACGTCTTCGGACCGGCCGGTGACGTAGCTTGTTTCTGGCAGCTGGTGCGCGCGCTTCGCGGTGAGCGTGGGCAGGTACTGACGACTCCGAAGGCCGCTTTGCGGCAAATCGGCGCCGGCTCCACGGGAAACAGAGCGCCGGGATCCGGGATCAGGATTTGGCACCCGGAAAAACGAGGCTGAACTCGGCGCCGGGCGAGCGATTCTGCGCGTCCACCCGTCCGTGCATCGCGGTCGTCAACTGCTGCACTAACGCGAGGCCGATACCGGTGCCGACAGTCTCACGGGTCAATTCGCTCTGCGGGCGATAGAAGAGTTCGAAGATCCGGCGCATCTGATCCTTCGGGACACCGGATCCGTAGTCGCGCACGGTGAAACAGACTGAGCCGTCGCGCTGAAGCGCGCAGCCGAGATCGATCCGGCGTTCGGCATCCGGCGGTGAAAATTTGATCGCGTTGTCGACAATATTGATCATGATTTGGGTAAAAGCATCGGGATCTACGGAAAGCGTAGCCGCCGCGGCGCCGGGGTCGACGTCGGTATGGAGTTCGAAACCCGCCCCCTGGATCAGCGAGGTGATCTTCGATCGTGTCACGTCCAGCAATTCGCCGACGCGGAGGCTCTTCAGCGTAACCGAATGATTTCCGCGCGTCATACGAGCGAGTTGCAGCACGTTCGAGATCAAGCGCGACAAGCGCTCGCTTTCTTCGTGGATGAAAGCATAGTAGCCCGCCTTCTTCTCTTCGTCCGCCCAGCCGGCCTTCAACATCTCGCTGTACATCCGGATCGAGGTCAAGGGCGTCTTCAATTCGTGACTCACGGCGGAAACGAAATCCTGCTGTTGACGATACAAAGAAATCTGCCCGATGCCGTAGCGGTAAATGACGTAACAACCCCCGCTCAAGACCAGGCCCAATAGCAAAGTCAACCACGCTAAATATCGCGCGCCGGGACCAAGCGGCAATTGGGTCACGGAATAGATCAGCTCTAACCCGCCGAGCGGCGCCGACAGACGGGAGCGATACAAAAGTTCGCCGCGTAATTCGTGCGAACGGGGCAGATACTCACGCGACGGACCGGTGCCGTGTGCCGCGATGACATCGCCCTCGTAGGCGGCCAGCAGGTCGCTCATGTTCGACAACGCCGCCGCCCGATAAGCCGCTGCAATCGACTCTTCGATAAATGCGGCGCGTTCGATAACAGCACCCTGGATGAAGCGTTCGCCGCCGCGCCACACGTTACGGAACATCACGAAGTGAACGGCGTCCAGCAGCTCGAAGCCGAAAGGATCGATCTCGCTTTCGAACAAACGAACGCGCGGCGCGGGCGTTACGACGGACCCGGCCGACACCTCTGGTTGTAGCAGGGCTGTTGTCGGGGCCGGTGACGAGAAACCGTCGTCGGCCTCCATTTCCTCCACGGCGGCGAGATCCGGATCCCCTTGCTCCGCCAATTCGTAGACGGCCACTCGTTCTTTGCGCGACTCACGCTTACCGGAAGTAAACGGGCGCGGCGGCGCCGCCGGTTGCATCAGTTTCTGTTCACGACTCTTCTTTTCCAAGCGCGAATCGAGCTGCAGATCCTCAACCCGGCCATAATCGCCTGGCGTCTGCCGGCGCGCCGCTTTACCGAGCGTGCTCGACAAGCGGTCGAATACGTTTTGCGTCTCGTTGATGGAGTCAGCTTTGGCGTCCGCGGCCGCCCGCCACTCCACCGCTTTCTCCTTCACCACCACGGGCGCCATCGCGGCGTCCTTATCCCGCCGCCGACCGCCTTCGTCCAGAGGATCGCCCAATACGTACTGCAGCTGCTCGCTCAGTGCCAGGCGTCGGCGATATTCGTCGTCGCTCACACCGTAGGCCTCATGGTCGGTACCCGGATCCGGAACAACGGGCGAAGTCAACGTACCCCGACTGTCGACTTGGAAATAACCGACTAAGCCGGGGATCCCGGCCTTCACCGGAAACGCCGACAGCGGCGAACGTTGCACGAAACCGGCGCTGGCCTCGCCGGCGACGGTGAGAAACGCGTAGTCACTAAACGAACGCGCCTCTTCGATTTCGATCGAGTGACTCAGTTCGGCATCGATACGCGCGGTCAATTCTTCGGCTGAGACGCGGTACTGGTGAAAAACCTCCCACTTGAGCTGGTCGTACGCACGGTATATCAGCAACACCGCCGGGATCGCGAGCGCGAGGAAGAAGCAGGACAACCACCAACGCAGCTGTCGTTCGCTCAGTCCCCGGTGGAGCGAAGGCGCCAAGGGTCAATCCGCCTCCAGGCGGTAGCCGGCGCCGCGCACGGTGACGAGGCGTTTGGGGTTCTTCGAGTCTACCTCGATCTTGCGCCTGAGTTTCGCAATGTGAATATCGACGGTGCGCGTCTCTATGTTCATATTCTTTCGATAGCCCCATACCTCGGTCAACAGTTCGTCGCGTTGCACGGGCCGGTCGCGGTGGGCGTGCAGGTACTGGAGGATCTCGATTTCCCGCCGGGTAAACACGAGTTCGTCTACGCCGTCGCGACCGCTCAAATTCTCGGTGTCGACGACCATGCCACTACCGAGATCGATGTGCCGTGCAACCGTCTTTGCGCCGCGCGTGCGGCGTAATACCGCTTCGACCCGGAGTACCAGCTCCTGAATCGAGAACGGCTTACCGATGTAGTCGTCCGCACCGAGCTTGAGCCCGTTGATGATGTCGTCGTCGCCAACCTTCGCCGTCAACAGGATGATCGGCTGCTCGCGATCGGTCTTTCGTATCGCATCGCAAATGTCGAAGCCATTCATCGACGGCAGCATCACGTCCAGCAGGATCAAGTCGAAACCGCCCACCAGCGCCCGGTCGAGGGCGTCTCGTCCGTCCGCGACCGCTTCCACCTCGAAGCCGTGATACACGAACACGTCGATGAGACCGGTCCGAATGGCCTCCTCGTCTTCAACAATTAACAGGCGCCGTTTGCGATTCATCTCTTTGCCGGCTATCCGATCCCAAGACGCAGGCTACCAGCATCGCGATGCCGGTACATGTAAAAGTTTTGTAAATAGGCACGCAAAGATTTTACCAAACCGTGCCTGGCGCACCGCGGGTAGACGAACCATGCTTTCCCCACTCGTAAACGCAACACCATTGGAGCAATGACCATGGCACTTATTAACCGATTCACCCGGCTCTTTACCGCTGATCTGCACGCGGTGCTCGACCGCATAGAAGAACCCGACACCTTGCTGAAACAGGCGGTGCGCGAAATGGAAGACGAACTCACCCGCATGCGGGCGCAGGCGAAATCACTGCGCAGCGACCTGGAACGCCTGAGGACGCAGGAGGACGACGGACGCAGGCAGCTCCAGAACCTCGAGGAAGAACTCGACGTGTGCTTCGAATCAGGGGAGGAATCGCTCGCGCGAAGTCTGGTCAAGCGCAAGATCGAGACCGAACGTCACACCAAAGCGATAACGGCCAAACGCGACGCGAACGCCAACACCCTCGCCGATGTAGACGCGACCATTGCGGAAAACCAGCACCATCTGTCCGGTATGCATCAAAAGCTCGAACTACTGGTCGAGCAAGCGCCGACGCCCGGCCCGGCCGAGTTCACGGGCGGTGACTATCGTGTCGACAACGACGAAGTCGAAGTCGCATTCCTGCGCGAGAAACAACGGAGGGAACACTCATGAGACAACCGACCTTCATCAAGGGCGTCATCGTCGCATTCGTCTTCGCGATCGTCGGTGCGACTGCCTTCACAGGCCTGAAATTCGTGGTCCTCCCAAGCGTGTCGCTGAAATTGGTAGTCGCGACCCTCGCCGCCGTCTATGTGTTGTATCTGATCGGCGCCAGCGACGAGAAAACGGGCCGTCTCGCCACGCCGACGCTATGGCTGGCGGGGGCTGTCGCGGTCTGGCTGCTGATACCCGGCCTCACGCTGTACTGTATCGCACACCTCGGCATGGTCTGGCTGATCCGCTCGCTCTACTTTCACACAAGCGTGTTGCCGGCGCTGCTCGACCTCGGTTTGTGTGCATTCGGCTGGCTCGCGGCGATCGCGACCGCTGAGCACAGCCATAGCATTTTCCTGACCGTCTGGAGTTTTTTTCTGATCCAGGCACTGTTCGTGGCGATCCCGCCGCTGATACGGACGCGACCGAGCGAGTCCGTCGACAACCATGAATTCCGTTTCAATCGTGCGCTCCATACGGCCGAAGCCGCCGTGCGCCGCATGCACACAACCAACTAAAGCCACTAACCGATGAGGAACTACCGATGAAAACACAACTTGCTGGAATCGCACTCTTCGCGGCCACGGTCTCGGCCGTAGCTTTCTACCCGGCGCTGCAATCCGAAGCCGGTGCCAACGTCGTCGCACCGCCGATCGCGCCGATTGCGAGCCAACCGCCGCGGATAGAAGTCGTCTTCGCGCTGGATACCACGAGCAGCATGAGCGGTTTCATTCAGGCGGCGAAGGAAAAAATCTGGTCCATCGCGACAACTATGGCCTCAGCCCAGCCGGCACCCGAGATAAAAATTGGGCTCGTCGCTTTTCGCGACCGGGGCGATGCGTATATCACGCAGGTGACGGATCTATCCGAAGATCTCGATTCGGTTTACGCCAAACTCATGGATTTCAAAGCAGTCGGCGGCGGGGACGGTCCGGAATCCGTGAACCAGGCTCTATATGACGCCGTCCACGGCGTGTCGTGGAGCCAAGGCACGGACGCTTACAAGGTAGTCTTTCTTGTCGGCGACGCCCCGCCGCATATGGACTACCAGGACGAAATCCGGTATCCGGAAACCTTGAAAGTCGCGAACTCGAAGGGGATCCGAGTCAATACGATCCAGAGCGGGCGCGACGCGAATACCACCCGGCAGTGGCAACAGATCGCGTCGCTGAGCCAGGGCGATTTCTTCAACGTAGCCGAGGACGGCAGCGCGGTAGCCGTCACGACTCCGTTCGATAAGCATATTGCCGAGCTGTCCGCCAAACTCGACGACACACGCCTCTATTTCGGCAGCGTCGAACAAAAAGCACGGCAGAAACTGAAGCAGGCCGCGACCAGGAAACTGCACGCGGCAGCTTCCGTGGCAACCCGCGCGCGCCGCGCCGCATTCAATACCTCACGCAGCGGCGAACGCAACTTCCTCGGCAAGAACGAGTTGGTCGACGCCGTCGCTGCCGGTCGGGTCGATCTGGACGCCATGGCCGAGGACGAATTGCCGGCTTCGCTGCAGGCGGTAGCGCCCGAGGAGCGCGAATCCGTGGTCAAGAAGCAAGCGGCGAAACGGAGCGAACTGACGCAATTGATCACGGAGTTAGCCGGGAAACGCGATGCCTATATCGCCGACAAGGTCGAGGCCGACGGTGGAGCCGAGGGATCTCTCGACAATAAACTCTACGAAACCGTACGCGCACAAGGCGCGGCCAAGGGCATGTCGTACAAAGCGGCGCCGAAGTACTGATCGGCCCCCCACCCGCAATTCATTGTCCCGGGGCCGCGCACGCGGTCCCTCTTTTTTTTCCGCGCCGGCTATTTACAAACACCGGCGATCGCCCGTTTGAGACGTTCGATCTCCTCCCTTTTCTCACGCTCCGATGCAATCACGACGTTGCCTTCCTCGTCTTCCTTAGTCAACGCGTAAACCGTACAACCCCCGAACCGCGTGCATTGCCGACTCTCCAGTTTTTCGAGGCGGGCTTTGTGCTCTTTGCAAATCGCTTCGTCCGCTGCCCGCTGCTTTTCCCGTTCCTCTTCGCGTTCGCGGCGCCGGTCGTGTCGGTCTTTTGCTGCGGCGTCAAGTATTCGCTGCTGCCGTTCTTGGCGTTCTTTGATTGCGTCCATCTCCGCGCCGGCCGGGGCGGGGGCGGGTTTGATATCGACGACCGACTGCTCCTGCGACCCAGGACACTGCTTATCGGAAAAGTAGGTGGCACCGTCGGCATCGACGCACTTATAAGCGGTAGCGGCAACCGCAGCGGGAACGATGACGACCGTCCCGATTATGGCCATAGCGGGCCGCGACAGACCCGACATCGGATTTGCTTGCTTCATTCCATGTACCCGGTGACGCCGGTCTACCTCGCCATCGTACCCGATGAACCGGACCGCTAACACCGGCGGCGAGGATCGCGCCCCATTCAAAAAAGCACTATTGGAGCGAATGCCGGCTCAATTTCCATGCATCGGCTGCCGCTACCCTTCGTGACACTGCGGTCTAATCGGCGACTTATTTTGATTTCAACTTTGGAGTTGTAGAAGGTGGGGCTGAATCTTGAACCGGCTCGAACTCGAAGCCAGCTCTGGATCTTATGGCTGTGCTGGCTGGTCGGCGGCTGTGGCGAGAGTCCAGAACCGACCACAACCTGGGAGCATTCTGATCTCGGCTTGTACAATGCAGTAATCTCATATGATGCCCGTTTCGCCGCCGTCTCGGGTGCCGCCGGCACTAGCAGCTATTGGGACCTCGAGGCAAACCGGAAGCTCTATGTTTGGCGTCACACGGAAGGCGGCAACAGTGAAATTACGCATATCGCCTTTGCGCCGAACAACTCGCATGTCATCACGGCCGGCGCCCGCGATTTTGTCGTATGGGACGCAAATACGGGCGCGCCGCTCGGGTATTGGGCCGTCGACGGCGACATCAACGACATCGCGATTTCGAACGATGCTCGTTTCGTGCT
>CAZFZX010000075.1:0-20081 GCA_964523765.1 uncultured Enterobacteriaceae bacterium
GGCTAGCGCCAGCGTTCGGCGTAGCGGGCAGTGTCATTGGGCTCATCGGCATGCTCGCGGGGATCGGCGACCCGGATGTAATTCTGAAATCAATACCGATCGCGCTGACCTCGACTCTGTACGGCATCATTTTGGGCAACTTCGCGTTCACTCCCATAGCAGAGAGTATTCACGCGAAAACCGAGCGCGAACTATTACTCCAGAAGTTGGTTTCCGACGGCGTTATCGCTATCCAACGTGAACCCAATCCCGTTCGCCTCGCGACGAAACTCGAATCGTTTCTAACGCCGGCCGCGCGTCATCACGAAAACCGCACCATCGACGAATTGCGCGACGGTATCCGCGGGTTGCACTCACAACCGCAATAGGTGTCCCGGCGCACCGAACGCCGTCATTTATCGAGTTTCGTCATCTTTGACCCCTCGAGGGTAAAGTTGTACATCAGCCCTTTGTTATTCAGCACGAAGCCGACGATGGGATCGGTTACGTTCGAGGTATCGATCGAGCCGCCGGCACCGATTTTGATCAGCGCTACGGCACCATCGACTCCAACTTCCCAACCGTCGCTGGCACGAAATCTCTCCAACGCGGCTTCCTCGAGAAACACGAGGATGACCGTTTTCGTTTGCGCGCCGAGTTGCAAACCGATGGAGGCCGCGGCGGTGCTGTAATAAGCACTTGTTTTACCGTTGACCTGCAGCGCGCCCTCACCGTATTCGCCTCCGATCCCCAGACCGGCCTTGAGGACTTGTGGGAACACGAGTACCCCGTCGGCTGCCGCCAGGAATTGCTTGCCGCCGTCTACTTCCTCGGAAAATCGTTCGATTGCGGCCGCGACCCGGATATCGATCTCTTTTGCCGAGTCGGCGACGGCATCGACCGATACAAACAGCGCCGTGATCAGTAATGTAACGAAACGATAATTCGCCCGACGAAATAGAAACATACTAGAAACCCCAAGTAACCCTATGATCTATCGAAAATCGACTCCAAAATTGTCGATGTAAAGTCCGAGTATAGACTACACGCGGCGACTGTCATTTTTCGTAAACTTGTTTAAAATCGAGGTCGACATCGATATGCTAGGAGTCAACGTATGCTCGCTACCGCACTCGCCGATAATCGCCGCTCTGCCTACCGAGTCCGCCCGATTTCAACCGATCGTCTTGCTCTCGCGCTTGTGCGCGATGATAAGCGTCATGTCCCCGACGAAATCGCCGATGTTACCAGCGGCGGCGCCAGCGTTCGGTTTGTTAAAGGGACGGCGCCGTCCGTGGTCAAAGGCGACGAAATCCTGGTATCGATCGAATCGCCGAATTTGAACGGCAAAGCCATGATACCGGCAACGATCGTCTTTACCGGCGACAGCGCGACGGAACGTCTGATTGGTTTGGCTTTCGAAGCCGGTGATACGTTGTTGGGGCGGGGCAGCGAGAGCTTCTTTCAGCTATTCAACCGGCGTGTCGCCTACCGCGGCGCTGAACGGGATACCGCGGCGGAAGTTAGTGCGGCGGTAATGCCGGTCGAGTCCGCGCATGACAAAAATCTATTCTTCCCTGTCGGGGTCAGAAATCTCTCGGCAACAGGAATTTGCCTGGACGTCGACACCGATCCCGATGTTTTCATGCGCGAACGGGTTCATATTCGGTTGGCGCTGCGGTTGCCGGGTCAGCGCAAAGCGCAAAGCATCAATACGCGCGTGTGTTACCGTACCACGGCCGACCAAAAAGTTTATTACGGTTGCCACTTCGATTGGAAGGATACACCGGACGCGCTTTCGATCCTTGAAGAGCTTACCGCGTATTCGCTTGATCGATTCGACGACGAACTAGAGAGCATCAGCCACTGAGGCGCGTTTCCCGTCTTCTCGTCGCTAACTGCGAACCTCTAAGCTCAACGGACTCTCAGCGACGGATCTTGGTCGCAAAGTCCGCGATCCGATCGAGGTTCACCAGCACCGAATCGCGTTCTTCAGCCGCGACCGCGAAGATCATGTCCGTATAACCTTCCGAGATGCGCGCGTTGGCCTCGGCTTCATCCGTTGGCGCCATGAACAAACCCAAAGTGATCTCCGAGAAGTCTCGCCCGTGTTTTTCGCAAGCGCTTTTCAGCATCTCAATCGTGCCGCCGCCTGGCCGGCCGTTGATCGGCATCCAGCCGTCGGCATAATCGGCTACACGGTCTGGGACCCATCTGGAATTTGCGCCAATCCAAATCGGCGGGCCGCCGTTTTGGACCGGTTTTGGGTACGACCACATGGGATCGAAGTCCACAAATTCGCCGTGAAACTCGGGTTCGTCTTCGCGCCAGATCGTCTTCATCGCCATGATCCGCTCGCGCAATACTCTCCAACGCGACTCGAAGCGGGTGCCATGGTTCTCCATTTCGTCGGCATTCCACCCGGCGCCGATCCCCAGTAGCAAACGGCCGTTCGAAATCATATCGAGCGAGGCCACTTCTTTGGCGAGCGTGATCGGATCACGTTCCGTAACCAGACAAATTCCGGTCGCGAGCGTGATACGCTCGGTTACCGCCGCACAGGCCGCCAGCGCTACGAAGGGATCGTGGGTGCGTTTGTAGAATTCGGGAACCACCCCGTCCGGCATGAAGGGCGAAGTCGATCCAACCGGAATGTGCGTATGCTCCGGAAGGAATAGTGAATCCAACCCTCTTTGTTCAACGGCTAATGCCAATTCCACGGGTTGGATCGTCTCGTCGGTCGGGAATATGACAATACCGCAACGGACCATTTAGCGCTCGCTTCATACCGGTTAGTGAGCGACCGATTCTACGGTAAACCGCAGCCGATTGCGCATTTCCGAAAGATTGTCGTCGCGCTATCATGCAGCCTTTAGCGGGTAGAGGCAGGTAGCATGTTCTGGTTTAACGTTGGGAATTGCGAAATAGCCCGGGTCCTCGAAACGGAGGAGCCCTTCATGTTGGCCCACGAGATGTTCGAGGACGCGACGCCAGAGATAATCGCGCCGTATTTGGGGGATTTGGGCCGCAACGGCATTTGCCCGCAAACCGGCAAGTTGATCCTGCCAATTCAGAGCTACGTTATTCGTTCGCCGAGGCATATGGTTTTGGTCGATTCCTGTGTCGGGAACGACAAATCGCATAGCTATTTTCCGCAATGGCACAAACGGTCGGACCAGACCTATCTCTCGAATATGTCGGCCCTTGGTGTGTCCCCGGCAGATATCGATTATGTACTGTGTACGCATCTCCACGTCGATCATAGCGGTTGGAATACACGTCTCGAAAACGGCCGTTGGGTCCCGACGTTTCCGAATGCAAAGTACGTTTTGTCGAAGCTCGAGTGCGAATACGCCGAGCGTTTGTCGCAGGAGGGTAAGGACACGACGTTCGACGAAAATGTGCTGCCCCTCATCGAGGCTTCACAGGCGCTTCTCGTCGATATGGATCATCAGATCGACGATCAGCTGTGGTTGGTACCGACGCCCGGCCACACGCCGGGTCACGTGGCCGTCCATCTCCGTTCGGCGGGGGCCGAGGCCGTGATCACCGGCGATCTCATACACAGTCCGCTGCAGTGCCGTCATCCGGAATGGAACTTCGTGTTCGACGGCGACAAGGCCGTGGCCCAAAAGACACGGAAAAACTTCCTCGAAACCTATAGCGAATCGGGTGCGGTCATATTGGCGTCACATTTCCCGAGTCCATCGACAGGTTATTTTCGAGCGCACGGCCCCGCTTTTCGGTTCGAGTACGAAGATTTCTCCGACTGATCGTCCACACCACCGGGTCGCATCCGTTAAGTGGGGTGGGGGAGCCTTCCAGGGCCACGGATGGTGACCGTCCGCGAATCGAACAGCAGTTACCCGGGCGCTTTATGCGCGGCAACGGCGCGTGAAGTCCGCCAGTTCGTCATTGAACCGGCCGGCGTCCTCCAGGAACGGGGCATGGCCGATGTTGTCATACCAGGAGGATTCAGCCGTTTTACAGTGTTCGAGGATGTATTCCCCGGCCGCCGGTAGCACAACGGTGTCGCGCCGCCCATGTGAAACCAGCACGGGTACCGTAAGCCGTTCGAGGATGTCGGTGTTGTCGAGATCGCGCGACCCCAAATGCAACCGTACCTCGGGTGCCACCATCATGTTGTAAGCCAATGCGGTCTCGAAGTCCGAGCGCGGCAGTGGGACCTCGAAACAAGCATGCAGAAATCGCTTTATCGCTTCTATATTGGTCGGCATATCGGTCGACGTCGAGCCTTCAAAATTTTCCAGGAATCCGGGACCGATCAATGTCCCGAAGGCTTTTTCGTTGAGCACGGTCGCCGCGCCGGCGAAATTGATCCCCGCGATTCCCTCCTCTCCGTAGTGGCGCACATAGTCACTAATGATCAATCCACCGTACGACCACCCCACCAGCACCGGTCGCTCCAGTTCGAGCGCCGCGATAATCGCGGCGACATCATCTGCCCAAAGGTGGGAGTCGGTGTAGCACTCCACGGCCGCCGGCGAATCCGACATTCCGTGCCCACGGTTGTCGAGTGCCACTAAGCGGAAGTCCTCGGCGAGCGTGCTCTCCAACTGGCGCTGCCAGCACAAATGACTCTGCGACCAGCCATGGACCAACAGGATCGTGAGCCCTGCAGGGTTGCCCCATTCTCGAACATGCAGGTTCAAACCGCCGCCGCCCGCTATCGTATGGACATTCATTCGGTACCGCTCCACAGTTGCCGCCGGCTAGCTCTCCGGCCGTTGACCTTTACGCATTCGGTTCGACCCGTCGCGCCCGTGCCAGCATTCTAATCCATCGGCCATTTTTCGGTTTCATTGCCCCGAGTCGCCGAGGGTGCCCGACTTGACCTGGACCGAACTTCGTGTAAAGTATCATAATACGTGTTAAACCAATTGAATTTACAAGTTTTATTTTTGAATCACTTTCCCGACAGCGACGACTATGCCTAGATTGGTCTTAGATCGGCTGGATCGCCCGGTGGCGGGCGTCGAGCAGGCCGCGCCTCGTTTTACGCCTCAACTGTTGGCGGAGATCCTCGATGTATTGCCGGCGCCGGTGTTCGTGAAAGACCGTAGCCACCGCTGGGTGACGGTGAATGCGGCGTTCTGCGAGCACATGGGTCGGGCGCGCGCCGACCTGCTCGGAAAAACCGAGAGCGATTTTCTATCGGCGCCGGCAGCGAATGCTGCGTGGGAAAACGACGAGGCCGTTTTCACGTCCGGGCGCCGGCAGGTCGTCAACGAGGTGGTAGCTGCTGACAGCGAGGCGGTTCCCCGGTTGCTGCAGACGCAAAAGTCGCTGGTGCGAGACGCAGACCACACTGAGCTGTTGATCGGTGTCGTTCGAGATCTCACAGGCACCGAAACGGAGCTCGCGCTCTTGGGAGGAAACTCCGAAGCAGCGCAGGGGCCATCCGGCAATCGAAACGGGAAAAGCGAATCGCGCCGAGAATACCCGCCGCAGTTTGCCATTTCTGATCCGCTCACCCGTTTACTGAACCGGCGTGCCTTTATGAATCTCCTCGACGAGGTTTCGGCTCGGGTATCTCACAGCGCGGCAATTTTCTTGATCAATATCGATCATTTCAAACTGGTTAACGACCACTTTGGGCATAGCGCGGGCGACTCCGTCATTCTCGAGGTCGCTTCACGGCTGCGTTCGGCGATCCGTCCGAGCGACATTCTTGGGCGTTTGGACAGCGACGAATTCGTTGTCCTTGCCGATGGCGTCGACGCGATGCACGCGAACGAAATCGCCGACCAGATCCTTGCCGAAATTGCCCGTCCCCTGAAGTTGAGTAAGCACGAATATCGGATGTCCGTCAGCGTCGGTATCGCGATGCTGCCGGATCACGGACTCGGCGCCCAAGAGCTCCTGCGCAATGCCGGGACAGCGATGACGTGGCGCAAGCACCGCGGCCGCGGAGGATCTGAATTCTACTCTCATGGCGCGAGGTCGGCCGCTTATCGCAAGATGACAATTCAATGCAGGTTGCCTATCGCGTTGGAGCGTGGAGAACTCTCGGTGCACTACCAACCGATAGTCCGTGGTAGCGACGGGGCGGTCTCAGGATTTGAGGCGCTCGCTCGTTGGCACGATGCCGAACTCGGTGAATTAGTGCCAACGGAGTTTATCCCGATCGCTGAGGAAATGGGTATCATCGGCCGTCTGGGCGAGACCATCTTCGACAGCGCCTGCGGTTTCGCCGCGTCGCTCACCGATCCGGAGATCACCGTCTCGATCAACATATCGGGTTCGCAACTGATGGACGAGACTTTCCCGATATTTGTCGCCGAGTCACTGCAAGAACACGCCGTGCCGGGCGACCGGCTATTTCTGGAAATCACCGAGTCTGTGGCGATGGATACGGACGAATCCGTGCAGCGGGTCTTCGAAGAGCTATCGAGTCTGGGCATCAGGTTGATCATTGACGATTTCGGGACCGGGTTTTCCAATCTCGCCCGGCTCAAACAGTTGTCGTTTGCCGCGATCAAGATCGATCGCGGATTCATTCGCGACTTGCCGGATTCGCCGCAGGACCGTGCCATCTTCCGAGCCGCGCAAGCTATCGCGAGAGAGATGAATCTGAAAACGGTCGCCGAGGGTATCGAAAACGCCGAGCAGGACCAATTCGCGCGTGCTCTCGGCGCGGACTTTCTGCAGGGTTTTCGGTTCGGTCATCCGGTGCCGCCGGAAAAGCTGGAGTGCTACGCCGGGTCTCGACAAGAGCGATAACGGGGATCCGAATGTCTCGAGCAAGCTCGATTGGTCTATTGACCCTTGCATTTCTGGTCGGCAGCTCGCTTCAAGCGGCGGCCGATAACGCCTACCTGATCGTGAAGTTCGGGGGTGATCCGGGCGCGCCTCTGGCCCACGCCTACGATTACGGCGTGCCCGAGGGCGAAAGCCCCACTTATAGGTTGCGGATCCCTGTAATCGACGTTGACCTCAAGAAGATTTTCCACGACACTGTCCTGACCGTCGCTAGCGCTGACCAAATCGTCCAAACGGTGTCTGCGGCGCGGGCTTATCGCTCCCGCGGTAGCTGCGAGGCCGCGCGCGACGTAGTCTTGGCGAAGCTGGCCGAAGGATTGCCGAACGAGTACGCGCCCGCGGACGGC
This sequence comes from uncultured Enterobacteriaceae bacterium, assembly GCA_964523765.1. Lineage (GTDB taxonomy): Bacteria > Pseudomonadota > Gammaproteobacteria > UBA11873. The sequence goes on from CAZFZX010000075.1 coordinate 7,110, forward strand.
GAATGGCAGCGCCAGTCGGCTGACGGCAAGGTTATTGCCGCCGCCGTGTGCGCCCAACGTCGGCATTACCCGATGCCGATCCTGCGTTTGACTATTGCCCTTCACCCCTAGCCCGCATATTTCACGAAGGCGGTTTCGAAACAATTTACGCCCGCTGTCCATCAAGCGCTTAGCGTCATTATCGGACCGATGCCAACGGAACGGTTTGCACCTGAACCCCGTTCCCTTCATGAATTACGCGGGATAGGAGCCTGTACGGCGGCAGAGGGACGCCGACCCACCGCTACTCGCATTTCCGGCGGCGACAATGACCGATCGTCGCGTCACGCATCCGGCAGGTTCAAAACGTTTTTAGCGATTATGTTTCGCTGGATTTCGTTGCTGCCACCATAAATCGTCGCGGGTCGCGCGCTGTAGAACTGGCTCAGTATATTGGCTTTGCCGGCGCCGAAATCGCGTTCCCCGCGCTCGGCGCCGAAGTCGCCGGCGGCGTCGATCATCAGTTCGCTCAGGCGCGCGAAGGTTTCGGTTGCCCAGATTTTCAAAAGTGATACGTCGGGGCCGAGAGTGCCGCCGTCCCGGACGATTTGAGCAAATCGAGAATAGACCGATTCGAGGTCCAGCACATCGAGCCTCAAACGGGTTATTTGATCCACAAAGCCGGTGTCGTCGAACAGATTTCGACCGCGCGCCACACTTTCCAGACGCTGCAGCGCATATTGTGACTGCTTGGGGCTGCCTAAGAAAATACGCTCGAAACTAAGCAACGCTTTCGCGATCGACCATCCGGTGTTCAATTCGCCAACGAGGTTTTCCGCCGGAACCCGGACGTCGTCGAAAAACACCTCGCAGAACTCTTCGTCGCCGGCGAGGTTGCGAATTGGTCTGATGCTGATGCCGGGCGACTTAATGTCGATCAAGAGAAAACTGATCCCCGCTTGCTTCTTGACCGTTTTATCCGTCCTCGCGAGTAAGAAGATATGCGTTGCGTCTTGCGCCAGCGTTGTCCACGTTTTTTGCCCGTTGACGACGAATTCATCACCGTCGAGTCGCGCTTCGCATTGCAAGCTCGCTAGATCCGATCCGGCATTGGGTTCGGAGTATCCCTGACACCAGATGTTTTCGCCGGCGAGGATCTTCGGCAGGTACTGCGCTCGCTGAGCGGCGTTTCCATGTTGGATGAGCAGGGGCCCGATCATCGTGATCCCCATGTCGGGCGCGCGCGCAACGCCCCAACGTTCCTGCTCCTCGATAAAAATAAGCACCTTCGCCGGCGACAAGCCCATCCCGCCGAATTCAACCGGCCAGCTCGCCGCCAGCCAACCCTTGCGCGACAGCTTCAGATACCAGTCCTTGATTTCGTGCCACCGCAGGCGCCGCGGCGGGTAGCGCAGCTCTTCGGGATATTCCTTTTCGAACCAATCTCGCACCGCGTCACGAAAATCTCCGTCCGCCATGTCGTTCCAGCTTCCGTTCGTCGGTTCCGCGCGCTTCGTGGTCCGCTGCTCGCTCTCGTGCGTCGTGCGGTCGCTAGCGTTCGCCGCCTGAATTAGTCGTGCGAGGCGTCGTCGGTGCCAGGCCGAATTTCCCCCGCGGGAAGCGATAACTATCGCGCGGTTGAGGTAATGTCCGATATCGCATTCGTAAGTGAACCCAATTGCACCATGCATCTGGATGGCGCTTCGCGTAATGGATAACGCGGATTCCATCGCGCGGTATTTCGCCCGGCTAGCCAGCATTCCGCGTTCCCCAGGACTCGGTGAATTCGCCATGCCGGCGAGGGCGTCGGCTACTACCGCGGACGCCAGTTGCTGCTGGATGAATAGATCGACGGCGCGGTGCTGCAGCGCTTGAAAGCTCCCAATCGCACGGCCGAACTGCTTTCTCGTGCGCAAATACTCGAGCGTTGTATCGAGCGCCCGCGCCATGAGCCCACAGAGATAAGCGGCTGCGAGTACGTGACCGTGGTCGGCAGCGCAGGCCAGGGCGTGTTCGACGGGCTCCCCGCGGCCGAGCAACATCTCGGCGCCAATTTCGGTGTCCGCAAAGCTTAGTTTCGCGTGGCTGGTATTGTCGGCCAAGAGACGTGAATCGATGGTAACGGAGGTTCCGGACGCCGTTACCCAGAGCATGGCGATATCGCCTTCGAGCCGCACCGGGACCAGGAAACCATCGGCGGCAGCCCCCAGCGGTACGCAATCGCAAGTTCCATTGATTGTAAAGCCGGTGGAGCTACCCACCGCCACCGGTAAGCCCGCCGTGCTTCCCGTGCCGTATTCGTTGCCGCAGAGAATGGGGGTCACGTCTCCGGTCACAGTCTTTCGCAAAAGTAGTTGCCGTTGCTCGCCGTTCGGTAGCTGCTTAAGCAACGTGACCGCGTGGCCGGCGACTTCAATCATCGGCTCGGGGGCAACTACCCGTCCGAGTTCTTCGACGACGACCGCGGCGGCGGCGAGGCTTAGGCCCAGACCATCACTTTCCTCCGGAACGAGTATGGCCGACCAGCCCATCTCGATCATCGAACGCCACACCGCCGGATCAAAATCCGAATCCGATTGCTTTAAACTCTTCAAGCGCGACACACTCGCATCGCGTTCGCAAAACGCAATGGCGCTGTCGCGTAGCATGGCGTGTTCTTCGGGTGTTTCCGTCGCCTTGGTGTTGTCGACATGTCCCATGTTCTTTGTACCTTTCCCCGGTATCGCTAGCAAAATAACTGACGTCTCGATGTTATCACGCGGACCTGAGTAGGCCCCAAATCGACCTCGGCGGCGTTTCCGAATGCCCCCGCTGGCGGCGCTCCGTCTTCGCCGAACGGATCGATCATCGCCCGGTTCCGCTTTTCGCATCGGCCGGCCGAGTCCGGCCTTTCTCGGCAGTACCGGGCAGCGCCCGTATCGCGGCAACAGATTGTACGGCGGCGCCCGCTATTGCTATTCTGCGGCGGCGTATCCTAGGACGAACTTGGAGCCTAAGTCTTTGAGAGTCGAAACGCTGCTGCCGCTCGGAAAAGTTGACCCTGGATTGCGTCCGCCGCCCAAGCCGTTCGACATCACTACGGTTTATGATGACGCAAAAGCGGTAGAGGCACTCGGCTACGATGGCTTGATGGTCGAGGAGACCAAAGTTGACCCCTATGTCGTCATGGCCCTCGCGGCTCATGCGACCAGCCGGATAGGGCTCGGGACGGCGGTCGCGATCGCCTTCCCTCGCAGCCCGACAGTGACTGCTATGGCCGCTTGGAATCTGCAGCGTCTGTCAGACGGCCGCTTCACCCTTGGTCTCGGAACTCAGGTAAAAGGACATATCGAGCGCCGTTTTGGTTTGCAGTGGTCGCCGCCGGGACCGTGGATGCGCGAGTACGTGCAAGCGGTCCGTGCCGTGTGGGAGAGCTGGCAGACCGGCCGACCGATTGATTTTGGCGGCGAGCACTACCGATTGAACCTGACGGTGCCCTTGTTCAATCCGGGGCCGATCGATTATCCCCGGATCCCGATCCATCTAGCGGCGGTAAATGAATACTTGTGCCGGGTTGTCGGTGAGGTCGCCGATGGGCTAAGACCGCACCCGGTATGCACGGCCGACTATATTGAACATGTCATGTTGCCGGCGGTAGCGCGGGGTATCGAAAAGTCCGGACGGATCGGTGAGCGAATTGCGGTATCCATAAAGCCCCTCATCGCAACGGCGCCGGACGAGCAAGCGCTGGCGGCAAAGGTACACGACGTTCGTGCGCGCGTTTCGTTTTACGCATCGACCCCGGCTTACCGTGCGGCCTTCGCTCATCATGGACTCGGCGAACTCGCCGATGAACTCAAGCTGCTTTCCAAGGCGCAGCGTTGGGAAGAAATGCCGGGATTGATCGACGACGAGATCCTCGAACGCTACGCCGTGGTAGGGCTGTATGACGAAATAGCGGACAAATTGAAGTCGCGTTACGGTCACTTGGTCAGCAGCGCGGAATTCAGTATCCCTGTGGACTCTGAACACGAACGCGAATTGCTGCAAGTGATGCTGCGCGATTTGAGAGACACCTGATCGGTGCCCCTGAATAGCAACATCGTGGGGCAGGTGACTGACGCTTTTCAGCACGAGGTCGATGCACGCTGGACCATGGCATACGCTGCCGGCCTCGGCGACTGCCTACCGGTCTATATGGACACGGCCGCCGGCGAAACCATTGCCGTCCACCCCTTGTTCCCCGTCTGTTTGGAATGGCCGGCGATCCTGGATGCTCGTCGTCTCCCGGGTACGCAGGACTTGAGCGCCGCCGAGAATGCCCGCAACGTCCACGCCCTGCACGATGTTCACCTTTACCAACCGGTCGTTCCCGGGCGTAGCTACACGACTACCGGGACCGTCGTTGGTCTCGAATCGAGGAAACCGGGCGCGTTTCTGGTCATCAGACTCGACACCCTGGATGAAGCCGGCCAGCTCGTGTGCCGAACTTACAATGGAACGATATACCGTGGCGTCGAAATCGACGGTGACGGGGTCTGGCTAGAGCACCTGCCGGCGGCGCCGGACACGAATGATGTGGATTGGACCGAGAGCCACACCATCGATATCGCGCCGAATATCGCGCATGTCTACACCGAATGCGCGCGGATCTGGAATCCGATCCACACCGATCGCACCGTCGCGCTGGCCGCCGGTTTGCCGGATATCATTCTGCACGGCACCGCGTCACTCGCGCTCGCGATCTCGCGTATCATCTTGGAGCGGCTCGGAGGCGATCCCCGCCGGATAAATCGCTTCGGCGGTCGCTTCGGCGGCATGGTACGGATGCCCTCGTCGGTTCGCCTCTCGCTCGGGGCGGCCGGGGGCGAATACACCGCGTTTCGATTACACACGGAGGGCGCGCCCGGAGTCTTACGCGGCGGCTACGTGTTCCATTCCTGAAGCGAAAGCCTCGCTTCTATCATCCTTCCATCCAAAGGTATGCTATCTCGGAACTGACCGCGATGTCGGCGTGTTTGCCGAGGATTGCCGAGAGGTAGTGCTTGCATTCCGTGACGTTCGCCATCGTGAACTCGGATTCGATATGAGTGATCAACTCGTGAGGGTTACAGGGAAATACGTATGCCAGGAACGGATCGCCGTCGAAGAGAAATATCGCGATTCCCTCAGCCACGATATAGTGGAAAAATGCGTCGCGGACCGAGGTTTCGGCGCTGAGGTCATAGATAACAATCTCTTCGCGGCAAGCCCTGGCTTCTATCGCGAGATGGCGGGTCGATACCAGCTCGCAGCCGTGGTCGTCCAGCAGCCGCTGTAGTTCCCGATCGAATTCCGAAGGAGTGGAGACGATTTCCATGGACTACTGCGCGGTCGCCCGACCCGAGGTGCCAAACATAAGCAAAGCATAACTCGCCCGGGCCAATTCGTCTCTTTGGGTAAGACCCGAGGACTCGAACGCCGCCAACATCGGACGCCGCGCAACTTCCAGATCATCGGGTCCCGTCGGCGGCCGGATCCGAACCGCGGCTTAGTCGGCGTAGCGCCCGGGGCGAGTAAGTATTAGCGCCCCGAGAAGGATGGCGCCGCCGGGCATCACCCGGTAGCGGCCGAGGAGGCCGCGCTCAGTTCAATGATTGAAATACCGCATCGAGGCTGTCCTTGGCGTCACCGAACAGCATTTGTGTGTTAGGGCGGAAAAACAAGGGGTTGTCGACGCCAGCATAACCGGTGGCCATACTGCGCTTGAGTACGATCGCGGTCTTCGCTTTCCAGACTTCTAGCACCGGCATACCCGCGATGGGACTGTTCGGTTCGTCCTGTGCCGACGGATTGACGATATCGTTGGCGCCGATCACGATGGCCACATCGGTTTCCGGGAAGTCATCGTTGATTTCGTCCATTTCCATCACGATGTCGTAAGGCACGCGGACTTCTGCGAGCAGTACGTTCATGTGTCCCGGCATTCGTCCGGCTACCGGATGGATCCCGAAGCGAACCTCCTTACCTTTCGAGCGCAGCGCCGTAGTGAGTTCGTAGACGATATTCTGTGCGTGCGCCACCGCCATCCCGTAGCCGGGCACGATGATCACACTTTGGGCGTCGCGCAGTAACTCGGCCGTTTCCTCGGCTGAGATTGGCACTGCCTCGCCTTCGAAGGACGCCACCTCGCCGCCCGAGGTTCCGAACCCGCCAGCGATCACGCTGATGAAATTCCGGTTCATAGCGCGACACATGATGTAGCTCAAAATGGCGCCGCTCGAACCGACCAGGGCGCCGGTGACGATCAGCAGGTCGTTGGAGAGCATGAATCCGGTAGCGGCCGCGGCCCAACCCGAATAGCTGTTCAACATAGAGACGACGACCGGCATGTCGGCGCCGCCGATCGCCATGACCATGTGGACCCCGAAGGCGTAGGCAAGCAGCGTCATGAATACGAGAGCCCACACCGCCGTGCTAAGCGACGGGTTACCCACGAAGATGAAACCGAGCCAAAGACAACCGGCTGCAATACCGAGATTGAGCAGATGGCGCCCTGGCAGTAGTACGGGTTTGCCGTCGATCAACCCGCGCAACTTACCGAATGCGATCACCGATCCGGTAAACGTGACCGCACCGATCAGAACCCCGAGGTAGATTTCGACCTCGTGGATCGTTCTTTCTACACCGAAATATTCATGCGTGCGATCGAGGTAGGTTGCGAAGCCGATCAGAACGGCGGCAAGCCCGACGAAGCTGTGCAGGATCGCGACGAGTTCCGGCATTTGTGTCATCTGCACGCGCGAAGCGACGAACACGCCGGCCGTGCCGCCGGCGAGCATCATTATGATCAGCACGGCGTAGGCGCTGACCTGCTCGCTCAGAATGGTCGCGATGATTGCGATGGCCATCCCGATGATACCGTAGACGTTGCCGCGTCGGGCGGTCTCCGGGTTGCTCAGGCCTCCGAGGCTCAGGATGAACAGAATGGTTGCTGCGATATATGCAGCGGTGAGGGTTCCAGACGCCATGACGATTCCCTATTTTTGAAACATGCGCAGCATGCGCTGGGTAACCAGAAAGCCACCGGCGATGTTGATCGATGCGATGAGGACGGAGATACCGGCGAGTAGCGTGATCAAAAACGAACTCGTCGAGACTTGCAGCAGCGCGCCGATCACGATGATGCCGCTGATTGCGTTGGTGACGCTCATCAGCGGTGTGTGCAGCGCCGGCGTGACATTCCAGATCACCTGATAACCGACGAAACAAGCGAGCACGAATACCGTAAAGTGAGACATGAACGCTGCGGGCGCCACGGAACCTAAGCCCCACAGGGCGAGGCCGCCTCCGATCAGAAAAGCGAGCGAGCCCGCGCCACTTCGTTTGACTTCTTCCTCCGGTATCGGCACCGGCGCCGGCGCGCTGGGTTTCGCCGGGACCGCGGACAATTTAGGCGCCGGCGGCGGCCACGTAATTTCGCCGTCCTTGATCACCGTTGTTCCCCGGATCATCTCGTCCTCCATGTCGACTACGATCTCGCCGTTCTTTTCGGGACAAAGTTCTGCCAGCAAGTGCCGGAGGTTCGTGCCGTAGAGCTGGCTGGATTGCGCGGCAAGTCGGCTCGGAAGATCGGAGTAACCGATGATCGTTACGCCGTGGTGCGTCGCTACCGCCCCCGGTTCGGTCAGCTCACAATTTCCGCCTTGCTCGGCCGCCATGTCGACGATCACGCTGCCGTCGCGCATGATTTCTACCATGTCGGCCAGGATTAGTTTGGGCGCGGGTTTGCCCGGGATCAGCGCGGTCGTTACGATGATGTCGACTTCGGCGGCCTGCGCTCGGAACAGCGACATTTCGGCTTCGATGAATGCGGGACTCATTTCCTTGGCATAGCCGCCGCCGCCGCTCCCCTCTTCCTCGAAGTCCAGTTCGAGGAATTCGGCACCCATGCTTTCGACTTGCTCTTTCACCTCCGGCCTCGTATCGAACGCACGCACGATCGCGCCGAGGCTCATCGCGGTACCGATCGCAGAGAGGCCCGCGACACCCGCGCCGATAACCATCACTTTGGCCGGCGGCACTTTACCGGCTGCCGTATTTTGGCCGGTAAAAAATCGACCGAAATGGTTGGCTGCCTCAACTACCGCGCGATAGCCCCCGATATTAGCCATCGAACTCAGAGCATCGAGTTTCTGTGCTCGAGAGATCCTCGGTACGCTGTCCAACGCCAGCACCGTTACCTTTTTGCCCGCGAGTTGCTCCAACAGTTTCGGGTTCTGCGCCGGCCATATAAACGATAACAGCGTCTGACCTTCGTGCATTAAGTCGGCTTCGTGCTTGTCCAGCGCCGAATTTTGCTCCGGCCCGCGGACTTTCAATATGATATCGGCGTCACGCCATACCGCCTCGGTATCCACCCCGATAGTCGCGCCCGCCGCTTCGTAACTCGCATCGGAAAAACTCGCGGCAAGACCTGCTTTCGATTCCACGGTAACTTCGAAGCCGAGCTCGATGAGCTTGCGCGCAACATCGGGCGTCGTCGCAGCACGGCGTTCATTCGGGTGCACCTCGCGTGGTACAGCAATCTTCATTTCACTACTCCTAGTCGTCCTGTCACCAGATGACGTCGACAGCGCACGCGCGTGTTTTGTCCATCCGGCCGCGACGGTCGTCACTGCCGTCAAGCGTAACGTGTCGCGCCTGCGTCATGCGCGTTGGTGTTGGTCGTTGCTTGGGTGCCTTATCCTCAGAGTAAGCATCGGCTCCTCCGTGTCGGGCGCGGGCTCGTGGGTCGCCGCTTTAATCATTATTTTGCAGCGAACAAAGGATTAAACGAGCGATTGTAGCGAAACGCCGAAGCGAAGTCAGCTTTCGGCGCCGCAGTTGAGTCACCGTCGCAAACGGATGCCGTACTCGGAGCCTTCCAGCAAGCGGCCGCCACGGCTCGCTCTGTCAATCAAGTCCGGCAGCATCCCGGCGAGGCCCTCGGCTGCAGCCGATCGGCCGAGACCCAGGCGCGAAGCGAAGCTGTCGAGGTGGGGTTCACCGAACAGCGAAACGATTTGCAGCGCCGAGACCCGGTCGTTAGCTCCATCGCCCAGCCAAGTCTCAGCCAGCGCCGCGAGGCCGCCGCCGTCCAGCTTCGAGATAATGGACCCGAGATCGATATCGCCGTGCGCGTCGCCGAGCAACGCCCCCAGCGCGTTATTGACGGCGCTGTCGCTGAGTCCGGCGCCGCTGGCACCGACTTTGCCGATGAACAGAGACGTCGCATTCTCTATCGGGCCCATGTTGGCTGCCTCCGATGGCGTCGAATGGTTTCCTTTGGTCGGCCAACGCGGAACGGGGACGGCATTGATTGGCCCGCGGCAGTCGGCCGACCTTATATCGGACCGGGATTTCCGGCGGAACCACCGTCGACCGTGATGATGGTGTCCGTCCGCGCCCGTAGTGGTTGCCGGCGGCGAGCGGCGGGGTCCCGCTGCCGGAAGCCGCAATATCCACCCGGGCCGCATGGGTCATGATGCCGTGCCCGACCGCACGCTTAGGACGTCTTGCCGCTCCAGGCATCAAAGCCGCCTGCTAATGATTTCACGTCGTCGAAACCCAGCCCTTCCAGGGTCTGCGCGGCAAGCGCGGAGCGCCCGCCGGTCTTGCAATAAACCACCAGCGGCCGCGCCTTATCTTTCAGCGGTTCGTCGCTGGCGGAGCGCCACTCGAGCACGCCCCGCGGGATGCATAATGCTTCGGGGATGGTGCCGTCTTTCCATTCGGGCGGCTCCCTGACGTCGACGAAGATCGTTTCACCGCCAAGAAGCGCTTTCGCGTCTGCTATGCCGATCTCCGTTATTACCGTCTTGGCTTCCCGGACGAGGTCCTCTGCTGTTTTGGCCATTTGTGTGCCTGAGCGAGTTGAGTTGGCGAGAGCTTAGCCAGCGCTCCGGAGAATTGCTAGAACTAGGGCCTGTTTATCTTTCGCCGCCGCCACTGCTGAGACCCTGTCCGCGTCCAGCGGCGTTATCGCTCCCTCATGTAGCTACGGCTACACCGCGCTCCCTCTGCCTTGCTGGCCCACAAACAGGGTCTCAGCAGTGGCGGTGACGAAAGGTAAACAGGCCCTTGAAGCGGTCTCGAAATAATCTGCGGCCGGCTAGCGAAGGTGTGGCCAGCGATCCGAGCCGGCTGCCGGGCTCCGCGGAAATCGCCAGCGGGGCCGGCTACGGTGTGTGGACGTCGCTTCGAAGCCGCTGTCGGCGCTAACCGATTTCCCCGTGTTGGCGATAAACTGGCTGCTCGATCGGTATCTTGATCAAATCGCCATCGCCGTAGCATGAGACCACATATGGACAGGACACTTTCCGAGTTGCTCGCCAAGGGCGACGATGCGCATGCCGCCGTGGGCAGTCCCGACGGGTCCGCGATGTCTTACGCCGCACTCCGCGACCAGTGCCGCCGGACAGCGGAAGACCTCTCTCGCCACGGCCTAGGCGGCAACGATCGGGTTGCCATCGTACTGCCCAACGGGCCGCAAATGGCGACGAGCTTCCTCGCCATCGCCTCCGTAGCGACCGCTGCGCCTTTGAATCCAGCCTATACGGACGCCGAGTTCGAATTCTATTTCTCCGACCTTCGGGCGAAAGCGCTGGTCGTCGCTAGCGGAACGGAAACGCGCGCGCGCGAAGTCGCCTTACGTCTCGGTATTCACGTGATCGAATTGGCGGCGGCAACTGATTTACCAGCCGGCGGATTCGACCTCGACTTCGCCACAATGCCCGCCAGCGGCGCAGGGAAAGCGGTGGGTGTCGACGATATCGCGCTGGTTCTGCATACTTCAGGCACGACTTCGCGGCCGAAGATCGTACCGCTGAGCCAGGCTAATCTCTGTGCTTCGGCAGCCCACGTAAGCCGCGTCCTGTCTCTCACCTCGGACGATCGGTGCTTGAATGTGATGCCGCTATTTCATATTCACGGATTAATAGCGGCGGTTTTGTCTTCGCTCTATGCGGGAGGCTCAGTGAACTGCACGCCAGGCTTCAACGCATTAAAATTCTTCACCTGGCTGAAGGCGGCCCAACCGAGTTGGTATACTGCCGTGCCGACTATGCATCAAGCAGTTCTGGAGCGAGCGGGTCGCAATCGGGAGATTGTCGCGAACTCGCCGCTGCGGTTTATTCGTTCCTCGTCCTCGTCTTTGCCGCCGCCGGTGATGCAGCGTTTGGAACAGGCATTTTCCTGCCCGGTTATCGAGTCCTACGGTATGACCGAGGCTGCGCATCAAATGACGTCCAATGAGCTGCCCCCGGGAGAACGGAAACCGGGCTCGGTGGGCGTTTCGGCAGGGCCTGAGGTTCGTATTATGGATGCGGCGGGGACCTTCGTGGGGAGCACCGTGGAGGGCGAAATCGTTATCCGCGGCGCCAACGTGACTCACGGCTACGATGCAAGCCCGGAGGCGAACGCGCACGCTTTCGTGGCCGATCCCGACGGGGGTGGCGATTGGCTCCGGACGGGTGACCAAGGGGTTTTCGACGAAGACGGGTTTCTCACTATCAGCGGCCGTCTGAAGGAGATCATCAATCGCGGTGGCGAAAAAATCGCGCCACGGGAGGTCGACGATGTCCTCATGGACCACGACGCGGTATCGCAGGCGATCACGTTCGCCGTCGCGCATCCCAAACTCGGCGACGACGTAGCTGCGGCCGTCGTGTTGCGCGAAGGCGCGGAGGCATCGGAGCGCGAATTACGCGACTTCGCCGCCACCCGTCTGGCCGCTTTCAAAGTTCCGCGAATTCTGGTGTTTCTCGATGAGATCCCAAAAGGGAGTACGGGCAAGCCGCAGCGCGTCGGGCTGGCGGAGAAGCTAGGGTTGACGTGATGGCTAAAGGCGGCAAAACGAGCGATTTGTTGCCCGTAACACTTACTCTCGGCGGCGTGGTATGAAGATTTGCGTCTACGGAGCAGGTGCCATCGGCGGGTTTCTCGGCGCCCGGCTGTCACTTGCCGGAGCACAAACCAGTCTCGTCGCGCGCGGGCCGCATCTGGCAGCTATCCGTTCCCAGGGGTTGAAGCTCAGAAGCGCAGGCACCGAATCGGTGTGCCACGTGCCGTGTACCGACACACCCGGAGAGCTTGGCGTCCAGGATTATGTGATCATTACACTCAAAGCACATGCCGTCCCGCCGCTCGTCCATCAGATCGATACCTTGTGCGGCGAACATACGGCTATTGTCGCGGCGGTAAACGGGGTTCCATGGTGGTACTTTCACAAGCTGGGTGGGTCCTACGAGGGGTACCGCGTCGACAGCGTCGACCCAGCCGGCGTGCAGTGGGATGTGCTTCGACCGGAACGGACGATCGGGTGTGTCGCCTATCCTTCCTGCGAAGTTCGCGAGCCGGGCGTGATCGACCACATTGCCGGCGATCGTTTCACCCTGGGCGAACCGTCGGGCGCGAAATCGGAGCGCGTGCTGCGCCTGGCCGAAGTTTTGCGGAACGCAGGGTTCAAGGCGCCGGTCAAGACTCGGATCCGCGATGAAATCTGGGTGAAGCTGTGGGGCAACATCGCGCTGAATCCGATCAGTGCGCTGACGGGCGCAACGCTTGAAACGATCTGCGCTGCTACGGGCACGCGCTCGCTCGCGCGCTCAATGATGGTCGAAGCGCAGGCTATCGGAGAAGCGTTAGGGGCGCGTCTTTCCGTTAGCCTCGACGCGCGCCTCGACGGTGCCGCGGCAGTCGGCGCACACAAGACCTCGATGTTGCAGGATCTCGAGCGCGGCCGACCCATGGAGATCGACGCCATAGTCGGCGCTGTGCAGGAGTTGGGCATTTTGGTGGGTGTAGCGACACCGACAATCGATATCGTGTTTGCACTGGTGAAGAGCCGGGCGCGCGAAGCGGGGTGTTATTGATGGCGCATAGGTCGGATCTTAACGCCTCAATCGAACCGTAGACATTGCTGCGTCGTACAAAACAGAACCACGAAGGACACAAAGAACACGGAGGGAGTATTTTTGTACACTAATTTCATAT
>CAZFZX010000076.1:0-19532 GCA_964523765.1 uncultured Enterobacteriaceae bacterium
TCATTGCTACTTCCTCTATGCGTTAGCCAATCATGCGGAATAACTCTATCATCTAGATAGCTGATCCGATATACCGATCACTTTCGTCATGCCGGACTTGATCCGGGGTGACGGCAGGCGGACCTGCGAACAACGTGAAGCGCATTTCGGATCAATGATAGTTCCCTCAAACAACAAAAGACCGGACGGATCCATTATGGTGCCCTATCCTCGCGACCTTGAGGCCTGCTCTCTCTTTTGCAATCAAATACTTCCTGCCCGACGGGAATTCGCACGGAGTTAACGATGTCCGTTTCGCGCCTGAAACACATAACAAAAATCGGTGTAGAACAAATGGGCGACCTCGCCGATAGCCTGGACGATCGAGAGGTACTGCGACTGGAGAATCTCGATACCGACATGCCGCCCCCGAAATCTGCGATCGCGTTCACCAAAGGTGTGGTTGGCGAGGACAAAGCAAACAGCTATCTACCGTTCTTCGGTTCGGACTCGTTACGGAAAGCGGCGACGGCGCTGGTCGGCCGGCAGGCCGGGCAGAATTACAGCTGGGAAACGGAATCCGTTATTAGCGCCGGTGGTTTGTCGGGAATCCTCAACGTGTTGCTCGCCACTCTTGAACCGGGCGACGAAGTATTGATGACCGATCCCACCTACGTCGGGCTCGTCAATCGGGTACGGCTCGCCGGCGGGGTACCGCGTTTCGTGCCTTTGAAGCCAGCGTCTAGCGGGTGGCGGCTGGACCGCGACGCTCTCGCCGATATCGACCCGGGCCCGGTGCGAGCCGCGCTAATCATGAGCCCGTCGATGCCGACCGGCGCGGTGCTGACCAGGAAAGACTGGGAAACGATCACCGCCTTCTGCACGTCGGCCGAATGTTGGCTGATCAATGATTCGGCGATGGAGCGCATTCTTTTTGACAACCGCCCGGCAATTCATCCGGCCTCGTTTCCCGGAATGCGAAGTAGGGTTATAACCGTCGGATCCGCTTCCAAAGAATACCGAATGATCGGTTGGCGAGTCGGGTGGGTCGTCGGGCCCGGAGAGATCGTCGCCGACATCGCCAGAGTCAGCATCACGAACGTCGTCTGCCAAACCGGTATCGCTATGGGCGCGGTCGCCACGGCGATCAACGATCCGGCCGATGGCATCGCGGCGAGTGTCGCCGAACTTCAATCCCGCCGGGATGTGATACTCGATGAACTCCGCGGGTTCGAGGTCATCCCACCCCACGGGGGATGGTCTTTGTTGGTCGACGTGTCGCCGCTCGGAATGGATGGCACGGAAGCTTCGAAGCGATTGCTGGAATTGGGTAAGATCGCCGCGACACCAATGATAAACTGGGGTGGTAGGAACTGCGCGAATTATGTACGGTTAGTGTTTTCTAACGAACCGGTGGATCGGTTGCGCGGTATCGGTAATCGATTTCGCGAAGCGTTGACTTGATCAGAACGGCGACCAAAAGGAGGCGACAGGAACCCGAAGCGCTCACCCGCACGCGACAATGCCGCGCGGCGGAGGGAACTCTGACTGATTGAGGCTATCGCCTCGCGCGGGAAGTCACTCGGGTGAAGGCGAACGAGATGGACATAAAAATCGGAATCATCGGCGGATCCGGGTTGGATGACCCGGATCTTCTACGCAACGCCCGGGAAGAGGTAGTAGATACGCCGTATGGGGAACCCTCCTCCCCACTCAAAACGGGTGCGCTCAGCGGTGTCGAAACGGTCATTCTCGGCCGCCACGGTAGCGACCACTCGATATACCCGACAGGGGTCAACTACAGGGCCAACATTCATGCCCTCAAGGAAGTGGGCTGTACACACCTTCTCGCGACGACCGCAGTAGGCTCGCTGCGCGAAGCGATCAAACCGGGCGATCTGGTGTTCATAGACCAGTTCATCGACCAAACGAAACATCGGGCTTCGACTTTTCACGACGAGCAGGTCATTCACACCCCGATGGCAGAGCCGTTTTGCAAGAAACTTTCTGCGCTGCTAGCGGATACGGCACTCGCCCTCGGTCTCAGGCACCACGTGACAGGCACGGTAGTCACGATCGAGGGCCCGCGCTTTTCGACTAAGGCCGAATCCCATATGTTTCGGCTGCTCGGCGGCGACGTGATCAATATGTCGACCGTCCCGGAGATCGTTTTGGCCAGAGAGCTAGGACTTTGTTACCAATCTATCGCCATGAGTACGGATTATGATTGCTGGAAGGACGACGAGAAGCCGGTTACCTGGGAAATGATCGTGGAAACGATGGAGGCGAACGCCGAAAACGTAAAGCGACTTATCGCGAAGACGGTCCCCAAGATCTCCCATATCGATTGCGAGTGCCGCGGCGCGTAGCGCTCGATCCATTCAGCCGAGGAAACAGCGATGCCAATCAAATCACGAATACGAACCGTCGAAGATTACCCGAACACCGGGATCATGTTTCGGGACATTACTACGTTAATAAAGGATCCTGTTGGGTTCCGCCTCGTGATCGATAATCTAACCCAGCGTTATGTCGACGGAACCACGGAGTTCGACGTCATCGTCGGCATCGAGTCACGAGGGTTCATCATCGGCGGCGCCCTCGCCTATACCCTCGGCAAGGGCTTCGTGCCGATCAGAAAACGGGGCAAACTGCCCGCCGAAACGGTTTCTCAGGAATATACCCTCGAATATGGCACCGATACCTTGGAGATACACACCGACGCAATAGAGAAAGGCGCAAGAGCCCTACTGGTCGATGACCTGCTCGCGACCGGCGGCACGGCGCTCGCGGCTGCGAGCCTCGTTGAGAAATTAGGCGGCGTGATAGCGGAGGCGTGTTTCATCGTCGACCTGCCCGACCTCGGCGGCGCCGAAAAACTCGAGGCGAAGAATTACCGCGTTTTCGCTCTCACGGAATTCGAAGGCAAATAATGCCACCTATTCCTTGCGCCGTTAGCGCAAGAACCAAGCTGAGTCCCTATATTTCAGTGCACGACGACGTCGATTTCAGTCTGCGGATCACCGTTTGCGATATGTGAGACGATCGGAGCTTCCGCCCGCCCCTGCAATTTCATATCGCTGATCAAATCGTCCATGAAATGCTGTTCCATGTTGACGACTGCCTGTTTGTATTCGGGCGGCGCGTTGAACATGTCAGCCACTTGCACGAACGGATCCGCTGATGATGTCAATTTGACCACGCCGGCGGTATCGGTTTCGCTCGCGAACGCAACGTACCTCTTCTTCTGGCAGTACGCGACGATATCGGCAACTTCCTTTGCGGTCGTTACTTTACCGATCTCGAGAGCGAGCTTCGCCTCATTCAACCAACTTTGTCGATAGTGACCCCACAATTCGCGATAGATTTCGTCGGCGCTCCCCGGGTCATTGGTAAACAGCTGCAACCAGGCGATAAAATCAACGGCGAAGAAACCGGAGAAACTGGCAGGCCCCTGCTCCTCGAATGTACGCCCTTGTTCTTTCAAAACGAAACTAACGGGCTCTTCAGCTCCCATTTCCTGTTCGATATATCGATTCTCCACCTCCGGCACATGTCGCGCCGGATCGGCGTCGCGCGTGCGCAGTATGACCTGGCAAGCGGCGCAGGCGCCGTCTCTGCAGCGGCCAGCCGGCATATCGACCGTTATTTCCTGTTCCAACCCCTTTTTCTTTGCTTCTTCAATCAGGGCCCAAAGATAGACGTAGGTGAGAAAGACCTCTTTCCGATAGTAGTCGTGGCGCTCGAAGATATTATCGGCAGGCCCGTACGCCGGGTTGGCGCACCAAAGAATGTGTCCGATGTGCTCGTGCGGATCGTTGCGTTTGATCACATACAAACTCGGCACACCGATAAAACACTCTTTGACGATTAACCCAAGCGTCGGTAGGTCGGTGACGGCCTCGAGTTCGAGTTTTTCCACGGCCGCGGCAAAGCTCATGCGCGCGAGTTCCGCCCAAACGTTACCGTACAATTTGACCCCCAGTTCCTCGCCAAGCGCCGGTCTGAATGTCCTCCACACGTAGTAGACGTGCGCGAACAACGACTTCAGGGAGTCTGCTGTCAAATCATCGATCGTTCGATCCAGCGATGCGCAATGCGCTTCCATGAATTGCAATACAGGGTTTGGTTCAGCCATGCGGGGATCCTCGACTATATAATTGTTCCGAAATATCGATCACTTTCATCATGCCAGCCCCGGATCAAGTCTGGGGTGGATTGCGTCGCAGACGCCGTCCCGTTCACGATTCCATCATTTTGACCTTATGCCAGCCTTCTTCGTAGGGCGTCATGAAGAATAGTTCCAACTTCATAGCGCTCATGAGCCACTCATCGCCGACCTTGCGGTATTCGTCATGTTCGAGACCGGAGATCCATACACCGGTATCGCCTTTGAATGTACAAGCCTGCCACAAATACCATTTCCCCTGAGCCGTGGTGCCGCCTTCGTCGATATCGATCTCCGGCTGCAGAAAGTGGTGTACGGCGAATTCGATGTTGCCGGAAACTCCCATAAAGAATTCCTTTAGCTCCGCGTGGCCGCGATGCACACCGAAATCCGCACCGCCATCCCAAATCGCGTCTTCGGTGAATAAAGTCAACATGATTTCCGGGTTGTAAAAGTCGTCGCACGCCCCGGCGTATTCGTATTTGAGCCGCTTGATGGCCTCGAGATCTTCTATTTGCTGAATTCTTCTTTCGAGCGCCTCTAACTTCTGATTGTCCATCATTCCTCCTAACTTTTTCCGTCTTGCGTACCGGGCCGATAACCGAGAAACGTATCGTATAGATCGCTGCGGCGGTCGGTCAGCGGATTGTTGAATTCCGACCAGTGCCTGTAGCGGGCTTGCAGAACGTTAATCTCCGCTATAGCAGCCTCCGGCGCCTCGCTCGACACGGGGCCGGCCACAAACGCCCCCGTCGGATCGATTACACAACTGCCGCCGATGAACGTGCAGCCGCGTTCGTCGCCGACGCGATCGGCACAGATACTGAACACCGAGTTCATCAAACACATTTGTTGCGCAGAATACGCAGCGGTCGGCTTTTCTTTGGTCTGCAACGGTGGCAAATTCACCCAGTTTGTCGGATCGCAGATGATGTCGGCGCCCTGGGCCGCCAGTATCCGACTCACTTCCGGGAACCAGACGTCATAACAGATCCGGATCCCGATCCGCCCGAACGGCAGATCGAAGACCGGGAACCCGAGATCTCCGGGTTCGAACCACAATTTCTCCTCGTTCCACAGATGCGTTTTACGATAAGTACCGATATGACCTTGGGGACCGACGAGCGCCGCGCTGTTGTATAGCCTATTCCCGTCTCGCTCGGTAATACCCGCGCAAATATAGGCATCAAACTCCTTCGCCGCTTTGCCCCACTGGTCAATCGTGGGACCGCCCGGCACTTCCTCGGCGAGTTCGAAGCTCTCCTCGCGGGAGTTGTACATATACCCGGTGTTGCAGAGCTCCGGTAAGACCATGAGTTTCGCGCCCTGTTCGCCGGCTTCGTTGATAAGGCGCAAAGACTCGGCGACGTTGTGTTGTTTATCGCCAATCCGCGGTTCCATTTGTAGCGCGGCAACCTTGATCCTACTTTCGTTGCCTTTCTCGCGTTCATCAGTCATCGACTATTCCCCAAGTTATTTCTCGACTTCCTAGATCAGCGGGTAGACACACCAGCCTATGAGGCTTATCGCGGCTGGTGCCGATCGAACCCGAGTCACTATCCACCGGTGACGCTATTCGCATAGGTGATAAAAGTCGGCAATGCTTCGACCGGTCAAAACCCCCGCGCCATTGTCGGGGATCCACCGCCGCCCGTGCAAGTCGGGTCTAACGAACCCAATGCCGCCCACGCTAACGATCTACAGCTGCCCCGAATGCGCTGGTCGCCCTCGCAACAGCCGCGACAACTCGTATCGAACGGCGCCAAAATGAAACCCGGCGGCCACTTTCCGTCCAAGGATCGGCGCAGACCGGCATCGCCTACGATTCAAACGTCTATCGCACACCGGACAACGACTACATCGATCTCTCCCGAAGCTCCGCCCCGTTAGTCGCTACTGATACCCAGCCGGGATTTTTCGTCCCGCTTGCTTTGAGGGCTCACCTGATCTACGCGCCCGAAACCGCCGTCCGATGGGCGATGCAATATCGTTTGAAGGCCCGCATCCACCCGGATCCCGGCCTGGATAACGCCGATCGGTTCCAGCACCGCCTCAGATTCGGCCGCGAAAAAACTTTTCTTACCGGACACGGCCTCTCTCAAGAATTCTATCTGGGTCCAGTCTTCCGTCTTGAATTTCGCAACCAAGTCGACCGCGACGACGGTACCGACCGCGAATTTCGCGGTGTCGATATCTCCGACCGTTATTCCTTCGTCTCGGATGGTTTCGAGGCCCGGTATCGGATCGAATTCAAACGACTGAGCCTCCGCGCGCGGGCCGAAATCGAAAGACGCAACTACAACAGTGCCGGTGAATCGGTAGAGTACGACCACGTCAAATATGCTGGTGGAGTGGATTTGGATTTCCGATTGTCAAAACTGGACAGCTTTCGACTCGTATACAATTTCGCCAAACGAGATTATCGCGAACGCCCCGCGCGCGACCTGACGGGCGACTTGGATTCCGCTAACCCGAGCAGGGAATACCACGACAACAGGATCGAACTATCCCTGCGACGCCGGTTTTCAAAGCACTGCCGCGCCAAAGCCGGCTACCGTCTGTCGCATCGTGACGACCAATACGTAGGCTACGATGATTACCTTCAACACCGGATCGGTTTATCGATACACGCCAAACTGGCCTCGCGAGCCCGCGCCGTTTTCGACACCAAGTACTCTCATAAGAACTATCCGCGAGCATTTGCCTTCAATAACCCGCTGCAAAAAGCCAAGGCCAAAGACATCTTGTCGATCAGCGGGGAGACCGAGATCGACCTTGGGCACCGACTGACCCTGGTCGGTTCGCTCAGCTATCGAGACGAGAAAACCTCCGATGCGCGCTATCGATACGCGCGTGTCATCGGGTCCCTGGGATTAAGGATCGACTTCTAATTGTTTCCTAGCGTTCCCTAAGCAATCTGCCGCCGCGATCCGGCGTCAGAGAAACATCTTCCGTTCTGCTATTTGTTCGCATATGAGCAGTTGGGTCGGCGCGGGTCCCGAAAAGTACCGCAATCCCGTTGTATATCGACTTATTGTATGGACGATACGGCGTAATAACGTTATAACTATTCGCGAAACGAGTGCGAAGAAGGTAGCCGGGTTACGTGCTCGCCACCACGCGAAGTGCGCTTCACCGAAGTAACCAACGCGCTGCACCGACTAGAAGGATCACGAACGGACCGATACAATCATGAGCGCGCCGGCTTTATTTATTTTGCTGTGTTCGGGAGAACACGAAAAGATCCAAATGGCCGCGATGGCCGCCTCGGTCGCCGCAGTATCCGAGCGGCCGGTCGAGGTCTTCGTCGCAATGAATGCGCTCAGCGCCTTTCGCAAAGACCGTGAAGGAAACCGCTACAACGGCGGGGAATTCTCCAAGATGATGCAGGAACGCAAGGCGCCCGACGCTATCGGACTGTTCGAACAGGGTAAAATGCTGGGCGACATGAAAGTCTACGCTTGCTCGATGGCGATGGACGTTGCCCAAATAGAACTAGACGACCTGGTCGAGGATGTCGTCGACGAGGCAGGAGGACTCACGAGCTTCCTGGCGGACGCCGAATCCGGCCAACTCATCGTGTTTTGATCCGGACGACGGAATTTTCAACATGACACAACGGATAAAAATCGATGCCCGGGGAGCCTTCTGCCCCGGACCGTTGATGGAATTGATCGCGAATCTCAAGCTGGTCGAGATCGGCGACGAGATCGAGGTCTTGTCGACCGATAAGGGATCGGCGATGGATATCCCGGCGTGGGTGGACAAAGTGAAACACGAAATGGTCGGCATCGACCAGGAGGGCGACGTCTGGCACCTCGTTGTACGTAAAAAGAAATAGTCGACTATCGGGGCCACCTGTAAACGAGGTCTGGGCAACAACTCTCGAAAACTGGCAGAGTTTTTGATCGGACCCAAACTACACGCCCCGATCCCGTTGATCTGAAGGAGAAAACAGAATAATGGCTAAAAAGATACTCATCGTCGGTGGCGGCCTTGCCGGCACGATCATCGCGAACGGCTTGTGCCGACAACTCGGCAAAGAACTTCGCGCTAACGAGGTGACGATCACCGTGATCGGCGACAACGAACAGCACATGTACCAGCCCGGTCTTCTCTACGTCCCGTTTGGCCGCATACGCGAGAAAGAGCTGTTCCGCGACCAGCGCAGCGTTCTCGATCGCCGCATCGTTTTTCACGTCGACCCCGCGACCAAGATCGACATCGCGACGAAATCCGTGGCGACCGAGTCGGGAAATACTTTTGAATACGACTACCTCGTACTCGCGACCGGGTCGAGACTGCGCCCGGACACGATCCCCGGGATGTCCGAAGGCGCTCATTGGTTCTACGACCTCGAAGGCGCGCGCAAGATGCGTGAAGCGCTCGATGACTTCGACGGCGGCAAGATCGTCGTGAACGCGAACGCGCCACACAAATGCCCCGTTGCGCCGCTCGAAATTACCTTCATGCTCCGCGACTATCTGCAGAGCCGAGGGGTGTGGGACAAGACCGAAATCACCTATACCTACCCGATCGGCCGCTTGCATGCACTAGAACCAGTCGCCAACTGGACCCAACCGGAATTCGACAAGGCCGGCATCAAATACGAGACCTTTTTCAATACAAAATCGGTCGACGCGGAGAAGAAAATCATCTCTTCGGAGGAAGAAAGTGAACTGGAATACGATCTACTCGTAACCATTCCGCCGCACAATGGGTCCCAGGTTATCAGCGACTCCGATCTCGGCGCCGGAGGCTGGGTCCCGACTGAGCGCGAAACGCTGCTACATGAAGGGACCGACAACGTCTTCGTGTGCGGCGACACGACGAACATTCCGATCTCGAAGGCCGGTTCCACAGCGCACTTCGAAGCGGACACCATCATCGACAACTTGGCGTCGCTCGTCACCGAAGGACGCATGGCGCGCAAATACGACGGCAAGGTGTTCTGTTTCGTCGAAACCGGCTTAGACGAAGGAACTTACGTCTGGTTCAACTACCAAACGCCACCCAATCCGGGGCCACCGTCGCAGATGGTGCACTGGTTCAAACTCGCGTATAACCGGCTTTACTGGCTCTCGGCCCGCGGCCTGCTGTAAGGGGATTCAATATGGCGACTCCAATGACGACAGCAATAGCCGACGGCGAGGACACCGATGAAATGCAGCGCTTGCTACTCGCGCTGCGCGAAGCGTTGACGGACTCCATGGTAGAGCGCCTGGCCGTAACGGCCGGCGTCGCCATGGAGGTCGTCGATCGTTTGAACGACGAAGATACCCGCGATGCGGTACACACAATCATCGACCGCGTGACCGAATTTCACCGCATCGGCGCGCTCGACACCCTATTCGAAACAGTGTTGCTCATGCACGCCATGCGTTCGGCGGCAACGGACAGCATTGTCGAACGCTTGTTCGTATTCGCGGAGCAGATGGCGAATACGCTCGGTAGCGAGGCGATGACGGCGTTGGCTGACGATGTCCTGAACTCGCTCGATACCGCGGCTTCGGAAACGGCGAAAACACCCGCAACCGGAGGCCTGTTTTCGACTCTTTCGATGATATCTAAACCGGAAACACAACAAACGCTGCAGTTCCTGTTGAAATTCGGTGATGCCTTGCGGCGATCGAACCACGCATCCGGTGACGCCTGAATATGCGTTCCAAAAGATGCTTCGCTTTCGTGCTTATACCCGCGCCCGTCACCCCGGACTTGATCCGGGGCCGGTATGACGGCGACGATGCACGACCGCCGGCCCTTATTCCGAAACTGATCGATAATTTGGAACGCATATTTAGCGTTCACCTCAAGCGATCCGAGAGTTCACCGGTCTCCTAGCCCGCGCGCCGCGTCGGCAATTGCTTTCCACGCCGCGCGCAACCGCAAGTGTCGCTTGAGCCTTGCAGCGAACAACCGCTCCCTGAGACTGCCCTTGCTGCGCATTAACCGAACGAGGCTACGCTTGTCGGCCGCCGGCCATCGCGCCAGATCCCGAATCGGGGCGATCAACAGACAAAAATCATTGAACGCCGTAACCTCGGCCTCGCGCCAGCGAGATTGATCAATAGGCCCGAGCACTCGGTGCACCCGGCCAATGGACCACCGCCGGGCGTGCTCGCGTTCGCCATGGAAACGCGCGCCAATCCAACGGGTAACGCCCAAGCTCAGCTCGACCGGCTCGAACAACTGTTCGCGCGTCACGGGTTCGAGCACCAACTCGAGCGGATATTCGACTATTCGCCGTAACACGCTCGGCGACGTGCGGTAGTCGCCGCCTTCGTGCATTCGCGTCCATTCGCGCTCGGCGACGTTCCGCGAGCGCGCATCGAGCGAGCGAAATCCGTACCGAAAATAGAACCACAAGGCGCCGGTGCGAATCGCCTCCGGGTTACCCGAACCAATCTGATAGGGATCGACCGTGAAACGCTCGATCCCGAAATGGAACCGGTACAGCCGCAGCAATTGTGCGAACGTATTCATGCTCTCGCCGCCCCGGAACGTCTCGAAGATATTCAAGCCGATCTCGCAGCGACCACAAAAAATCCAGCCTCCGCCATAAGCGATAGGCACACGGTTTTTGGCCAACAGGTAACCATAATAGGTCTCTATCGGCGTCCGATGTCCGGGGGCATGCCCGAACAGCGCGACGTCGATGCCCGCGCCCATATCAAATAGAGCGACGTCATCGGCACTGGCGAAGGTCACGGGATCGGTTTCCCGATGACGCACGGCCAGCGCCGAGCGCGCTGTATCGATCAGGTCTGATGCGCGAGAACGCGCGCAGCGCCCACCCTTAGCGAGCGGTTGACTCAACACGCCTGCTACATCCACCGTACGCGACAGGGGTTTCTGCTGGAACTCCAAGGTACGCCTCGGCAGGCGCCCGAAAGTGCGGGACGCCGCTGCAAGGCGCAAGTGCCACCGGATCCTGAGTTCCAGCAAATCGAACACCTTGTCGCGAAACTGTGGTTTCAGTTCGAGCCGCGCGAAATGACGCAACACCCACAGCAGATCGGATTCACGCTTCGGCGCTTGAGCGCCGCGCGCCATGGCGAACCAGCCCTGAGTGCTAATCGAAACGTCGTCGAGCCCGTTCATCTCGATGGACTCGACGAGCGTTCCGAGCATCGTTTCGAGTCCGCTACCAGCCGATTCGTCTTCCCATGCTATTTTATTTCGGTGTCACGATGGTAGCGCTCGGCCAGCCACGTCGCTTTCTGTATCGAAAATTGACAGTGCGACACCGTTCCGGCAACGCCTGAGTCTTCGAGTTTCCTCAGATCCACACGACGGCCGCGCGCGGTCATCGCCTTCGCCGCCTCGCGCACTCTTCTCAGTTCGCCGACCGCGAGGCCGAGCATGGTCCGGTCGTCGGGAAAGGCGCACAAAAACAGGAGCAACTCGTGATAATGGATCAGCTGAGCCGCGCTCTCGATTGGGCAGCGCCGCGCGGCTCGTATCAGGCCCCGTCGCCGCAAACGCGGTTCACCGCCGTATTTCGTGCGGATGTGGCCCAGCGCGGCGATGATGTCGGTCAGATTCAAAATACAAAATACCTTTAATACCCAGGATCGGTCCTCGGGGCCACGGTACTCGAAAATGCTGGACCCCGCCCCTCCGATTCGGATGGTCCTCTCCGGCTTTCCACCGTTCCCCTAACCCGTCACGATCGCGCGGCCGCAACACCGGTGCGGCTGCCTTACATTTTCCGGCCGTCGAGGAAGCCCGGCGCCAAACCGCTTGCCCGGCAAATTGCAGTGCAGCTTGAAGTCGCTAGCACACCCCTTTAAGCTTATATTTGACTATGATCAAGTTTTAATAATAATTCTCAAATATCAACCGTGGGTTCTGCATGACGAGCAATCGTGAAAATGGCCACCGTGATCTGCGTGTCAGACCCCATCGTTACAATCGATCGCAACCGCTAAACCGACGGGGAGGATGCCATGAGAATGCGAAATAGTCAGGGACCAAAGGTACGGCGCTTCACCGAACGGTTTGCCGTCCTGTGCGCCACGCTGCTGCCGTTCACCCTTTTGACGGCCAGCGCCGACGAGACGTGCATGTCGCCCTACATGGCCAAGATCGTAGGTCAGGAAGATTACGTCTACATCTGGACTCTCGGCGTCCGGGGCATGGGCGATGGCCAGGACAAACTGGTTACGGTGGATGTCAACCCTAATTCGCCCGAATACGGCAAGATCATCGACGCCCTCTCCGTTGGCGGCCGTAACGAGGCGCATCATTCCGGACTCACCGACGACCGGCATTATTTATGGGCGGGCGGCCTGGATACGAATAAGATTTTCATTTTCGACGTCCACAGCGACCCGTCGAAGCCCTCACTACACAAGACGATTAACGATTTCACGGCTATAAGCGGCGGCGTGGTCGGGCCGCATACAACCTATGCCCTCCCGGGCAGAATGCTCGTCACCGGACTCTCGAACGACAAGGACCACGGTGGGCGTACCGCCATGGTCGAATACACCAATGCCGGCGACTTCGTCGCTACTTACTGGATGCCGACTGATGCGAACCTTGGGGGCGCCACGAAGAGCGGAAAGTTCGCCGACGGTTACGGTTACGACGTCCGCGTGTTACCGCGCCGCAATGTCATGGTGACGTCGTCGTTTACCGGTTGGAACAACTACATGATGGATCTCGGCAAGATGATGGCCGATACGGAAGCCATGAAGCGATTCGGCAACACGGTCGTATTATGGAATCTGCATACGCGCAAACCGAAGAAGATCTTTGATGTACCCGGCGCACCGCTGGAAGTCCGCTGCGCGTGGGGACCGCAAAATAATTACTGCTTCACGACCACCGCGCTAACCTCGAAGATCTGGCTGATTTACGAAGATGATGCGGGTGAGTGGCAGGCCAAAGAAGTGGCCGACATCGCCGATGCGAGCAAGATCCCGCTGCCCGTAGACATCTCCATAACCGCTGACGACCAACAGCTGTGGGTCAACACCTGGAACGACGGTATGACTCGGTTGTTCGATATCTCCGATCCGCACGCGCCAAAAGAGATTTTCACTGAGAAGATCGGCGCTCAGGTCAACATGGTTTCCCAAAGCTGGGACGGCAAACGTGTCTATTACACGTCGTCATTGCTAGGAAACTGGGACAAGAAAGGCGGTCCCGAGGGAGAAGACCTGGACTATTTCAAGGCGTACACCTGGGAAAATGACAAGCTAACGCACAAGTTCACGATTGACTTTGGCGCCGCGAAACTCGGGCATCCGCACCAGATGCGCTTTGGCGCCCGCGCGCTTTACGGCACGCGTCCGGCTCAACCGGCGGACACGCTCATCGCTGAGCATTAATGTCGTCCGGCAGGTCTCGAAAAGCCGATGTCGTTACGGTCTGCCGGCTAACCCTGCTGGCGGGCGCAATGGGTGCCACGGTCGGTGCCCACGCCCACGGCGGCTCGAAAGACGAAGCGCCACCACAGATCCTGGCGCCGGGTTATTCCGACCTCTCGTTCGCCGCGCCCGCCGCCGGTAGCTACAGCCTGCCGATATTGGGTACCGCCGGTGACGGCAAGGTTGTCGATACCGGTGGGAAACGGCGCTCACTGGCAAGCCTGTTAGGCGGCAAACCCGTCCTCATGAGCTTTATCTACACGACCTGTGACGACGTCAACGGTTGCCCGCTTGCGACGTTTGTACTGAGCCAAGTGGCCAGACGGATCGAGAAAGACCCGAGCTTACGCGGCCGTACACGTCTGCTCAGTCTGAGCTTCGATCCAACGCACGATACCCCGACGGTGATGCGGAATTACGCCAACAAGTTTCGCCCCGCCGACGCGGACTGGCATTTTCTGACGTGCGAAAATGAAGCGGCGCTCGAGCCAATCATTGAGGGTTACGACCAAACTATCGCCAAGGAGTATGACGACAAGGGCAATGCCGTCGGCGCCTATTCGCACATCCTCCGGGTGTATCTGATCGACCCCGAACGCCGGATCCGCAACATCTACAGCGTCTCTTTCCTGCATGCGGACACCATCATCAACGATATCAAGACGATCCTGCTGGTTGATCCCGCGCCGCCCGCCGGTAAGACCACCGTGGCGAGTTCGAAGCTGCACGGCGCGGGCGACGACAAGAATGGCTATGAACGTGATGATTACGAAACCCGCTCCAGCTATCTCCCCAACCGTCGCGGCGAAAACCAGGATCTGTGGAGTACGGTCGACCCGCCGCCACTGGGGTTACCCCCGCTACCGCCGCCGGCGGACAATCCGCTGACTGCGGCTAAAGTCTCGCTCGGGCAAAAACTGTTTTTCGATCGCAGGCTCTCGCTGAACCACACCGTTTCCTGCGCCATGTGCCACGTGCCCGAACAAGGCTTTGCCCATAACGAGCTCGCTACCGCAGTCGGCGTCGAGGGCAAGACCGTTCGCCGCAATAGTCCGACGATCTATAACGTGGGCTATCACCGGAAGCTCTTTCACGACGGCCGCGACGATACCCTCGAGCATCAGGTCTGGGGACCGCTGCTGGCCTCGAATGAAATGGCGAACCCCTCGGTGAGCGCGGTCGTCAACAAACTGCGCGCGCTACCCGACTATCGAGGATTGTTCGAACAGGCGTTCGCCGGGCGCGGCGCGACGATGGCCAATATCGGAATGGCCCTCGCCAGCTACGAGAGAACCCTGGTGTCGGCCAACAGCCGGTTCGACCGCTGGCGCTATGGCGGCGAGGCCGCTGCGATGGAAGTAGCAGCGCAGCGCGGCTTCGCGATCTTCTCCGGCAAAGGACGATGCAACGCGTGCCATCTAGTCGAAAACACGCACGCCCTGTTCACCGACCATCAATTGCACAACACAGGGATCGGCTATGCGCGCTCCATGAAACCGCCATCGACTAAACCGCGCAGGGTGTTGCTGGCGCCCGGTGTCTTCATCGAAGTCGACGCCGGGGCCGTCGTCGAGTCTTCGGAACCGCCACCGGCCGATTTGGGCTATTACGAAATCACACAGGACCCGGACGACCGTTGGAAGTACCGGACGCCGACCCTGCGCAACGTCGCACTCACTGCGCCCTATATGCATGACGGATCGCTGACGACGCTGGCCGCCGTCGTTGAATTTTATGACGGCGGTGGCATCGACAACGAACGCCTGGACCCGCTCGTCCGCCCACTCGGTCTGAACGAGCTGGAGAAATCAGACCTCGTCGCGTTCTTGCAGGCGCTCACCGGAGACAATATCGATCGGATCCTGAGCGATGCCTTTAACGCACCCGTCGGCAACATCGAACACCCGCTACCGTAAGGACAGGTCTGCATGACGCACCCAATTGCGGCTGTTGGGTTACGGCACTAACGCGCCTAACCCAACCTACGGAGACTTGGACGGTTGCCGAAACCGTCAATCAAGCGTGCTTGCTTCCATAACTCGCCTGGATGCTGTCGAGCGGCGATTTCTGAATACCGTGATTCGGGATCGGATAACGCAATCCATTCTTGCTTAGCGATGCTAAACCTTCGACAACTTGCGGCAGGTAGCTCGGCGGCAGCGCGATCAGCATTTCTTCATCGAGCACCCCGCCGAATTTTCGCTCGGCGTAGCACGGAATCGAGAGCGAAGGTTCGCCGGTTTTCAAGGCATTGCCCCATGAATCGGCGCACGCACTTTCGCCGACGCAGGTGAAGCTGTATTTCTTGTAGTTCTGGTACTGAAGGCCGTTGATAAACGTGATCATTTGCCCCGGGGTACCATAGATCAGACAAATGTCCGGGTTGCCGAGCCTTCCTGAGGTGAGCGGGGATACGACCAGACACTCGTACTCGCCCGCGGCAGCGCAACTCATCGCTTGCTGGTGCGCGCCGCTGTCTTCGAGTGTCCCGTACCAGACACCGGTGAGTTGTTCGCCGCGCAGCCACTCGTCCGTACGCGGGTGCAGACCCATAACTGCGCCGCATTGAGCACCCATCAGATTGTCCATGGTGATACCGATCGTCCAACCCAGCCAGCGGCTCTGTCCGACAACCTGATCGGCGGCCAGCTTTTCTTTTGGATCGGGCCGCCGCAAACGCGGGATCGCTTCCATCTCGGCGACGGTGCGGAAACGCTTCATCCCGATCGGCACGGTCTTCAAGCGCAAATAACGGTTCAAGCCGTCCACCAAACTCGGGTAGTCGTATTCCACCTCGTCGTTCCAGCAATTTATCTGCATCGTGTTCGGCCTCCTAAACCATCGTGTTAGTTACTTCGCGTCCGATCTTTCCGGGGAAACAGGCGACGCCGCTTCCGGGGTACCACCGTGAATCGTGATCGTGAGCATATCTGGGGTCGGATCAACAACTCCGGTCAGTTCTTGATCTGACCCCAAAACTCCTTCGCCCACTCCCCTAAGTTCGCGGCCGTCTCGTAGCCCGCTATCGTTGACATCGTTTAGCCGGTCATTTGCGCCCCAGCTCAGCCAATTCGGGATAAGACCGATGTCGAGGTCGAAACGGATCGGACTCATCAGCACGACGAAGACAACGACGATCAATACGCTGGTCGCGATGACGCTTGATTTCCGCAGAATACCCATCGGTAGTTCGGCCAAATCGGACCCCGGTCGATGACAACAATCCTAATCGAAATAGTTGGGGTACAAAACAAAAAAAAGCGGCGCTTGGCGCCGCTTTTTCGCTACCTGGCCTCGATCAGTCCCAATTAAACCGGACGCTGCCGCCGACCCAGCGCGGCAACCCATAGTATTGCTCCGTCCATCCGAAAACGGCCGCCACGTCGAAAGTCTGGACCAAATATTCCTCGTCCATGATGTTGTTGACAAATACCGCGGCCTGCCAGCGCTCATCAGACGTCGTATAACTCAGCCGGGCATTCGCGAGGACGTAGCCGTCCTCCGTGACCGACTGGGATCGCGTCAGGCTGAAAAAATGTTCCGACCGGTATTGGAAATCGCCCTGGACAGCGATGTCGCCGTCGTACAGCGGCCATTGGTAACGCAACAGACCGTTGACATTCCATTTGGGCGATTGCACCGGCACCGTGTCCTCTATACCGCGACCGATGCCAAGGTCCACGCCTTCGATTTCGACATCGATATAGCCGACCCCGAACAGAAAATCGAGACCATCTAAGGGTGAGGTCTGCAGTTCGAGTTCGAAGCCATGGCTGTTGGCCGGCGCATTGAAAATGAACGTCGATAAGCCGACGATCCGAAACGCCTGATAATCCTCATAGTCGTAGTAGTATCCGGAGCCGTTGAGGCGCGCGATCCCGTCGAACAGCGACACCTTGAAACCGACCTCGTAGGCATCGAGTTTCTCGTCCTCAAATTCAAACAACGCGTCATTGGCCACGAGCCCGGTCATGTCCAGCGGCGCATTGAAGCCGCCGCCTTTGACGCCACGGTTCCAGGTCACGTACCAAAGCCAGTCGTCATTCGGTTGCCAGTCGAGCCCGATTTTGGCCGACCACAAGGTCTTGTCGGTCTCGCCGGCGTAGGTTGCGGCAACGGCAAGAATATTCGGGTTGCCGTTGCGGTTCTTCATCCCGGGTTGAAAATCCACGAAGTTGTTCGCGTATTTGTGGGATTTCTCTTCGTTGATGAAACGGTAACCGATGATCGCCGTCCATTGATCGTTGATGTCGTACTCTGCCTGGGTGAATAGCGACCAGGACTCGGTCTGCGTGGTATACGGGCTGTCGTTGCCGATGAAGGTGCCGTCACCTTCTATCGCGCCGAATGCCCCTAGCGGGGAGTCTGTCAGCCCCGCCGGCGGTAAACCGAACGGCCCAATCAAACCGAGCAACGGCGTTTCCCCGCCATTCGCATCGTTCACTTCGATGTTCAGATAATAAAACCCGGCCACCCACTGGGTACGGTCGAATCCCCCGTTGAACCTCAACTCTTGCGACCACTGGTCGGCGTCGGTAGACAAGAAGAAATGGAAGTCCGCAATTGGCGAGGCGTCGGAATCCTCGAAGTAGTCCCGATCGATATGTTGGAAATCGGTAATCGACGTCATTTTGACACGATCATTGATATCCCATTTGAAGGTCGCGCTGGCACCGTAGGATTCCATATCCTGATGGCCGAAGGCGTCGTAATCGCCGGCGTGGACGTCACCGTCGCCGTCGCGATAACCGTTAAAGTTCGTGAGCGCCGGAGTGTTGAAACCCGTAAATCCGTCGGTACTTCGCGAGGACATGTTCTCGAACGGGCCACCAGTACGGATTTGCTGCAGCGCATAGCGTCCGTTCAGGAGCAGGTCCATGGTGTCGGTCGGTGTGAACAGCAGTTGTATGCGACCGGCGTAATCGTTGGCATTATTGATGTCGTCGCCGAGTACGCGGTTTTCGACGTAGCCACCGTTGTGGTGGGTCGCGATCGAGATCCGACCGAAAAGGTTATCCATCAGCGCGCCGCCGAGGGCGCCCTCAAATTTCACCTGCTCGTATTCGCCGCCGGTGATCTTGGCGTAGCCGTTTCTCTCCGCGGTGGGCTTGCGGGTGACGTAGTGCGCCAGACCGCCGGTCGCGTTTCGACCGTATAGAGTGCCCTGCGGACCGCGCAAGATCTCCACACGCTCGGTATCGAACAGCATGAAGCCCGCGGCCGACATCTGACTGACATACACCTCGTCGATATACACCGAAACCGGGCTTTCCTGGTTGCTGATGAAGTCGTTTTGCGCCGACCCGCGGATTGCGATGGCGTAATTCGACGGGCCGTTCGGTTGGATCGTGCTGACGCCGGGTGCCAATGCGGTGACTTCCTGGGCATTTGTATAGCCGAGCGAATTCAGTTGCTCACCGGTAAAAGCTGTGACCGCGATCCCCACGTCCTGCGCTCGTTGTTCGCGCTTTTGCGCCGTAACGACGACCTCTTCCAATACAGCAGCCGAAACGATTCCGGAAATGCCCAGACTCATCGTCAGTCCGAGGCAAGACAAAGTCGAAAGAGTTGTTTTCACAAAGAAGATCCCCACCTGGTTCCAAGTTACTTGGAACGTGTTCTTCCGCCGTACCCCTGAGGGGTTTTTCGTGTCCGGCGGCCATTGATGCATCTCGGGTCCGTCACCCTGACGCTGTTGCGCGAAGTATACTCGGTGTTGTTGCAGAAAAGCCAGCAAGAATGACCCACTTGCGTGAAAACCCGGTGAACAAACCTTCTATTATCGTTGCATTTTCACAACATTTAGATTTCGCCTGGCTTGGTTCGGTCTTCTTCGGTGACGCCGCGTCCGCTGATCCGGTCCGCCGCCCCGGAATCCCGATCCCGGATCCGTTGCCGCCGTTCGCTAAAGCTTATCCCCAAAGCTGCCGTTAACCGTCCATCGCTGCGAGAACACCCAACACCTATGAGGCCCCCTGATGTCAAGGGCAAAAAGTGCCCGTCGAACG
>CAZFZX010000077.1:0-19357 GCA_964523765.1 uncultured Enterobacteriaceae bacterium
GACGGCGCAAGTAGAAAGGTAGATCGGGTCTGGCGAGATACCGGCGCAAAAAACTCTCCGCTGTTCCGGGCGACCGCTTAGCAGCAATGGCGATGCTGAGATAGTCGACCGTCAAGCTGCTGTAGTCTGCCTCGATAGGATGCAAGCCCGGGTCCATGAGGATCTTCTCGATAGCGCGTAGCGCGGCGTCAAATTGGCGTACCGCGACGTAGAGTTTGACTACGTCGGCAGGCGGCAGTTCGCGGGTATCCATACGCGCGATGAGACGCTGGCCGAACAAGGATTGCGACGGCGCGGCCAAGCGCGAGTGGCAAGCGACGCAATGCTGGACCAAGTCCATCATCGAGAAATACGCGAATTCCGGCCACTCGTCGGAAAATGCTTTGCGCACATCCTTGGTCAGTTCGTCGAACGACCGGGCGAGGTACCGGAACTC
Organism: uncultured Enterobacteriaceae bacterium; assembly: GCA_964523765.1. Taxonomy (GTDB): domain Bacteria; phylum Pseudomonadota; class Gammaproteobacteria; genus UBA11873. The sequence continues at coordinate 437 of CAZFZX010000077.1, forward strand.
CTGTTCTTCTTCGTCAGCGTGCTGCTTCAGCGTTGCGGATGCGGAGTCGAGCGTCTGCAACTTATCCTCAATAAGGCCGCCGTCCCAGATCGTGCTATCGGCAGGATCACGCAAGCTCAGCGGCAGGAGGTAGGCGATGGCGTCGTACACCTCGTGCATTATCGAGGCCGTGCTTTGCTCGGCCGACGGTTCGAGCGGCAACCCGCACAATGCCGCCACCCCGACCACACTGCAGAAGACCTTCGATAGTCGCATAGGTGCCAAATTACTCGTGCGCGCTCGGCCGGGTTTTCAATGCACGATGGTTACGGGGCAGGGCGAGTGGTGTGCGACCTGGGTGCTGACGCTGCCCAGCAACAGACGCGCGAACACGGAACGACCGCGCGATCCGATGATAATGAGGTCGAAGGCCTGTTCGCTCGCGTAATCGCAGATCGCCTCGGCGGTATGTCCCCAGATCTGGTCGACATCGACATTGGGGAGTTCGCCGAGCGCCGCTTTCGTGTCCGCGAGCGTCGTCTCTGCAGCCTTTTTTTCCGTCGCGGTCTTGATTTCTTCGACGTTCAACGATGCGTCCGGAACCGCCGCCGGCCACACGGCCGGACCCATTGCATGCAACATCAACACGTCGTCGTCATGGACCGTTAGTATGGTGACCTTGGCGCCAAGCGATTGGGCGACGGTCGCGGCGAATTTGGCCGCGTGCATCGAGCCTTCTGATCCATCGGTGGCGAGTAGAATTTTAGAAATCTCGGTACTCATCTAGGTTTCCCCGCGCAGTTACACATCTACATTATCACAGGTAGCGTCATCGAAGAGTTCGGGCCTGCCGGTTCCGTTCACGGTCCGTAATAGTATCCGCGGTATTGCGGCGCCAGCAATTCGTATCGCGTATGTAGAAATGCCGTCAGGTCGATCAGCTGCGTCACGTTGATGACGTCGTTGAATTCGGGCATCGGCGATTGCGGATCCTTTCTTTCCTCGGCATCGAGCATCGCGCGGTATTGTGCCGACACGATGTGATTGGGGTTGACGATAGAAGTTAGCAGTTCGCCGTAAGTTTTCACGCGGTAGACTTCGCCGCCGAGTTCGATATTCAACACGCGGCCTGCGTCGAAAGGAGGCATGTCGACGTCCGCTATCGTATGGCAGTCGCGGCATCCGACAGTAGCAAACACCTCTTGACCGCGTTGCACATCGCCTTCCGGTAGCACGAAGCCTCGCACCGGCGCCGGGTCGGTTCCACACGCGCCGAGGACCCCGGTTACGGCTATTGCGGCGACGGTCGCCCACGCTTTCAGACGGCGGTTGCTCGAGACTATAAACATAGCGCCCCCTCTGCTTGCAGCTTCGTATTGCTTCACTTGCAAATTTACCGGTTGTATCCCGTAGGGCATTGATGTACGTCAACTTCTCTACCAAAAGCCGAAGCGAAAATGACACGGGTCAAGCGCGGATCGCTTTGGCGAGATTAGGGTGCATAGCAAGATCCTTTTTGGATGGCAAACAGGGGATAGCGGTATGAGCGCAGCGAGCGATGCGGATTTCAAAGCCGAAGCCAACAAACGAAGCGCTGCCCGCCCGGTCGCGGACGCTCGGACGTTAGTGCGCCTGGCGGCAGCACCGTGGTCGGTCGCAATCCTAGCGATACTGTGTACGGTTGTCAGCGCCGAGGGGTCGGCGCGTCCCAGCCTGGAGAGCGCCGCGCTTGCAGCCGGTAAGGAGCGATTCGAAAGAAACTGTGGTATCTGCCACGGTCTCGACGCCAGCGGCGGCGGCGCGTTCGCGGAGATCCTGAAAGTTGAACCGCCCGACCTGACGGTTCTTTCTAAAAGGAACAATGGTTCGTTTCCTTTTACCGAGGTCTACAACGCGATCGACGGTCGGAACGCCCCGTTGGCGCATGGTCGTGCGGGTATGCCGATCTGGGGTGATCGCTATAAACAATCCATCGAAGGTGGTGACGAAACTCTAGTTCGCGGCCGCATTCTCGAACTTATTTTGTATCTCGAGTTTCTGCAGTCGTACTGACCGGCGATGAGGTGCGCCGGATCTCCCGGTCGAACCTTGACGAGTACCGGGCATAATGCAATCGTGCAGGCGTTTCGAAATCGGCGGCTTTTGAGATTACGGTGGATACCTCATCGGAGGGAGTGCGAAAAAACGTTAGCCAGTCGGTTCAGCGCGTAATTCTAATCGAAGGGTTGGCGAACGTTTTCGTCTTGGTGTTAAAAGTGATCGTGGGCCTGACAACGGGTTCGCTGGCGGTCCTGGGTGACGCCATTCACTCCTTGAGCGATGCCGCCAACAACGTCGTTGCCTGGTTCGTTATCCGTCTGTCCAATGAACCCGCCGATCGGGAACATCCCTACGGGCACCGAAAATTCGAAACACTCGCGGTATTCGGCCTCGCCGGGCTGTTAACCGTGCTCGGCTTCGAACTCATATTGCGCGCGCTGCAGCGGGAATCCAGCGAGGTTGTCAGTAGCGACTGGGGGCTCGCGCTGATGGGGGTCGTGCTCGCCGCAAATGTGGTGCTAGCGACGTGGGAGCGCTATTGGGCCAAGAAATTGGATTCCGATATTCTCATCGCTGATGCGAGCCACACCTTATCCGATGTTCTGACGACGGCGGTGGTCATTGTCGGCTGGCAGTTGTCGAGTATCGGTTTCGGCTGGCTCGATACGGTTTGTGCGCTTGGCGTCGCCGGCCTTGTGTTGTATCTCTCATACGGGCTTTTCAAACGAGCGCTTCCCGGATTGGTCGACGAGTTCGCGGTGGATCCATTCGAGATTTCGTTCGTGGTGACGAGAATCGAGGGCGTCGAATCCGTCAAGTCCGTGCGCTCGCGCTGGCTCGGACCACACCGGGCGGTCGATATGATCATCACCGTGGATGCCGAACTTTCGATCGCACGATCGCATGAAATTGCCGACCGGGTCGAAGCGCTGATGGAGCAGCGGTTCGAAGTTCACGATATTTCGATCCATATCGAGCCGCATTGACGGCCGACAGGTCGGTTGGCGGAGCAGTAGATCAGAATCGTAGGTCGGGTTAGCGCAAGCGTAACCCGACGCATTCATCCATTGTCGGGTTACGGCGCTGTCGCGCTTAACTCGACCTGCGTGCGGCCGGTTGGTGCGATTTTCGTACATCGTCAGAACGAGAGGCTTCCGGGCGCGAAGATCAACGTGGCACCGAGGGCCATGATTGCCGCACCGCTCAGCAGTTTCAGCCATTGGGCCCCGCGCTCCTGCAAGCGGCGGTGGCTGAGCGTAACGACGGCGATCGCGACCATGACGCTGTCGTCGGCTATGTAGGCCAGGTTATACAGAACGAGATAGCCGTAGCGAGTCGCCGTGCCGAGGTCATGGGAGGAGAGGATTTGCGTGTAGACGGCGGGTAGTCCGGCGGTACACAACAACTCGACGAAATTGACCAGAACGGCGAGCAATACCGTGGCGCCGAGCGCTATAGGAAGATTTTCGGCGCGGACGATGCGGCGAACGCGTTCGTAGAGCCGTGGCTTCACAGCATCCGGAATGCTCAGACTCACGCCCCGACGCAGAGCGAAGAAATCCTTCAGATGAACCGAGCCGACGAGGATCGCGAGACCGCCCAGAGATAACTGCAGTAGCCGCGAGTAACCGAGGATCAGAAATGCGTTCAGCCATGCGGCCATGAACGCGAAATAGGTGACCCCGCTAATCAGAACGAAGGTCCCGGCGACGAGCAGGATGCGGCCTCGCTGTTTGATATTGACCAGGATGCTGAGCAGGAACAGAAGCACCCACATCGCGCACGGATTGAAACCGTCGACCAGCCCGAGAACAATCGTAAAAGCCGGGAGTCCGACGGTGGCGGGACTGACCCGGCCGATGAGCGGCACCTCGACACCCGTCGCCGGCGCCGCGTCGCTCGTACCGTAAAGGGAATCGCGAACCGCACGTTCATCGAGTCCGATGACGATCCGGCCGCAGATATCAAAAGTCGGCACTCCCGGCCGCTTGATGCCTTCTTGCTCGTTCAGCCGAAAAAACTCTTTGCGTGCGTTCGCATCCTGCGTCACCTCTCGGTAGTCAATCCGCAGGCGCTGTTCTCGTCGGTTCAAATCGGCCAAGAATTCTCTTGCCAGTGCGCAATGCGGGCACGTTGCGCTCACATAGACGACGATGTGTTCGCAAAAAAGGACGCGGCCGTGATCCTTTGCCGGGCTTTCGTCGACCGCGCCGCACAGGACCAGCATAAAAACGATCGCCGAGCGCACCATGCTGGTTCGAGTAGGCCGCAGCAGTCGGCGTCCGGGTAGTAAATCGTAGGCCGGGTTAGCGCAAGCGGAACCCGACATCTCCGCTACCGGCCCTTGATTTCATCGGGGCAGGGGCCGTGCTCCAATTGCACGGTGGCATGCGAAACGCCGAACAAGGAATCCAAGGCCTCGTGGATCTCGCTCATGATGCGGTCGTGTTCTACGGTCTCCACGACGCGCGCATGCAGGGTCAGGACCGGGCGTTCGTCGGTGAGCGACCAGATATGCACGTGATGGACGTCGAGCACTTCGGGGATCCGGGATGTCAGTTGTGCGCCGACCTGCGCCGGGTCGACTTCTTCCGGTGTCCCCTCCAGGAGGATGTGACCGGACTGTTTGACGACCGCGTACCCGGCACGAACGATAAGCGCCGCCGCGAGCATCGAAAGCAACGGGTCTGCCTGCATCCAGTCCGTAAACAGAATAATCAGAGACGCGCCAATCGCGGCGATCGAGCCCAGCAGATCCCCCATCACGTGCAGTGCCGCAGCGCGAACGTTCAAATTCGTCTGGTGGCCGCCGGTGAGTATGCGAAACACCACCAGGTTGACCACGAGTCCGAGGGTAGCAATGATCAGCATCGGTCGCGCCAGTACTTCCTGCGGCTCGATCAAGCGGGCGGCCGCCGTAACGGTGATCCACGCCGCGAGGCCGAGCAGTGCGATGCCGTTGACAAAAGCTGCGAGTACTTGAAATCGATGGTAGCCGAAGCTACGGCGCAGGTCGGGGGTTTTTTGCCCGACGCGGAAAGCGGCCCACGCCAGGGTCAAGGCGACAAAGTCGCCAAACATGTGGCCCGCGTCCGCGAGCAGCGCCAGCGATCCGGAGAGGACGCCGCCGACGACCTCGGCGAGCATGAAGCCGCCGGTGATCACCAGCGCTTGAAACATTCGCCGCTCGTTGCCGGCGCTCAGCGCCGCCTGATGTGAATGAGGGTGGTCGTGGCTCACCGGAAGGGCGGTCGAATCAAGGCTCCGCAATGAAGCTTACCCGCAGATCCCGTCGCCGGGCCGAGCGGCCTACCCGGAAACCCTCGTCCGGTGTCTCGTTCTGGTCGGCCCGCCGTCAAACGCGACCCGACAACGCCCCGCGGATCAACGCGGTGAGGAACTCGTTGATTTCTCTTTGATCGCGGTTGCGAAACTTCATTTGCGCGATCATATGCGCCGATCCCATGACCACGTGGGCGCCCCAGACGGGATTAACTTCCGGGGCAATCTCGCCGCGGCTCAAACCGTCTCTGATAATCGTTTCCAGCATGGCGAGGATCCGGTCCTGAAAATCGACATACTGCGGCCAGCTTTCCGCGCGGACTACCGTACTCCAGTTGAGAAAGATTTTGACGTGATCCGGGTCGCTGTCGATGGCTGCGGCGAAGGCCTGCGCAACCGCCAGGAGCTTCCCCGAGGCGCCCGTTGCGCTGGCCGCCGCAGTGCCCACGAGGTTGACGAAATAGTCGTCGACCTCGGCGAGGACGCTGTTGATGAGCGCCTGGCGATTCGGCATATAGAGGAACACGGTCGGCGTGGAGACGCCCGCCTCGTCGGCGACTTGCGCGTGACCCGCATTGCCGAGGCCACAGCGCCCAGACACCTGTACCGCGCACCGGGTAAGTTGCCGGCGCCGCTCGGCCGGCTGCACGCGCGCGGCGCGTTCCTTTTGCGTGGCGCCATTCTGTTTGTTGTCAGACATTCTTTCCTCTCGCTCCCTGCGAAAGCCCCGAAGCAGGTCGAGCGCTCGCTTTGCCGACCCCAAGAATCCCTTCGGAATCGGGCCGATTCCCCACTTGCCGCGCGACGGATCCAGCCGCTTAGCGCGGGACTAGCCCGGCCTCCCGGTACCGCTTTCGCGCGTGCTTCGGTGCGCCCGCCGCGACCTACCCCAAGGCGTACACACACTGAATGACTACTCTATCACTAAGCAATATGGCATGAAATGCGGTCGGGGCGAAGGCCCACGCGCATACGGCCGACTACGAAACTGCTACGGCGGCAGCAAAGAAAAGCCCGTCGCTCGGAGGTTCCCGGTACCGATCGCCAGCGCCCCACGCGGTTGCGAAGCGCTGCGCCTTGCGCTGAGCACACGATCGCGGACAAGGCTCTCGACAGTGAATCACTGCCGGGCTCGGAGCCGGTCATCCCGCGGTGGAAAACGCACACTTTAGACAACAGTGAAATGGACTGTGGTTTGTATCGATCGTCATTTGGTTGAAAACGCTTTTGCACGGGCGAAGCATTTTCGAGCTATCGCGACACGCTACGACAAATTGCGGCGAAACTACGCCAGTAGGATCGCGCTGGCTTTCCTTTTCAAGTAGCTGCCGATGTGAAAGATCAGCAACCCCTAGCTCTCGCGAACCGCAGCAGCACGGCCACTGGTGCTCAAGCAAGGGCCCCCGGTAGCTCCCGATCGGTCCGCTAGCCGCTACGAACGCCCCAAGCCCCGCCGCATACCGCAATGTGGCGAAGGCGCGACAGATTTGCGGCCGGCACCGGACCGTCGGGGGCGCAGGGACACCGTGGTTCGATTGAACGAAATGAGCCATTGGCCGGGTTCCACTAAGACGATCCTTTCAAATCCGGTGTGCCCGAAGGGCCAATCCGGGGCAAGGCGAACCATGGCGCCGGCAATTTCAGAGATTACTTGTTCGAAACGATTCCCCCGTGAAGTTGGACGGTGAATAGTCGATCGTGCCGTCTCGCTCGCCAGGTGCTCCCGACATGGTCGATCTCAATCAGCGTTCCGTGGCCTATTTTCTGGAAACGAACGCCGTTGGCCCGATTTCTGCTAGTACCTTATGCGCGGAAATCGGTGCGGGCCGGCTGCGTCGGCGGTCGTCCCGGTGCCGCTCTCCTGTTCTATTCGTGCGAAATGTATTCTAACATTCTAGTCTTGTAGTAACGTGCCGACAGAAAGTACAGCTTGGCAGTTCGACAAGGAGCACATAGGGACCTTCGAGAATTCTGTCCTTTCAAGCCCTCAGGAGGCACCTCAATATGTTTAATTTTTCTAGGCCGGTAGGGATTGCGCTCTCCGCCGTGATGTTGGCGGCGCTCGCAAATGGTCATGTTGAGGCGTACGAGGTTGTTGCCGTCGAAGACGGCGGCGAAATCTCGGGTACGGTTCAGTTGAAAGGGCCGGTGCCGGAAGCGCGCCGATTCAAGGTCGAAAAGACGCCGGAGGTGTGCGGCGAAGACGATCGGATCGTCGAGGAGGTTCGTGCAAGAGACGGCAAGCTGGCCGATGTAGTCGTGTTGCTCGACAAGGTCGATGCGGGCAAGGCCTACCCACAGGAAGAAGTGATAGGGGGGCCGCCCGATAAAGCGTTTCATTCCAACACGGCTGGCGGCGGCGCGGAGTTTCCGGGCCTGACCCTGAAGCCGAAAGAATGCATCTTCGGACCGTACACCAGCGTCGTCGCGCAGGGGAAGAAGATGAAATTCCGAAACCAGGACCCGGTGAAACACAGCCCCCACACCTACGGGTCGAAAGGCCGGGTCAAAAATACGATGCATAACGAGGACCTGCCGGGCGACGGCGAACTGGATCTGGAAATCGGTTTCAAAGACGCCAAGACCAAGGTGTTGAAGCTCGAGTGCGATCAGCACGAGCACATGCAGAACTGGTTCCGACGAGTCGAGAACCCCTACTACACGTTTACGGATGAAACCGGCACTTTCAAGATCGATCAGGTGCCGCCCGGCACCTACACCCTGATTGCCTGGCACCCGAAGTTCAAGCGGGAAAAGAAGCAGGAAGTCACGGTGGCGGCGGGCGCAGCGGTTAGCGCGGACTTCGAGTTCAAGGCACGGGTACGGAAAAAGAAGAAGTAGCGCAGGCCCGGACAGGGATGCCGCACGAAGGCAGTCAGAGCTCAAACGAACAATAACGACGGCCGGGAGCCGAGTGAGCGAATGAAAACAGAGGTGGGAGTGATCATATCCGGCGGCAGTGCGCTCGCCCGGCGATGCGTAGAGTCGAATCGCGGCGCCGCGGTGCGGTACGCGGTAGCCATGGGTTCGGCCCTCATCGTGGCTTGTGCGCACGCGATCGACGACGGGGCGGCGGCTAAAGCGGATGAGAGCATCTATTCCGGGGTCGGCGGCATTCCCGGCGCGATCAATCTCGGATTGACGGGTAGACGCGGGAAGACCACGAGCGGCCTTACGGTGCGGACCCTGCTCGAGAAACAGCGGATTGCGACGCGAGGGACCTATACCGAATCAGGCAGGAGCCATTTCGGTGGTGATCTGGGGGAAGACGTACGTCTCGTGCGCACCGTGGGCGAGTCAGTCAGCATGAACGGCCACGTTTGCCCCGAAAATGTGCCGCGGCGGGTCTATGACATCTCCGCGATCAATGTCGAGATAACGCTCAATCAATACCATGACTTTTTCCCCGGCTACATGTATGTGCTGACGGAGAACGTGGATCGAGTGCGCGAGGACGAGGCGGCTAACGAAGAAGCGCGCTGGGAGACCGACGATCCGGGCACGGTCTCGAACGGTTTACAGGGCGACGTCATTCAACCGTTAGCGATTCGGGTCAACCAGGGTGAGTGTCTGGTCATCAATTTGACGAACGACGTCGAAGACGAAGACGCCAGTTTTCACCTCCACGGATCGAGCCTGGTCGTGAGCGAAACGGGCCAACCGGCAACATCGGTGAATCCCGATACCAACATCGAGTCCGGCGCGACCAAGACCTTCGAGTGGCACGTCGGCTACGACCAGCAGGAGGGCGTGCACCAGTTCCACAGCCATAATCATACGCAGGGTGCCACCGGACTGTTCGGATCGGTCACGGTCGAGCCGGCGGGCTCCCGCCACCTCGATCCGTATACCGGCGAACCGCTCAAGAGCGGGTGGCTCGCGATGATCGAGGATCCCGACGGCCCGGATTTCCGGGAGTTCGTGGTCATTTATCACGAGACCGGTGACGGTGAGGCGCGGCCGCTCAACATGGACGAGGAAATGATCGCGCAGCGCGATCCGACCGCCCACAACTATTTGTCCGCGGGCAAAGCCCTGAACTACCGCAGCGAACCTTTCGGCAACGGTCTGCGCAAAGAAGCGGAACTGTTCGGGTTGATGGACGAGTCCCAATCCTACGGTGCCTATCACAACGGCAACCCTTCCACCCCGATCCCGCGGTCTTACCTGGGCGACCCCGTCAAATGGCGTTTGGTTCACGGCGGTACCGAGGTGTTCCATTCGCATCATTTGCACGGCGGTGCGATCCGCTGGCGCCGACAGTCTGAGCTCGAACAGGAACTCGATCTGTTCGGCAGCGCCAATGAAAGCCTGGGCGCGAATGGTCCGATCAAGTTCCCGCCGATTCAGACCGCTTCGGATCGTGTCGACGTACAGGCGCTGGGACCGGCGGAAACGCATGATTTGGTCATCGAATGCGGCTCGGGCGGTTGTCAGCGTACGGTGGGCGACTTTCTCTATCACTGCCACGTAGTGCACCACTACGTGGCAGGGATGTGGGCCTACTGGCGGACCTACAACACGCTGCAGGTCGACGGTGCGAAGACCGACGAGATGCCGGTACTGGCGGAACTCCCGGACAGGCGGGGGCGGATGCTCCCGGCCGTGGATTCGACGCAATTGGTCGGTAAGGGCGTCGAGTGGTTCGGCGCCCGATTCGAGATCGGCGCCGGCGATGCAAAGACCGACGCGGCAAGCAATTTCTATTCGTTGACCGATTGGGTGGAAATGCAACTCCCGCCCAAAGGTCTTCCCGGCGGCAAAGAAGATTGGAAGGAGCAGATCCTTGCCTATGATGCGAGCGTCTGGAACTGGGAGAAAGAAGGCGACTTGTATCTCGGTGAGCCGGAAACGATGGTTTCCTGGGCCAAATACAAACCGGAATGGATGGGCAACGAGCCCGGCGAACGTCCGCCTCTGTTGTTCGACCCCGCAACCGGAAAACGAGCTTACCCCGACATGCGTCCGCACTTCGGGAAACGGCCGCCCTTCAGCCCGGGGAAGAACCCGGCGCCCTTTCTCGAACCCATTCATCGCCAGGCCAATGGCGATGAAAGCGCCAATGTCGCCCGTCCCGGAGAAAACGGGCCGTGGAGCCTGTGCCCGGGTGAGTCCGGGGCGCCCGGACAGCTGAAAGAGTTCAATATTCACGCGATCAGCACGCCGATCACGCTGTCCGAGGCCAAAGGGTCACAGCCCGCGATCGTGGATCCCCTGGGACAGCTCTACGTGCTGCACGAAGAGGAAGCCGCGATTCGGGACGACAGCGCCCTCCAGATCCCGCTCGTCGTGCGCATGAACGTTCATGACTGCGCGGATGTGATCCTCTCCAACGAAATCGCCGACGACGAAGAAAACCTCTATTCGAGCAAGGTCAACATGCACATCCACTTCGTGCAGTTCGATGTTCAGGCTTCCGATGGCGTGATTACGGGGATGAATTACGAACAGTCCGTACGCCCGTTCACCATTCTCGAAGACGAAGGCAAGGGCATGGGGACGCCGCAGAATACCCTGATAGCGGCATCGTCGAAGGCTGGCGCGATTTCGATCGAAACCGAAAACGCGGGTATCTACCAGGAGGGCGTCCTGGTCGGCGTCGGCATGGATGCGGTGGGTCGGCTGGATATACGGGAGATCGAGAAAATCAACGGCAACACGTTGACTTTCACCGAGTCCCTGAAGTTCGACCACGAGAAAGGCGAATATGTCAGCACGGAGTTCGTGCGTTACCGCTGGTACGCCGATTCCGATTTCGGCATCACCTATTGGCATGATCACGTATACGGTTTGACGTCGTGGGGGCACGGGCTTTTTGGCTCGACAATTATCGAACCGAAAGGTTCGACCTATCACGACCCCGTGACAGGCGAGCCCGTGCGCAGCGGGAACATCGCGGACATTCACACCAACGAAGCCGTGTCTTCTCAGGTTACCGGCAGTTTCCGGGAATTCGTGATGCAGATCCAGGACAGCAATCCGCGCACCGAGACGCAGGTTGTTGCTGGTACTGTGGTCAACAAGAAGCCGGGCCCGGAGGCGAAGCCATCGACAATCAACGCGCTCGGGAGCATGGATTCGTGGACCCTGCCGATCAATGCATTCAGCTACCTCAACGGTGGTGATCGTACCTCGGGCGGCTCGATTGGCATGCGTGCAGAGCCCCTGCACCGGCGTTTGAACGTCAACGACGACGCATCCTTGCTGTTCAGCAGCGGGGTCCACGGCGATCCCGCCACGCCGCTGTTGAATGCCTACCTCGGGGATCCGATCGTCATCCGCGCACTCGGAGAGGCGGCGAACGAAAGCCATGTGATCCATGTCCAGGGGCATTACTTCCCGTTGGAGCGCTTTCTGACCGGGGCGCGGCCCCAAAGCTCGGTGCACGTCGCGATCGCCGAGCGCTATGACCTCGTCATTCCCGCAGCGGGTGGTCCGCAGCAAATGGCGGGTGACTATATGTATCACAGCGGTCGGCTGTCTCACTTCGGCGAGGGCAGTTGGGGCCTGCTGCGGGTAGAGGATGAATTGCGCGACGGACTGCAGCCCCTGCCCATGCGGTCGAACGTGCCGAAATCCGCGTCCGAAGTGTGTCCGTCGGAGGCGCCCGTCAAGCAGTTCGACGTCGCTGCCATCGAAATTCCGCTCGATTTTCACCCCGGCGCGCCTGCTTTCCTCGAAGCGCCGAGCGGGACGAATCGGAACCTGTTGTTGGGTAATCCGGACGGCAAGATCTTCGCGCTAGCGAGCGAAGTCCCGGCCATCAAATCTGGAAAACTCAGGCCTCATCCATTGACCCTGCGCGCCAACCTCGGCGACTGTATCAAGGTGACGCTGAACAATCGCCTGGCGAAGGAGAAGGTTTCCTTCCATGCGGATATGCTGGCCTACGATCCGCATGACTCGATGGGCGCTCCTATCGGCCGCAATAAAGGTGACCAAACCGTCGCTCCGGGCGGCACCAAGACTTACACGTTCTATGCGCACCCGGAATTCGGCGAAGCAACGGCGCTGGTCAACGACTACGCCAAAATTACCGGGAACCTTCGCGACGGTCTGTATGGCGCAATCATTATCGGGCCCCGCGGATCGAAGTATCGGGACCCGGTGAGTGGTAAGGACCTCGGCTTCGGGAATAGTTGGCAGGCTGATGTGATCGTGGACCGCACGCTGCGTCAGAACAGGAACCGGTCCGACTACCGTGATGTCGCGCTCTATTTTCAGGAGGAAGATAATCTCATCGGTACGCCGTTCATGCCGTACACGTCGAGTTCGGCCGGCCTGTCCGCCGTCAACTATCGGATCGAGCCGTTGGCCTGGCGCGCGGAAACCTATGATTGTCCGGAGGCCGACGCCTTCCATTGCAACGGCAACGCGCCGGATCCCGTAACGCCCCTGATCGAAGTCGACGCCGGTGAAGCGGTACGTATGCACGTGATTGGCGCCCACGGTGAGCAGAACTCGACATTCAGCGTCGAGGGACACCAATGGCCGCTGGAGCCGGACGTCGCCGGGGCGGAGATGCTGGAGGTGCAGCAGTTCGGCCCGACCGAAGCACTCGAACTCAATTTTTCGGCCGGCGGACCCTACGCGATCCCCGGAGACTATATGTGGATCAGCGAAAGGATGACCTACGCCGTCGTCGGCCAATGGGGGATCTTGCGGGTCCTACCGAAGGGCGGCGCTGCCGCGCAGAAATCTGCTGAGGCGCCGGTGCGCGAACCCGAAAACGGGATCGGAAACGACCGGTCTTTAGCGATTAGAACGCGGTGAATGGGTCGCTTCGCGTTGTTTAGTCAATTCGAGTTATGAAGGTAGCACTATGAGAGACAAGCAAGACCGCAGACGAAATGTCACGGTGGCCGGTGCCAATTTGCAGCGTCGGCGAATCGCGCAAGGGTCGGCTGTCGTCGGTTCGGCGTTGCTTTTCCTAGCGAGCGTCGGGGCGGCCGCTGCCCCTGCAGCACTCGCGCCTTTGCCCGATGTCGAACTTCCGAGCGAGCCGAAGGTTCGTCTCGGCCGGCATCTTTTTTTCGACAAGCGCTTGTCCGGGGACGCCGATCGGTCGTGTGCGGACTGTCACGTTCCGGAAACGGGCTGGGCGAACAGCGATCCTTTATCGATCGGCTATCCGGGTACTCTGCATTACCGGAATGCCAAGACCGTCATGAATGCCCGCTTCGCCGAATATTTCTACTGGGACGGGCGCCTCGACGGCGGTAACGATCTGTCGACACAGGCGCGGGACTCGATGACCGATGCCCACTTCCTGTCCTCCGACGGCCGGGTTATCGGGCAGCGCCTGAAGAATATCCCGGTGTATGTGAAGTTGTTCGAAGAAGCGTACGGCAAAGAACCGTATTTCGGCGTGATCATCAAAGCCATTGGCGATTTCGAAAAGACGCTCGTTTCCAAAAACGTGCCTTTCGACAATTTCCTCAAAGGCGACAAGAACGCGCTTTCGGCCGCCGCCAAGCAGGGGCTGGAGTTGTTCCAGGGCAAGGCAAATTGTATCCAGTGCCATGACGGCATGATGCTGAGCGATAGCAAGGCTCACGCCACCGGCGTCCCGGTCAACCCGGACATCTTCGAAGTTAAACGTTACGCGACGTTGCGCGCGCAGCAGATGTTTCTCGGTACGCCGAATTACTACAACCTCAAACAGGATCCGGGGTATTTCGCCGTCGAGAAGGATACGAAGTACTTCGGTACCTTCGTCACTCCGTCGCTGCGTGAGGTCTCCAAGACCGCACCGTATATGCACAACGGCATGCTGCCGACCTTGGAAGCGGTGGTGGCGTTCTACAACGACGGCGGCGGAAAAGCGAAGAACAAGGACCCGCTCATCAAGCCACTCGGTTTGAGCGATGCCGAAAAGACCGCGCTCGTGGCATTTCTCAAAACCCTCAGTGGCGACGACCTCGGGATCCGCTCGGCGGACTACACGGAAGATAAGTGGCCGCAATACGAAGTTTTAGAGTGGGTAGGAAAGGACAACTAGGACCTGGTCATATCCGCGTTCGCACGGCTTTGGGACGCGTACTTTTCAGATTCCAGCAGGTGACAGCAATGCGAAAACTAATCGATACGAAACGGGACGAATCGGGCCCGGCGTTGAGCCTCAGCGCGCGAGTCGCGATAGCGGGTTTGCTCCTCTGTTTCATCGCGCCGGCGACGGCGGAGACGGCCGTGGCGGTAATGAAGGACGGCAAGCAGTTCTTCGAAATAGACGGCGAATTGTTTCCCGCCCTCGAACCGCTGGGCCCGCCGCCGATCCCGAGGGACAATCCCCAGACCGTGGACGAAGAGGGCTGGCCGGTCGAAGACGATCCCAAAGTCAAGCTCGGGCGTCTGCTGTTTTTCGAGCCGGCGCTTTCCGGTGACGGCAGCGTGAGCTGTCAGACCTGCCACGTTCAAGGCGCGGGGTGGGCGTTGAACTCCGCGATCAGCCGCAGTTATCCGGGCCAGTCGCATTGGCGCAACTCCCAGTCGGTAGTCAATGCCGCTTATATGAGCAAGTTGTTCTGGGACGGGCACACGCGCAGCCTTGAAACCCAGGCGCCTTCCGCGGCGCAGGGGATTGCCGGTAACGGCAAGGTCCCGATGATGACGGCCAGGCTGCAGATGGTCCCGGAATACGTCGAGATGTTCACCAAGGCCTTCGGCTCGGCGAGAAATCCCGTCATGGATGCGTGGCGGGCTATTTCCGCCTTCGAGCGCACTTTGACGAGCGTGGATTCGCCGGTCGACGAATATCTTCGTGGAGACGACGAGGCGCTCGACGAAGCGCAGGTCCGGGGGCTGGATCTATTTAACGGGAAAGCGCGGTGCATCATGTGCCACAACGGACGGCTGGCCTCCGACGAGAAGTTCTACAATCTCGGGCTGCCTCGCCAGCCGTTGTTTTCCGAGATCCACAAGAATCAGATCGGATTCCGATCGCAAAACTACAGCGCCGGAATGCCCGAGTATGTCTTTCGGGCGACAAAATCGGATCTGGGCCTCTACCCTCGTACGCACAACAAGGAAGACATGGGTAAGTTTCGAACGCAACCGTTGCGCTACATCGAGTATACGCCGCCGTACTATCACAATGGGGTCATGGACGATCTCTACGAGGTCGTCGAGTTCTATAACGAAGGGGGAGGCGACGATTACGTACTCGCGGATTTCGGGTTTACGACCAAAACCGACCGCCTGCAGCCGTTGAACCTCACGGAAGAAGAAATCGAAGATCTGGTGGCCTTTCTGGAAGGCTTCAGTGGAGAAGAAATATTGATCGAAGTTCCGATTCTTCCGAAACCTCCAACGCGAGTGTCAATAAAGTGAACCCAGCCGAGGAATTAATCATGGGCGATGAACTGAAAAGCGTGGACCAAGAGCAAGAGAAGCCAGAACGGCCGTGTCAGCTGACCCGGCGCTATTTCCTGCGGGCGGCGGGCATGAGTGGCGCCGCGGCGGCGATGGTTTCGGTCCCGGGGTACGGGCCGATGATGGCGAATACGACTTCGTTGCCGGAAAAACGGATCGCGAAGTTGAGTGCCCTCGAGGTGGACAAACCCGTGAATTTTACCTATCCGGACAAAGGTTCCCTTTGCATGTTGGTAAAGTTGGGCGTCCCCGCGGGCGGCGGCATCGGGGCGGAAGGAGATGTCGTTGCTTTCGTTGCTACCTGCCCCCATATGGGGACGCCCTTGCTTCGTGCCTACAACGCCAAGCACAAAGGCATGGGGCCTTGCCGTACGCATCTTACCCGTTTTGACTTGACGCGCTACGGGATCGTGATCTCCGGGCACGCGACCGAAAGCTTGCCGCAGATCATGCTCGAACTCAGGGAAGGGGAGATTTACGCCAACGGTATCAGGGGGTTGATCTACGGCCGGTCCGCGAACGTCGTCTGATTTGATATTGCACAAATGTTGCCTTACGCGAAGAACAGTACTTGAGGAATAAAAGATATGGCTAACAAACCGTATTTTGTACCGGCCAGCGAAGTTCCGCTGCCACCGAAAGACGCAGACGTATTCACTACGTGTTGCGACTACTGCATCGTAGCTTGCGGTTACAAGGTTTATCGTTGGCCCGTCGGTACGGAAGGCGGCCCAACCGCATCGGAGAACGCATTAGGTGTCGACTTCCCCAGACGTCCGTTGAAGGGAGGATGGGTCAGCCCGAACATGCATAATGTCGTGACCGCGAACGGTAAGAAACATAACGTGTTGGTCGTGCCGGATAAGGATTCGAAGGTCGTCAACAAAGGTGGCGACCACAGCATCCGCGGCGGCTGCATTGCACAGAAATGCTATAACCCGGACAGCCCGACGAAGGATCGCCTGCACTACCCGATGATGAGGGTCAACGGTCAGCTCGAGCGAGTATCGTGGGACGATGCGACCGACATTTTCGCTGAGATGGCGAATTATGTGATCGACAAATACAGCGAAAACGCCTACGCGCAAAAACAGTACTCTTATCAGTTTTTCGAAAATAACTATGCGCTTACCAAGCTCGCGTTACGTAAGATCAACACGCCCGCCCACGCCTTCCACGATAACCCGGGGCACGCACCGGATACGCCCGGCTTTCGGGATGCCGGCATCGACAATTTCGCGGCCTCTTACGATGACTGGTACGAAGCGGACGTAGTATTTCTCAGCGGTACCGATCCCTTCGAGACAAAGACGATCATATGGAACGAATACATGATGCGCGGTATAGCGGATCATGGTCAAAAGCAGATCTTCGTCAATCCTCGCAAGACCTCCGGGGTTGCCTATGCGCTGGAAAATGACGGTTTGCACTTACAGTTGATTCCGGGGACCGACACGGTCTTGCATATGGCTATCGCCCGCCAGATCCTGGAAAACGGTTGGGAGGACGAGGGTTGGCTGGCCGCTTTCCCGCCCGCCAATAAATGGGAGTCCAATGCGGGCTTCGGCCGCGGCATTCGCGATACGCCTTGGCAGTGGCGCACGACCTGGGGCAAGGTGCAGACGGACGGTTTCGAGGACTACAAGAAGTGGATCCTGTCGCAGAAAGAATCCGAGCTGGATTACGCCGCAAATTTGTGTGGTTTGCCCAAAGCGCAGATCGTGGCGGCCGCCGAGATGATGGCTAAGCCGCGCGCCGACGGCAGCCGGCCGAAGACCTCGATCGCTATCGAGAAAGGCAATTACTGGACGAATAACTATAGCAATACTGCTTCGGTTGCCTCACTTGGATTCATCTGTGGCGCGGGCAATCGCCCCGGGCGCATGATTTCACGTCTCGGCGGACATCAGCGAGGCGGGAACAGCGGTGGCAAGTACCCGAGATCGAAAGGACCGGAGAAGTTCTTCGGGCGCCGACGCATGACCTTGAACCTGGATAAATGGATGGAAAACGGTCACGTCAGGATGGCCTACGTCGTAGGCACCACTTGGACCGGAGCAATGGCCGCGTCGTTGTCGCTCGAAGACATGATGCGCAAACTCACGACGGGGAATCCCCATCAGATCACGCGTAACGATAAAGTACATGCTATCGAGCAGATGAAAAAGCGGGTCGATTCCGGCGGAACCCTGATGGTTAACCAGGATATCTACCTGCGAGAACCCATCGGCTCGGAGATGGCGGACTTCGTGTTTCCTGCCGCTACCTGGGGCGAAGAAAACTTCGTGCGCTCAAACGGCGAACGCCGGATGCGTATTTACGAAAAGTTCTATGATGCGCCCGGGGAAGCCAAGCCGGACTGGTGGATCGTTGGGCAGATCGGGCAAAAGATGGGCTTCAAAGGTTTCGACTGGAAGGATTCCAACGAAGTGTACGAAGAGAGCATGCGCGGGAATCGCGGGGGGCGGCGCGACTACGCTGTATTCCTGAAGTACGCGAAGCAGGCAGGGAAGACCGGCCACGATTTCCTGCGAGAGTTGGGTACCCAGGGCATTCAAACTCCCGTCCGTGAAGTGGATGGCAAGATGGTGGGCACCAAACGTTTCCACGACAGCACGTTGAAAATGCCGGAAACGGGTCCCGAAGCGCTCACTTGGCAACACAAGATTTTCAAAGGTTTTAAATCACAAAGCGGTCGGCCCCATTTACTCAAATCGCCTTGGTTCATCTTCGAGGACTTCTACGATGCCATCAAACCCAAAGACGACGAACTATGGGTTACCAGCGGCCGTATGAATGAAGTGTGGCAATCGGGCTTTGACGATGTCCAAAGGCGGCCATACATCACTCAGCGTTTTCCCGAAAACATCTTGGAGATCCATCCCGACGATGCCAAAGCTCGGGGCATCGAAAGCGGCGATTACGTCGAGGCCTACAGTGACCGGGTCGCTGTCCAAACGGGTGGTTTTATTCATCGTCGATTGGAAGACACCATGTACAGCGGGTTGCTGAAGAACGGCCATATCACATTCAAGAAAGCTTCGGTGAAGTTGGTTGCGGTTGTGACGGATTCCGTTCGTGCGGGCACGACGTTCTCGATCTGCGTGCAGCCTCGGCAGACGATTAACGTGTTGTCGCCCAGCGTTACCGACCCGATGAGTGGAAACTATCGTTTTAAGCTCGGCGTGGGTAGAATTCGTAAAGTGGGCGAAAGTCCCTTTAAGAACGATTTCTCGCAGATGTCGTTTA
>CAZFZX010000078.1:0-19308 GCA_964523765.1 uncultured Enterobacteriaceae bacterium
TCATGAATCGCGACCGCAGCTCTCAAATCGATGCCTTATTCAGACGTTCCCTAGTCCGTTATCCCCCAAACGTCGAAGTCCGCACGCGCGGCCAAACACCGCTGTCTTCGACCAGCGCTAGTGTCCCATATTCTGACAATTTGGTCCATCTCGACGCTCGCTGCCGGCGGTAGCGGCGGGTGTTTTTTTTAGAACACGATCGGCAATTGCAGGTGCTCCTCGTAGACGAAATCGCGGTGTGCCCGCAACTCCTTCGTCAGCGCGCCAGCGATATCCGGATCGTCGTTCCCGTATGCGAACGGTGTGCGAAAATCCTGCCACATCGGGCAGCGATCTTCCGGCATGGGGTCCAATACTCCGCAGCAGGTGGCCCAGTAAATGTCGAGCGCCGAAAGTCGCTCGCCGATCAAATAACGATTGCCGCGCGCGCGCTGGGCCGCGAGTTGCGCACCCATGGTTTCCAAGACTCCCACGATCCGCGGGCGCGCCGCCGCCGCGGCTTCCTCGCTGTAACCGTATTTCTGCCCCAGAAATGCGAAGAACGCCTTGTCCGGACTATCCTCCGGCAGCGCTGCGAGCGGTCCGGCGACCATGGTATGCCGCTTATTCCAGATGAGCCCGTTTTCACCCATGAGTTCGTTGGCGAGACCGAACATGCGGATCCGCTGTTCGGCATCGGCCGGGACCAGGGGCGGTTCGGGCGCGAGCCGCTCGGCCAGATTAAGCTGGTCGTTCCACAGCGAGCGCGGACGTTCGTCATTCCAGACCACCACCGGCGCACTCGACTGCGCCGTCCATTCCACCAGTTCGCTCTGAGTACCCGCCATCCCGATCTGTGCGTCTGAGGCATCTTCGTTCGAACTCCTCACGGGGGTGTAATCCAGACCCTTGACGTAGAAAACGCCTTTGCATGCCTCATGCCAGGGGCCGGGGACGGTGAACGCGCCCAGAACGATGCGGAGTCCCGATTGCTCGCGCGCTTCGCGAATGGGGATGTAATTGACCTTGATGTCGTCGACCTCGATTGCCACGCTGTTCTTCTCCCGGATTTGCCCGCGCCGTAGTATAAATGGAATTCTGGATGCTATTGACCGCGTCGAGTGCACGCAGCGGGAACCCAATCCAGATTGTCGGGGAAAGAACCTGGCCGCGGTCACAGACAATGCCAGGGATTCCTCATAGACTGGCCGGATGACACAGGAGTAATAGACTATGAAATGGTTCTTCGGCTTGATCGTAGCGACCGTCGTCGTCATTATCGCGGCCATTGTCATCATCCCACTGGTCGTCGACCCCAACGATTATAAGGACGAAATCATCGCCGGCGTGAAATCCGCGACCGGCCGCGACCTTACTATCCGCGATGACATGCAACTCTCGGTATTCCCGGCGCTGGCAGTACGGCTCGGTGGTGTCGCCTTGAGCAACGCGCCCGGGTTCAAAGCCGAGCAGATGGCGGCTGTGGAAGAGCTCGATTTGAAAGTTGCCCTCATGCCGCTCCTCTCGGGGAGCCTGGAAGTCGATACCGTCGTTCTGCGCGGCCTCGAAGTGAATCTCGCCAAGGACAAGAACGGCAGGACCAACTGGGAAGACCTCACAAGCGGCAAGAAGTCGGAAGCCCCGGCGCCGGCGTCCGGCGGACAGGACTTAGCCGTGCAGATCGAGGGCGTCGTCATCGACCGCGCAAAGCTCGTGTGGGACGACCGGCAATCGGGAAAACGCTACGAACTCGACAACCTGAGTCTGAAAACGGGAGCTATTGCCAGCGGCAGGGAAGTCCCGGTCGACTTAGCCTTGCTACTCAAGAGCACGGCGCCAGCGCAGACGCTCGATTTCGAGCTAACGGCCAACGTCACCGCTAATGACGAATTTACCCGCATTCAGATCACAGACCTGGTCACGCGGCTTGCCGCCGCCGGCGAGGGTCTGCCGTCTGGCGGTCTCGACCTTGAAACGGCCGCCAACGTCGACTTCGATAACGACGCCGGGACGATCTCGGTCAGTGACCTCGCCGTGAGCGGCCCCAATTTCCAATTGACCGGCGGCTTGAGCGGCAAAGGGCTCACCGGCACGCCGAGCTTCGACGGCAATTTCAAGCTCGCCGAATCGGATCTGAAACAGCTGATAGCACTCGGCGGTCCGGCCCCCGTCACCGCCGACCCCGCGGCGCTGACCCGGGTGTCGGCCGAATTCGGCGTACAAGCATCCGATAAAAGCGCGGCCCTAAAACCGTTCACGGTCAAACTCGACGACTCCACTTTTACCGGCGATTTCTCGGTTACGTCGTTCGAAGGTCCGGCGCTGCGCTTTGCGCTGAACCTCGATCAGATCGATCTCGACCGCTATCTGCCGCCGGGGGCGGAAGGTGAAGCCGCGGAACAGGTCGCCGATTCGGCACCAACAGAAAAACCGGCGGACGATCCGCTGGCGGCGCTGCGCCCGCTCGACCTCGCCAGGAAGATCAAGATCGGTAAACTCAAAGTCGCCAATCTGAATACGACCGACATCGCGGTCGACATAAAATCGCACGGCGGCGTCCTAACCGTAAACCCCTTCACTGCGAATCTTTACGAAGGGAAAGTCGCGGGTAACATTCGGGTCGATGCGGGCCAGAAAGTACCACAAATAGCGATCAAGAATGCGCTCGACGGGATCCAGATCGGCCCATTGCTCACCGACTTATCCGGCAATGAAAAATTGGTGGGGGTCGGCGACGTAGACGTGGATCTCCGCATGAAGGGTCTCGACGCGGCCGCAATCAAACGAACACTGAATGGCGACATCAAAGTCGCTCTCAATGACGGTGCGTATAAGGGGGTCGATGTCATTAAGACCATCTGCAGCATCGGTGGCAAGCTCGACAGCCTGATCAAAGGCGCGACCGGAGAACTGGATCAATCCGGCGACACTAAGTTTTCTGCAATGTCGGCCAGCGTCGTCATCGTTGATGGCCTGGCCAACAATAACGACCTTGACGTAAAGTCTCCGCTACTGCGGGTCACCGGTAAGGGCGGCGCCAACCTGCCGGAAGACACGATCGATTATCTGGTCACCGGCGAACTCGTCAAGGCGTGCGAAGGCCAGGGCGGCGCCGGCCATGATCAACTCGTCGGCGTGCCCCTGCCGATCCGCGCGCAGGGGCCGATGGCATCACCCAAGATTGCGCCGGACTGGGCCGGGCTGGGTAAAGAACTGGCGGGGTCCGAGATCAAGAACAAGGCCGAGAGCCTGGTCAAAGACAAACTCAAGCTCCCCGGACTAGGCGGAGAAAGTGCCGCCAGCGGAGAACCCGCTAAAGATGTCGGTGGCGCGTTGAAAGAAGGTCTCAAGAAGCTCTTCTGAACCAAAGGCGTAACTAAAGGGGTCGGAGTCAATTAGAATCTCGTTTTTAATTGACTCCGACCCCTTTGGGACTCTGCCCCCTTTGGTTCTCACCGCCAGGCGAACGTCGGCTGCTCGTAATGCGCGACGCGCGTGTCGCGGCCCTCGAGGCAGACCTCGCTGAACTGATAGAGGATCGCGGCCGTTGGCGCGGCGATCCAGTTGTCACCGACCGGCATGCATAACACCGGCGCCGCGGCGCCCTCGACTTCATCGAGCTGTGGGGCATCGGCGCGCAAGAATTCGGTGACCGGAATACGGTGAATCGATTCTACTTCGGTCGGATTGGGGACGAGTTCTCGGCGCGGCCCGATCCACACGACTACCGGCGTCATGATAAAGCCCGAACGGGTGCTGAAATCATCGAGCCGTCCGAGGATGGCGCCCGCATCGAGATCGAGCCCTATCTCCTCGTGCATCTCCCTCAGCGCCGCCTCCTCCGGCGACTCACCGGCATCGATGCGACCGCCGGGCAGTGCCCATTGTCCGGGGTGGTTACGCAATTTCGGCGATCGCCGCGTCAATATCAGCGACGCGTGTGGTTGCCAGTCGTCGTGCGAAGGCATTCCCGATAATTCTGCGCCAAACCCGGCGTCGGTGACCGCCACCGCAACCGCCGCGCCTTGCCCACCTTCTGCCGCCGCCGCTCTTACGCTGAACCGGGCGAGATGTCCGATGATGAGAGCTTTCAATGTTTCGTCGCAATGCATTGCGCGAAAACATGTCATATTAGTAGCGACGAAGCAAAGACCGACGATAGCCGACACCATGCCCTTGCCGTGGATGACGCGAATCCGATCGTTATCCGCAAACTGGAGGAACGACGTCCCATCCATTGTGGCGAGCTTGAAGATAGCCGCCGGCCAAATTCATTACGTCACCGAACCCGGAACCCGTCAGTATTCTCGCGGCAAGATAACCTCGTTGACCTTTCTGGCAAAAAACCACAACGGGACTATCCCTCGGCACCCTATCGACGAAGTCGCGCAACTCACCAAGAGGAATATGGGTGGACCCGCCCAACGTACCAAATGCCTCGATCTCGGCCGCCTCTCGGACATCGAGCAAACAGGAACCCGATGGAACATCTTCCGCCCTCGTTACGACACGGACATCGCCACGCAAGATATGACCCGCCGTGAAAGTTGCCTGATTAACCGGGTCATTCGCCATGCCAAAGGGTGGTGAGTACGCAAAATCGGTCTGAGCGAGATCATCAATCGTGATCCCGTTGTAAATCGCACAAGCATACACGTCGATGCGCTTGTCAACGCCATCCCGACCGAACACTTGGGCGCCAAGGATACGCCCGGTGCTCTGTTCGACGATCAATTTTGAGACCACCGTCTCAGCGCCCGGGAAATAGCCGGCGTGGCTCGGGTCGCGGGTCATCGAAGCGATCACGCTGTAACCATTTTCCTCGGCCGCGCGCGAGGACAATCCGGTTGAACCAATAACGTTCTCGAAGAAACGAAGTATCGAGGTACCGATCGCGCCACCATAGATCGCGCGCCCGCCCGTTGCGTTAATCCCGGCAATACGCCCCTGACGATTGGCGGGTCCGGCGAGCGCGATCCGTGTACGTCGACCGGTAAGGCGGTGGTTCACCTCCGCTGCGTCGCCAACCGCAAAGATATCCGGATCGCTGGTTTCCATCCGTGCGTTGACCGCCACGCCGCCTGTCGGTCCGATATCGAGTTCCGCGTTTCGCGCCAACAGAACCTCGGGCCTGACACCTGTCGATATCAGCACGATATCGGCCGGGACCCGCGTTTGGTCGTCCAAGACGACCGAGTTTGGATCAATCGTGACTACCTCGCACGCGGCCTTAATGACAAGCCGCGCCCTTTGTGCGACGGCCATACATTCCGCCGCGACGTCGCCATCGAGCACCGGCATTATGTGCGGCGCTTGTTCGATAATGGTTACCGCCATACCACGATGGTGGAAGGCCTCTGCCATTTCCAGACCGATAAAGCCACCGCCGATTACCAGCGCCGATTCCGGATGATTTTGATCGATAAAAGCTTCGATACGATCCATGTCGGGCATATCGCGCAAGGTGAAAACGTGTGTCCTATCGATACCCTTAATCGGCGGGAGTAATGGCGCCGCACCTTGACTCAGAATCAGCTTGTCGTAGCGGTGCTTGTGCTCCTCCCCGCTCGCATCGAGTACCAATACTTCCTTTGCCCGGCGATCCAGCGCGACAACCTCATGGCCGACGTGGACGACGACCCGGTACTTACGATAGAAACTTTCCGGCGTCATCAACAACAAACTGTCGCGATCGACTATTTCACCGCCGATGTAATACGGCATACCGCAATTGGCGAAGGATACGTAGGGACCACGTTCGAATATCGTAATGTCGGCCTGTTCGTCCTCGCGTCGTGCCTTCGCCGCCGCAGTCGCCCCTCCGGCTACGCCCCCGACGACGACAATTCGTCTACCCATTGCCCTATTCCTTATCCCTTCATCTTTTCCGTTTACGGCACAGACGGCACAATTTCACCGGTTTTCGCACTTCAGACGAACCATCATACCTAATTCTTATAAAGTTATAGCAATTGGTTATAACCGCCGTCATTGCTCTCCTGACGACGTCAAACGCTGGGGAACTATTGGGGTCAGAGGGGACCGAGGGGTCAGAGGGGACCGAGGGGTCAGAGAGGACCGAGGGGTCAGAGTGGACGACGAAGACCGAAAGGGTCGGAGTCAATTGAAATCATGATTTCAATTGACTCCGACCCCTTCGATCAAACATCTAAGACTGGGTTGGTAGCAAGCACCCCGAGCCTACGCGAACGACTCGCGGTTTGGGTCTAGAATTTAAACTGAAACCAGACCCAGGCCTTCGTGACGTCCTTCGCCACCCCGCCGGTACCGCTGTTGCAAGTAAGAGCGCCGCAACCGTAATCGGTATCGGCACCATAAAACGACGCCTTCGCGCCAACCACATAGTGTTTCATGAACTTCTTCGTCAACAGCACATCGATCTCATCGCCGTAGTCGAAGCTGCCCTCATCTGAATTGAGGTTGTGGTAGGCCATGATAAATTTCATGTTCCAGTCCAAGCCGGCGACGGCCGTGACAATAAAGTCCTCGATACCGGCGCCCGGCGTCACGAGGAAGCGGTCGGCCCAGCCCTGAAAGGCGTGGAGTGTTGCCAGCGGCGTGATGAACCCACTGGTTGCCGATGATCCGTCGCCGCCGAGCAACTCGTAGCCGAACTTGGCCATCAGCGTCTTGACGAAGAAGCCATCGAATTTCGTCTTCAGACCAATTTCACCCAGGAAATACTCATCGTCATAATCCGTCGGGTTATTCGCCGCATCTTCCTGATGCGCGAACTCGGCGGTGTAGAGCAAACCCCATCTGTCGTTGAGCGGATAGACGCCGTTGGCGCGGATGCCGAAAGTGTCGTTAGAGAAACGGCCGGCGTTCTCCATTTCGAGTAGATAAGCATAGGCTTCGAGTTTCAAGTACTTGAAGCCCCCGTATTGAACGTTGATGACGTGCGAATCCATCTCGAAATCATCGAACGCGCCCGGGGCGTCCTCGCCGAAGATACGATTGGTATTCCAGATGTAGCCGTAGTTAATGTTGAGTTTGTCGAGGGGCTGCCACGCGAACGTAAACGCATCTTGGGTCTGCCAATTCTGCCGCCACAACACTGTGCCCATGAAACGGTGAAACGGGGCCTTGCGGTAGGTCATGATCTGGCGACCGAGCTTCATGCTGAATTTGTCGTCGTGCGTATAGGCAAGGTAACCTTGATTGACCTCGGTGCCCTCCGGGTCGGCGACGGTCGAAACTAGGTTGCGGGTGCCGCTGCTCCGCGGACCATCATGATAGTCGTCCGATAAGGCACCGACCGCCTCGAACTGAAGGTATGCGCTGAACTTGTGAAACATGCCGGTGCGGTAACCGAGCGTCGCCCGCGCCGTCAACGCGTCCGCGTTATCGAGCTTCGATCCAGCCCTTAAGGCCTCGTCGTCGACATGCTCGTAACGCAAGCGGAAAGCGAAATCCGGTTTACCCCCAGTCAGCGCTGCCCACAACGCGTCAACCTCCTCCTCCGCGGCCGCAGGGGCCACCACGAATACGGCTAGGAGTACGACAATTGCCGTATTCCAACCACAAAACCTGTTGTCATATTTGAACATCGGTAGCATCTTTCGGCCTCCGTTTTTTACCTCAATGAGCGAACTGGGCCGAGACTCCGCAATTCCCGAAATTGCTTTGATTGCCTCGGGGTAATAGTACGTTTTGCCGAATTAGACTACAACGCGGCGGCACAACAAATGACCTATGTCAAGCGCCCATAGCACATTGTCGCACCATCGCAACAACGCGCGATCAGCGCTGTCGGTGCGAACCGCAAGCCATACCTACCAGCGACTTGCTCGAGTAAATGTTTCGGAGCGAATTGGGTGAGCGCAGACCAGCACGGGCGACGAGAGAGACGCCCGAAAACCAGACTGGCGCGCCCCCCGTATCCGTTTCGCGACAGCTGGAAGCGATCTCAAAATTATCCACGGCCGCACCGGGAGTCATTTTTTCGAAGTTCAAGGCGAGAGGACTGAGGTTAACCGGGTGTCACTAAGCGACGAACAACGCAGAAATGCGAAGAAAAGGCCCGGCCCTTTGGGTTGGTCCCTGAAATCGGCGCTAGCGGCGTTGCCGCGCTTGGAAACAGAACCACTAAGGCTTACGCACGGCGCCTTGCTATCAGCGATTTCAGGAACCAACGCGATCGCGGAAATTTGAGACCGCTTCTAGGTAACGGCCAACGAGGATCGGCGCCGGCCTATTCCTTGACAGAGAGACCGACGCGCATCGCGCCCAACGACGTTAGGCCGCCCCGCTCTGCGCTCGCGTGTGCAAGGAACGATTGCCAACGGTGCGGGCAAGTTCGTTACGGTTCGCCGACTGCACGTGCCCGGTGCATCTTGACAGAGATCAAGGCGACCGATTTTGCATGGCGTAAGAATCCCCATAGGCCACAGTTGAACGACGACGACACTACCCACGATCTGGCGTTTCCCGGGGAACACGTGGGTCTTCCGACGACGGCTAAACCACACAAAGTCCGGCAAACCGAGACATACGCCGTAACATTTGATCTACCGGGCACTTACGAATACGTTTGTAAACGCCACCTCGACTACGACATGAAGGGCTCCGTCATCGTCGAGTGACGGGGGCCCCCGCGCACTGATCTCCCCCATCCGAAACTTTTCGGCATTTCTCGGACCGCGGCCGTCCGATCCTCACTCAGCTGTTGTTCTCGGTTTTCACGGAGACCCGATCGCCTCGCACTGCCGGGTCGGGCCGCCAAAATACTTTTCACAATACGCTTTGGTAACTTCTTTACCTTGCAACTCCGCAATAACGAAGTCCGCGACGGCGTTTACCTGACGTTCGTTTAGGTATTTCTTGCCCTGCAGCGGGCGATTATCGTCGTCGTTCGCAAAGTCGTCGAACGTCAGCCCGTAACAACGATCGTCTTTGTAAGCATCTCTGTCAAAATACGGCATGTTCGTCCCGGGGCGCCCGCACCTGATCAGCTCGACCAGTTGCGCGCGCGCCAGCCGCGTTTTGCGCAGGGAAATCGCCGCGCCGCCGTACCCCGGCCCGCCGTCACCGTGCCACTTGTGGCATCCCATGCAATTCGCGCGCTTCGCCGTGGATAAGCCGTAGTCGACCCGCACCAAGGCGTCGGTAGCGGCGAGCGGCCCCTCCGCCGCCGCGTCGGACGGACCCGCGCAGACAACGACCGCTGCCACTGCGAACGCCCGCACGCGGTGCGATAACTCGTATGCGGCGGTACCGTGTTTTACCGGATGCCACCGCGCCGCCGCCCATCTCACAGCGAAAACACGAACAGCATCTGACCCGGTTCCATGCGTTCGAGTCCGGGAGTTGCCGCTATGAACCATTTCGGCCAGGCGCCGCCGACCCCGGTAAGCAGGGCAAGGTATTGCTTCCCGTCTACGGCGAACGTCATCGGCGGCGCATTGATACCGGTGTTGGTGCTGAACGACCAGAGCTCCTCCAGGGTATCGGAGTCGAGAGCCACGATCTCTCCTTCGGGTTTTCCCGCGAAGATGAGACCGCCCTTCGTGGCCAACAGGCCACCAAGCATCGGATATTGCGTTTCGTACCTACCCACTACTTTGCCCGTGTTGACATCCATCGCCGTGACGCTACCGGTGATCACCGGCCCCATCTTGGGTGCGCCACCCATCCAGAATTCACGTGCCTCCCATTCTTTCTGCTGTGGTACGTTGACATGCAATGCGCAGCTTTCAATGACCGGGATGTAATATCGATTGCGATCCGGATCATAGGCGGTTGGCGGCCAATTCTTGCCGCCGACGTTGCCCGGGCACGAACGGCTTTCGCGCTTGTCGCGCGACACGGAGGTCGCCGGGTTATAGCGCTGCACGTCGGCATTGGCGTCGTAATCGAGCGGCCGGCCGGTATATTTATCGAGTCCGGAGGTCCAATCGAGCACCTTGACGAACGGTGCGCCCCATAAAAATTTGCCGTTGGTTCGATCGAGTGCGTAGGCGAAACCGTTGCGATCCGCGTGCAATACCGCTTTGGTCTTAGTGCCGTGAATGACGGCGTCGACCAGGGTCTGTTCGTTCACACCGTCAAAATCGTAGCCGTCGTTCGGCGTATATTGAAAATGCCACTTAATCGCGCCGCTGTCCGCGTCGAGCGCGAGAACACTGTCCGTATACAAATTGTCACCCGGGCGATACGCATTGTCCCAGTCCGGACCGGGGTTCCCGACGCCCCAATAGATCGTGTTCAATACTGGGTCGTAAGAACCGTTCACCCAGGTCGCCCCGCCGCCGTGCTTCCAAGCGTCGACGCTGTGCGCTTCCGGGCCCGGCTTCCAGGTCTCGCTGCCGGGTTCGCCGGGTGCCGGAATGGTATGGGTGCGCCAGTCACGCTCGCCCGCCTCAAGGTCCGTCGCATTCAACCAGCCTCGAATGCCGTATTCGCCGCCGGCAACGCCGGTGATCGCCAGGTCCTTGATCACCAGAGGGGCGGCGGTTAACACCTCCCCGACCGCCGGATCCGCGATAGGGATGTCGGCTTCGATTTCGCCGGTGGCCTTGTTGGTGACGATCAGTCGCCCGTCGAGCGCGTGCGAAATCACTTTGTCCCGCCACAACGCGACGCCGCGATTATCGACGCCGCAGCAGGTAACCGCACCCGCCCAGTCCCGATCCGTCTCGGGATCCATCTTCCAGACGAGTTTTCCGTTTTTGCGCACGTCGAGTTTGTAAACCGCGCCCCATCCGTCGGTAATGTACAAGTAGCCGTCTTCCGCCAGCGGCGTGCCTTCGAGACCGCCGTGCTCCCAGATCCCGCCGCCGCCGAGACCGCCGACGACGTAGGTGAACGCGACCTTCAGATCCTTCACGTTGTGCTTGTCGATTTGCTCGAGTCGAGAGAAGCGCTGACCATCCAAGGTGCCGTGGTGAGTGATCCAGTTTTGCGGGTGCTGTTTCGCGTTAAGAAGCGCTTCCCATACCGTATCGGTCTCGCCGGCTTTGGGGGCGGTCGCTATCGATCCAACGACTATCGCACCGATCGACAGCATTGCGAACTCTCGTTTCATGGGTCCGGTTCCTAAGACGTATTTGGGAACACCTGTTTAGCCAATCACGTCGTCTTCGCGCAGGCGCTGGCGGTCAGCGTCCCCGACACCGATTTCTTCCATTACTTCGTCGGTGTGCTCGCCGAGCGCGGGCGCCGGCCGACCCGGCGCTGCGGGGGTGCGATCGAAACGCGCGGGCGGGGCCGGTTGGCGCATGCGCCCAGCCAACGGGTGATCGAACTCGACGATCGCATCGTTGTGCCGCAATTGGGGATCGTCGATCACTTCTTCGAGCGAATGAATCGGACCGGCCGGAACGTCTTCGGCCACCAAGCGTTCGACGAGCTCGGCCGCGGGCCACTTCCTTAATTCTGCGTTAACGATTTCTTCCAATGCGACCACATTCTGAAGGCGATCGGCGAGCGTCTTGAAGCGTTCGTCTTCGATCAGATCGAGCCGATCGAGCGCGCGCGCGAGTCCTTGAAATTCGGAATCCGACGCGGCGAACACGACCAGCGGTCCGTCCGCGGATTCGCGCAGTTTATAGATATCGTAAAGCGCCGCGGCCGTTTGCACGCCCTCACCCACAAGCGTGTGCGCCATCATCCCGTCGCACCAGAAAAACGCGAGCCCCGCGTCGATCATCGCGATTTTGATGTGCTGCCCGCCGTGGCCGCGCTCGCGCGCAAACAGAGCCGCGGTGATCGCCTGTGCCGCCGTATAGGAGGTCGACTTGTCGCAGATGATGTTGCGCACCAGATCGACGGGGCCAGCGTCGCCGGGCAACCGTTGGACCGCGATGTGACCGGTCAGACCCTGAATGACGGGGTCGTAGACCCGGCGATCCGCATACGGACCGCTTTCGCCAAAACCGCTGATCGAAACGTAGATCAATTCCGGTTGGACAGCGCGGAGTTCCGGTTCGCCGAGGCCCAGCCGCTCCATCGCCCCCGGACGAAAATTCTGGACGAAAACATCGGCGCCCGCGACGAGCTGTTTCAGGATCTCGCGGCCGCGTTCCGCCTGAAGATCGAGAGCTACCGATCGCTTGCCCCGGTTCGCGTTCGCGTATAGCGCACCGATCCCACCCCGCGAAAACCAAGGGGTCCGGGTGATGTCCCCGGTTCCGGGCGGCTCCACCTTGATCACGTCAGCACCCTGGTCGGCCAGCATCATAGTGGCGAGCGGGCCGGAGATCACCGCCGAGCAGTCGACGATGCGTACTCCATCTAGCGGTCCCGGCATTTGGATCTCCTTTTGGGGCGGGTCTGCCTGCAGTATAGGACAGAAGCGCGATTCCTTTTGGGCGCCGAATCGCGATCCCCTGATCCGGGTCGATGCGGTCACCGCTGAGCGTTGCATGCTGCCTCGCAGCAAACGGCATTTCGGGGACAGCGCGATCAGCCGTGCTCCGAAGCGCGGCGGTGTTCCTTAACCAGCATTAGCCCGGCCGCCAACCAGCACAGCACCAGGACTACGTTGAAGATGAAAAAGGCCTCGGTGGCCAACGCCAGGAAGTGCACACCGATAAGCACAGTAAGCGCTGCCAGGCCGTCCCCGAGGCGCACATAAAGCGTGTCGATGGCGGGTTTGCCCCGAAACTTCATGGCCGAACTCACGGGCAACCACAACACATGGCGAGACGTGTTATTCAGCGAATAGTCGGTCGCGTTCTCGGCGATCTTCATGATTTTAACGACCGCCAGGATCGGCAGCACAGCCATCAACGAATACGACGTCAGAGCGATCACCGGAAGGATCAACAGGATGGCGGCGAACCCCCCGTACTTTAATAGCCGTGACGCTACGAAGGCTTGTAGAAGCAGGGCCGAAATATTCACCCAAAAGAAAAAGTTGCCGTAAAACGCAGTCGTTCCATCGCGGATGAATTCGAGCATGGGTTTCCCGTCCGCCACGCCCTGTTCCAGCGCGCTTTCGGTCAGCGCCTCCTGTACCACCCGGAACAAGAGGTTTTCGCCGTTCGTGTTGACCCAATTCGTAAAAAGCGTGACCAGCGCCGCCAGCAACAAAAATTTGCTGAGCAGCACGAGTTTTGCGCCGTTGAAGAAACTGACCGGCGCCGATTCCTTTTCAATGCCGGGCCCCGCGGCGGAAACAGCCCCGTCGGCATCACCAACCGCGCTGGTTTCACGACGTTCGACGGCGCGAACGAGTACAACGGACAGAAACAGCGGCGCAGTTGCCACGAGCAGCAAGGCCTCGGTCGGCAAGACCCCCGAAGTCACCAGCTGATCGACCAACCAGGATCCGGCCGCAGCACCCGAGGTCGCGCCGACGGCAATGAACGGCAACATGCGTTTGCCCCGTTCGTCGCTGTAGACGTCCGCGCAGAAGGTCCAGAACTGAGCAACCACGAAGACGCTGAACATACCGACCCACAGGTAATATGCAATCCCGGACAGCGGCAGTTTCTCGAAAAAGAAATTCGGTTGCAAAAACCAGAAGATCACCATGTTGGAAATGCAAAACAGGGTCGCGCGACCGAAGAGCGTGGCGCGATCCCAGCGATCGGCCAAGCGTGTGTACCAACCGATGACAAACAGCAGCAGGATGCTTTGGGCGAAACTGGAATAGGCCTTGATCTCCATCGTCGACAACCCTTCCACTTCCGATACCGCGATCCATCCTTCGCGCAACGGCTTGACGAAATAATAGGCCAGCAAAATGAGGAAGACGTTGGCGAACATCATCACCGCGGTAGTCCCTTCTCCGGGTTTGACGTCCGTGAACAGGCGCAAGCATCGTTCGGTCCGTGAAAGCGTATTCATTTCAAAATGCGGTACACGGCGGATCCGTAATTCGGCCGCGCACGTCTCCCTTGATAAACCGAGCGGGAAGGCCATCGTAGCACTCTGTGGGCGCAGACGGGCGCGCGGGCGCAGACGCGCGCCTCTTTACGGGCAATCGTTACCAACGCTCACGCGAAAAGCGAAAAACGGCTACCCGCCGACCGACCGTTTAGCGTTCGGATAAAAGAGCTGCTTGCCGTCCACCTTGAAAGCCGCAATCGCCTGCTGCCCGGTTTCACCTAATAGCCAGTCGATAAATGACTGCGCCAGCGCCGCCTTCACGTGCGGATGGTGTTCGGGATTCACCAGGATCACGCCATACTGGTTGAACAGCCGCGGGTCGCCCTGCACCAGAATCTCCAAACCGCGCTTGTTCGCGAAACTGATCCAGGTTGCCCGGTCGGTCATCACGTAGGCATGCATGCCGACCGCGACATTCAGCGTTGCCCCCATGCCGCCGCCCGTCTCCCGATACCACGTGCCGCTCGCGCCGGTAACTTCGACGCCGGCCTCCGACCATAGCGCCAGCTCCTTCTTATGGGTTCCACTGTCGTCGCCCCGCGAGGCGAATGTCGCGTCGGCGGCGGCGATTTTTCTCATCGCGTTGATCACGTCGCCAGAGCCACGGACAGCCGCTGGATCGGAGCGAGGTCCTACGACGACGAAATCGTTGTACATCAGGTCGAAACGTTCGACGCCGAATCCATCAGCGACGAATTTTTCCTCCGCGCGCTTGGCGTGCACCAACAGTATGTCGCCGTCCCCGTTGCGCGCGTTCTTCAACGCCTGCCCGGTTCCAACCGCAACCGCCCGCACCTCGACACCGGCGACATCCCGATACCGGGGCAGCAGATGTTCGAATAATCCCGAATTCTGGGTCGAAGTCGTCGACTGCAAAAGGACGAACGGCTCATCGGCAACCGCCGCCGACTGGCCGAGAATAATCCAGCAGCAACAAAAAATGATTTTCAAACTTGTCGGTGACATTCGATGACTTCGTTACTCGAATAATCGTCCTTCGATAAACGCGCGCGCCGCCTCGGACCGCGGCGCGCGCACGAATTCATCCGTACCGGTATGTTCGGTGATCCGTCCCTTGTGCACGAACACTACGTCGCGGGCCATTCGCTCAGCCTGCCCGACACTTTGCGTGACCATCACCAGCTTGCAGCCGGCAGCTATCGCGCGCTGCAGGATGCGTTCGATCGCACCGGTGGCGTGTGGATCCAGACTCGCCGTGGGTTCGTCGAGAAACACGACCTCCGGTTCGATCGCCAGCGCTCGAGCCAAGGCGACTCGTTGCCGCTCGCCCCCGGAAAGTACGGCCGCCGGGCGGTGCCGCAATGCAACCAAGTTCGCCTCGCCGAGTATCGCCTCCAGGCGGGCCCGTAGTTGCCTGCCCTTGAATCCTCGCTTGGCGAGCGCGAACCTTACATTCGCCTCAACCGATCGGCGCAACAGGACGGGCGATTGAAATACCATCGACTGCCTGCGCGCGATATCTGCCGTCGCGAGATTTCCTGACCATCGCACCGCCCCGGCGGTAGGCGTGATCAACCCGTGCAGCAGCCGCAGCAGGACGCTTTTGCCGGCACCGTTATATCCCATGATCGCGGTGCAACCTGCCGGCCCCACCCGTAAGCTCACCTCGTCGATAATGCGCACGCCCTTTTTTTCGTAAACGAGGCTTTCGATTTCCAACGGCAGGATCGAAGGGTCCGGGCGCGCCGTCAGCTCGCCATTAAACGGGAGAACCAGGTCATGCATAAGCAGCCCTTGGCGCAAAGCGCCTTACGGTAGATGCGGCTGCGTTCACTCCGAGCGCCAGCAGCATGAGAATGATCCCGAGCGCCAATGCCAGGGCGAGGTCGCCCTTGGAGGTCTCCAAGGCGATGGCCGTGGTCATGACTCGGGTCACGTGATTGATGTTGCCGCCGACGATGATCACAGCGCCGACCTCCGCGATAGCGCGCCCGAAAGCGGCCAGCACGACCGTGAAAAGGCTGTAGCGGACTTCGGTGATCAGCGTGACGAGCTTCGCTGCCCCTATCACACCAAGCGAACGCAGCTCTTCGTCGTAATCGGAATTCGCATCTTCGACAAACTGCCGAGAGAGCGCGACCACGATGGGAGTCACGAGTAGCGTCTGGGCGATGATCATCGCGGCCGGCGTATACAGCAACTGCAGGGAGCCGAAAGGACCGGAGTTCGAAAGATGCAGATAAACAATCAGCCCGACGACGACCGGCGGCAACCCCATCAAAGCGTTGACGCAGACGATTAGAACGTCACGACCGGGGAAACGCGCGACAGCGAGTGCGGCCCCTACCGGTAACCCGACCAGCGTACCAACGGCGACGGCAGACAAGCTGATCCGAAGCGAGAGAGCCACGATCTCGAGCAACGCCGGGTCGAGCGCCGCGATAAGCAGCCCGGCTGTTGCAAACGCTTCGGTGAATTCAAGCATCGCCTGTCAAAACCAAAATGCGATCTGCGAGTAGAAATACGTGACGTCGCCACGCCCGGTCGCGTTGGGGGCATCATCGGTGAATGCGCCGGAGAACAGATGCGCCATCCCGGCTTCGATGCGGACGTTGCTCGGGCGTACGGTCCAACGGACGCGAGCCTCGACTTGCTGGCCGACGAAACTACTGGCGTTGCCGCTCGGATCCCACACCCGCGCCGTCGTCCAGGCATCGCGATCAGAGGCCAGCCAGAAACCACGATAAGCGACGAAAGCCGTCGTCCGCGGGCCCGGCTCGAGCTGCATGCGCAGGCCCGGCGTCTTGATGTTGGCGCGGGCGAACGGCCCATAAATGCCGGTCGGACCGAAATCGAAACGACGAGCTCCGTACAAGGTATCAAAGCGCTCGCGATCACCGTCGGCGGGGCTCCGATCGCCACTGGCGTGATCGTACTGGGCGCTCAACCGCGGCCGCCAGGCGCGGTCGAACGAATACCCTAGTTCTACGTGCTCGAAATGAGCGAAATGGTCGAGCGCGGTGACGTTGGTCGCCAGCACGGACGACCGGGATTCACCGAACTGAACGGCCGCCTCGACCTGATAATCGAATCTCGAAAGTTCCGGGTTCCGGTAGAGGCGCAAGCCAAGCGTCGTCAGTTCTCGGTTGCGCGTGGGCCGGCCCGAGGAATCGTCTTCGTCGATACCGAAATAGAAGATCTCGCCGCGGTCGCCCCAGCTGAAACGATCGCTGAAATACAGGCCCCAGAACTTGACCTCGCTGTCCTCCTCGTCGAACTCGACGTCGTTCTCCCGCAGTTCGGCAGCGCGGTTCGGTTTACGGTTGACCGGCAGTGCGAAGAACGCCCGCAGTTGCCGGCCACTCGCACCCCGCCATTGGGTATCGATTCCGGTGAAGGCGTTGACCGTGTTCCGGTACCGGTTGCGGGCGACGAAACGACGGCTGCCAACGTCCATGGTGATGCGCCCGATCCGCACATCGAAGCGACTACCGGGTGCGTACGACGGCTCCCCCCGCCACTGTAGATAACCCTGCAGTAAATCGGCCGTATTGACGATGCCGGTGTTGATCGGGGTCCCGGCGTCGTCGAACTCGGCGCGCGAATCCATGAGTTCGCCGGCGATCGTGAACGGACCTCGATGGAGCCCCGCCGCCACCGTGGTCCGAACGACGAGGATCTGATCGCTGCCGTTAGGCGTCACCCTGAACTGTCGGTTGAGCGTCTCGTAACGCACCCGATGGGTCCCACCGAGGGTCAACCACTCGGGCAAACCCGACGCGGCTTGCAGCCGCCACGGTCCTTCGCTCGCGTTTGCGCCATGCGCGGCGAACTGCACGAATAATATGATGACGCCGTAATATAAAAAGACTGAAAACCGCATATATTATGGTCTTTTTTCTTTTTCTTCATAGAGATATGCGCAGATAATAAATAATTAGGAATGCGAATAAAATATGCATCTGTTTACATATATCGAAAAAAGGCAGACCGGCTTCAAGGCCCCTCGAGCCCACACCAGGGCGCTTACGATTCACCACCGGGCGTAGCGTATACTCGGGACGACTCGACCTTGCGGCGCGCGGCAATCGGCGCCGCGAACGGGGACTGCCACGGTGACCGAATCAAGCGGGGATGCTGCTATGAATGTACCGGCAAGAATTTGCATCATTTTGATCCTGGCCGCCGGTTTCGCTGCACGGGCCGCAGAGCCGTCACCCACGAAGGTGATCGCCGGCGCCATCGCGCATACCGAACGCAGCGACCAGGACCGCGCGCGGGATGCAACGAGCAAACCAGCGCAGATCATGGCCTTTTTCGGGATCGCCGAGAGGATGACCATACTCGACTTGTTTTCGGGCGGCGGCTATTGGGCCGAACTATTCGCCCACGTCGTCGGAAAAGACGGGCGGATCGTGGCACACACCAACGCTGCCTATCGCAACTTTTCGGGGAAGGAGGCCGACGCCCGCCTCGCTGGCGGCCGCCTGTCCAACGTTGAAGTGCTGCATTCTGAATTCGATGACCTCAAGCTCGGCCGAAATCGTTACGACCTCATCTTCATCGGGCTCGGTTATCACGACATCTATTTCCATGCACCGTTTTGGGCCCAGCCCGGCCGCGATCATTTCTTCGGGCAATTGATGACCGCGCTGAAAGCCGGTGGCACGCTTGCGATCATTGACCACGCTGCCGCCCGCGGTACGCGGGCCGCGCACGCCGGCACCCTGCACCGGATCGACGAGGCTTTCGCGAGAACGGACATCGAACGGGCGGGATTTGCATTCGTCAAAGCGACCGACGCCTTGCGCAACCCGGAGGACGATCACACGCTCGAAGTTTTCGATGACACCGTCCGGCGCCAAACCGACCGCTTTGTCTATTTCTTCCGAAAACCGTGACCCCGATACTGGCCGCGTCTAGCCTGCATATTGCACCAGCCGAACAACGCCTGCGCGGTAATGCGTTGATAGTCGGTCCGATTCCCGGAACTACCGCGTAGTTCAGACCGTAGCGAACTGTCCCCGGCGCCGTTCTATCGCGATTCCGGCGGATTCTCGCTCACTGTGGTTTGGTTTTCGCTCAAGCGATAGCTACGGCTATCACTCTCCCTCCAAACCGGCCCCACAGAGGCTGCGAATTCCGCCGGCTCTCGCGATGCCGGTGCAATATGCAGGCTAGCCATCAACCGATGGCTTTCATTATTCGTGAACACGGTAGGTTGGGTTAGCCCGCAGGGCGTAACCCAACACGATGGCCGAATCGTTGGGTTACGGCGCTCATCAAGCCTAACCCAACCTATAGTGCACAGGTGTTCACTCTATCTATAGGTAGGACGCAATAAATGACCTCGGCCCGACCCGTCAGATATAGCGGATAGCCATTACCGAAATCGACAAAGGTTAATCCCGCGTGCGAGTCGAACTTGAGGTTGCCAAGGATATTGAACCGATCGACTAGGCGAGTGCCCTTTGAACGCGCAGCGCGAGTTCGGGCAGCAGCGTCTCGGCG
>CAZFZX010000079.1:0-19260 GCA_964523765.1 uncultured Enterobacteriaceae bacterium
AGCGCGTAGGCGTCCGCAAGCATCGCCGCCGGAGGCGGTTTGTTCGGTTGAGCACCGTCGCCGGTAAAGAAACGTTGGGCCCGTACCATCGCTTCTAATTGTTGAAAATGGGCGCTCGAGAATCCCAACCGCGCACTGATCGTTTTCAGCAGCTTCTCTTCTTGCGTGTGTAAGATGCCGTCGGCGTACGCTGCGTGGATGAGAATTTCGAGGAACATTTGCAACAAGGTT
The DNA here is from genome assembly GCA_964523765.1 of uncultured Enterobacteriaceae bacterium. Taxonomy (GTDB): domain Bacteria; phylum Pseudomonadota; class Gammaproteobacteria; genus UBA11873. The sequence goes on from CAZFZX010000079.1 coordinate 232, forward strand.
CGACGGCGGTGGCATTCGGATTTGAACTGCTCGACGACTGCGTCCGCATCGAAATCCGGTTGTTTGCCTTGGTTGAACAGATCCATGGCAACCCGCGTCTGGGCCTGGTTCAGAGACATCTGCTGCATGACCGCACGGGCCATATCAATCTCGTCTTCGCTGACGCGGCCGTCGGCTTTGGCGACGTGTCCCATGACCGAAAAGACCGCGGCGAAAAAGGCGCTTTGGATGCGTTCGGTGTCCGGGCCGTCTCCGAACGAAGCGCTTTGGGCGCTGACTTTCACGCCCGTGTCGAAACTATGCCCGACGGCCGCTCCCAGCATCGCGCCGAGCGGCCCACCCAGCATGAAACCGAATGCCCCACCGACGATCTTACCCCACCAACCCATTCGGCTGCCTCCTCGCGGTCGTTCTTCGGCCTTCTTTGATTTCAGGGTACCAGGGCAAGTTCCGGGTACGCGATCAATGCGAGTGTCACCATAAGCATAATCAGGGTGAACGGCAATGCGCCGATGAAAATGTCGTTCAACGTTATCGTGTCGTCGGCGAGAGAGGCTTTGATCGCATAAACGCTGAGGCCGAGGGGCGGTGTGAGCAATCCGATTTCTACGCCGATAACGCTGATTATCCCGAACCAGACGAGATCGCCGCCGAGCATGCGGATCGTCGGCAACGCCAGCGGCACCATGATCAGCAGGATCGAGGTCGAGTCCAATACCATTCCCAGGATGATCAGCAGCACAAGGTAGCCGAGGGCGTAGTGGGTGAGGCCGAGATTGGCATCGGCAATCTGAGTGCTGAGATGGGCGGGAATGCCAGAGAGTGTCAGCATTACCGCGAACGCGCTCGCCGCAATGATCAGAAACAGGATCGACGCCGAACTTGCGGCAGCCTCGCTAAGCAAGCCGCCGAGCGCGAGGATACTCGCCCGCTTCATCGCGAGTGCAAGAACCGTGGCGGCGATCGCGCCGATCGCGCCAGCTTCGGTCGGGGTAAAAACGCCGCCATAGATCCCGCCGAGAACCAGCGAGATCAAGGCAGCTACCGGGAGCGCCTTTTTGAAGGCGGTGCGCGCGCCTATCGTGTCGGCAATGTCTCGCGAGCTGCGGTCGGCGACGGCAAACCGGGGGCCGATGGACGCCGCCAGAATTACACCAATAGCGAATGCCAGCGCCAGCAGAAGACCGGGCACAATAGCCCCGAGAAACAGGCGGCTGATCGAGACTTCGGCGATGAGCCCATAGACGATCAGCAGCAGGCTCGGCGGGATCAGCATGCCGAGGACCGAGGATCCTGCGACGAGACCGACGGAGAACCGCGGCGTAAAACCATGTTCGATCAACGGTGGGACTGCCACCCGACTGAAGATTGCGGCCGACGCGACGGAGATCCCAGTGATCGCAGCGAATACGGCGTTGGCCGCCACCGTCGCCACGCCAAGTCCGCCCTTCAGACGCCGCAGCAACCAGTGAGCGGCCTGCAGCGAATCGCGGCCGATATCCGCCGCGCCGACCACGAGACCCATGAGTACGAACAGGGGTACGGCGGCAAATACATAGTTGGATACCGCGCCGTCGGCAACGAGCGCAAGTGTATCGATTGCGATCCGCGCGTCGCCCTTGATGAGCGAGATCCCGAATGTCGCGGCCGAGGTCAATGCAAAAGCGACCGGCATGCCGGCATATACGAACACGAACATCAAAATGATCGCCGCGCATCCGATGGCCGTGCGATCTCCGCCGCTGAGAGCCACCCCGCCGGTTAGAGCAGCGACGCCGGCCAGGATCGCGACAAATACGAGTCCGTTCCGGCGCAAGATCGTCTCAGCGCTGCGTGCCCGCGAGGAAGCAGAGCGCCAGGCGGCTTGCAGACACAAGATTGCCAGCAACAGGGACCCAAGTACGACGACCAGCTTGGCAGGCCATACAGGCACGGTGAAATCGCCTTCGACCCCGAGGAATTCGCCGGTTCTGAACGCCTCGATCAGTGCCGCCGCCGTCGGCAGCGCGATGCCGAGCCCGATGAGCCCGCCGACGATGTGGAAAAGGCATTGCAGCGACTGGGCGGCCGCCGCCGAGCGTCGCTCGAGTAGCCGCAGCAGCACCTCGGAGCGGATTAAGTTGTCATCGACGAACAGTTGACCGAGCGCAAGAAAGACGATTGCGGGGATGAATAGTGAGACGAGTTCGGTGACTCCCCGGATCGGTGCTTCGAACAAGCTTCTGCTGACGACATCGACCGTGATCAAAATCACGATCACCACGATGAGCAAAGCCGCCGCCTGCGCCAGCGGCCGGCTTACGTAGCGCAAGGGCGGAAACGGAAGGGGCGCCGCGCTGCCGGAGCGTTCACTCATAACGATCCCAGTCCCGTTGGGGCTGCAGGCCGGCGGCCCTGATCCCGTCCATCAACATCGTCAGCATTGCCCTTGCCGGAAGTCCTTTGCGTTCGTTGCGTTCTACCCAGTCCCTTCCGTATTCGGGTAGACCGTCTATCCATTTCTGTTTTTCGTTCGGCGGCAAGCTCGTCACGATCGCGCCGGCCGCTGTCATCGCGGCGAGCGCGTCGGAATAGCGGCGTTGGGTTTCCAGCGCGCTCAATTCGCTGGTTTCCCGTCCCAGGTCGTGCAGGATACGCTGCGCTTCCACCGGCAACCGATCCCAGGTGTCGGCGTTCACGCTTAACCCACCGGTGATTTGGGCGCCGATCCCGACCAGCGTTATGTAGGGCGCTACTTCGTGTATGCGATACGGGTGGGCGCCCGTGAGTATCGACACGACACCGTCGGCGACTCCGGTTTTGAGCTGTGTGTAATAGCTGGTCAGCGCGCCGTTTACCGGAACCGCGCCCGTACCATACAGCCACACGGCAGAGGTTCCCGGCGCGAGGATTTTGCGGCCCCGGAGGTCGTCGAGTGAACGGACCGGAAAGCGGGTCAACAGGTGATAGGTATCGACGCCGCTGGCGCCGAGGAAGACTTGCTGCTGTTTACTCCAGGCGGACGACGCGCCGGGTAGCTCCGAATGTATACGGTTGAACACACGCAATAACGCGCTGAGATCGTCGGTAATGAAGGGCAGGTGGTAGGTGATGTTCTGCAGCGGCATCTTCGCCGGTTCCCATAGGGTGCCGACCCAACCGACGTCAGCGAGGCCGATGGCGACGGTCTCGAGGCTCTGCTGCCATTTCGATAGTGCCCCGCCGTAGACTTCGATCCAACGGTAGTCGTCCGTTCCCGTGCGCGCGCGCAAGCGTCGCCGAAACTCGGGGACGAAATGATGCTTGATAACGTGGACCCACGGTACGTTCGGGGTGTGCGTCGTGGAGATTGTCAGTTCAACCGGGCGGGCCGCTTCGGCGGCGAGTGCCGGTGCCGCGCCCAAGGAAACGATCGTGGCGGCAAATACCGCCAATGTGGCGAAAGGCACGATTACCCTCGGGTCAATGCGCCTCAGTCGGCCCCACGGGCTTTGATCATACGAGACGGTGTGAACACCATGACGAGGTCCTGATCCTGATTGCGCACCTCATTGCGAGTGCTCACTACGCCGCGGTCGCCGCGCGCGGTCATGCGGGCCGCGGTCACCTCGACCCAGACCTCGAGGGTGTCGCCCACGACTACCGGTTTTTTTACTTCGATATCACCGCCTAGGAAGGCCATGCCCGTACCCGCGAGCATACCGCTGCCGATCACCAGCCCTTCGGCCAGCGCCAAAGTCAACGCGCCCGGTATCAACCGGCCGTCGAAGCCGAGCGCGCGGGCTGCCTCCTCGTCGAGGAACAATTCCTCGCCGAAGCCGAACGTCGTCACGAAGGTCATAAGGTCGTGTTCGCTGACCGTGCGCCGCTGCGTGCGCCATCGGCTCCCTACCGGCTGCGCCTCGAACGGCAGACCGGTTTCAATTTTGGCCGGGCGTTTGTCAGCCATGTCCGCCCAGTTGCTCGAGAAAGAAATCACAAGCCAGTTTGTTCGAGACACCGAGACCCGGTTCGAAATAGAGCGCCGTTTGATCGAACGGCAGGAACTCAATCCGTTTCGGTTCACGCGCACGCTCGAAAAGCTCGGCGACGCTCCAAGCCGGATGAACGATGTCACGTCCCCCGGTACTGATGATCAGGTAGGGGCGTGGAGTGATCAGGTGGACGAAGGACAGTGGGCTGAATTCGAGTATCTTTTCCATCGATTCGAGAGTGATGGTGTCGCGCCAGGTCGGGAATGCCTCGGGCACGGCAGCCAGAAAATCCATTATCTCCCGGTCAGAAGGAAGACCGCACAATTCTCCCTGGGGCGCGAAAGCCGGGATTCGTTCCCCTTTTTCGCCTCTGAAACGCCGAGCCCGGTCACTCGCGATCGCTTCGCGAAGTTCGTTGAAGTTGTCTTCGCTGCGCAGCAGCTTCAGCCACTTGTAGCCATCGGTCACCGGGACCACCGCGACCGTCGCTTTGGCGCGGCGGTCGAACGCCGCGACATAACTGACCATTGCGCCGGCGAAACTCGCGCCCCACAGCCCGATCCGCTCCTCATCGACGTCGCGCCGGGCCTGCAGGTAGCTGATGCCGTTCTTGAAATCTTCGGCCTCGTTCATCGGAAACAATTGACCGCGCGGCCGGCCACCAGAATTCCCGAACGTTCGATAATCGATCACGAGTACGACGAAGCCGGCGTCGCAGAAATACTGCGCCTGCTCAGTCAGCATCGACTTGACCATAGTAAAGCCGTGGCCCATCACCAGTCCGGCGCGTTTACCCCGTTTCGGGCCCTTAGGCAAATAGAGATCGGCCGCGCATTTCACACCGCCGCTTCGGAAAAATACTTCTTTGGCCACAGCTGCTCCTCCGTCTTCGAATACGCCCTGCCCCCGAACGGCTCGAAGCGTTCCCCAGGGGTACGTGGCACTTTATCGCATGTGGGCGAGGAATGCGCAGGGTGGCCGTGGCCGCCCGCAGGGGCACCTGGCTCAGGACCGGTCCGAACGCCCTTTGGAATCTCGTTCCGGGAAGAACCGTTGGTTGATAATGATGAAGTGATGGATCCAGCGTTCCAGGAAGGATTCGCTGCCGCTGGTCCGCAGGTAACCGTAGCCGAGTATCGATATGGTCAGGGCACCCAGTCCGTCAACGATGAGGTCCCACATCGTATCGACCAGACCGCTCTTCTGCATATTGGTCCCGAAAGTCTGATCCATGGCGAATTCGACAATCTCCCAGAGAACGCCCATACCGACCGCGAACAGGAAAGCGAACAACGCGACGAACGATGGCTTCATCGAAAGGTGCAGGTCCTCCTTTTCGTTCATCACGTGCACGAGCAGGAAACCAAATATGCCAAGCAATAACCCCGAACCGGTGTGCAGAAGTATGTCCCACCACCAATACTTGAGGTAATAGCCGCGTACCTCCCCGAGAAACAAGGAGGCGTAGACAAACACGACCGCCAGCAGTTCGAATTCCGGTGGAATGCGGACATCGAATCGCTGACCCAACGCGACCGGTAGAAACGTTACGACGACGACCCCGAGCGTGGCGCTGGCGGTCAGCCAGTTCCCCTGCAATACTTCGAGCACCGCGCCGGCTATCAGGACCATCTTCAAAGTCAGGGTAAAACGGCGGTTGAAGCGGTCCGACGCGCGGATCGATCGCTCTGTCGAGCCGATTGGTCTGTCGGTTTGTCCAGGCATCGCGTGTTACCGATACGGCGGGCGCGCAGGCACGCCTAACTAGAAGCGGTCTCAAAATTAACCGGTGAACGAGCAGCCCCAGCATGCGCTTCCGTCTGATCACTTACAACATCCATAAAGGGATCGGTGGCGTCGATCGTCGCTACCGACCGGAGCGGATCATCGAGACCCTGGCGCGCTACGACGCCGACATCATCTTGTTGCAGGAGGTAGACGACGGCGTGCCGCGTTCACGCCATGACCGCCAGGTGGATCTGATCGGCGATGCCCTTGGCATGCCGTATCGCGCGTTTCAGAGAAACGTGGTGTTGACCCAGGGTCATTACGGTAATGCCATGCTCAGCTTGCACCCGCTTGACGGAGTGCATAATCTCGATCTGACCGTACCGTTGAAGAAACGGCGCCGTGCGCTCGTTGCTCGGTGCGTGATTCGAAGGGAGCACCAGCGCACCGTGCAACTAGTGAATTGTCACCTCGGTCTCGCGGGATTCGAACGCGTGATCCAGCTACGGAAAATCCTGAGTTCAAAAGCGCTCTCACACCTTCACCACGCCACCCCGACCATCGTCGCCGGCGACTACAATGACGTGTGGGGTACGCTCGGCAGGCGGGTCATGGAACCGGCCGGCTTCGTGGCAGCCAGTAAAGCGGCCAAAACGTTTCCCGCGATCATGCCGGTGCGCTCGCTCGACCGCATCTATTTCAGCGGCGAAATTCACTTCGATCATAGCTTCCCGGCTCGCAGTGAAATTGCGCGCCAAGCATCCGATCATTTACCGGTCGTAGCTGACTTCGAGTTGCCGTTGTAGGTATTTCCGGACTACCGATGCTTTATAGGTGGGCTCTCGAGCCCGTAATACGCGATGCAATCGAAATTAGCCACGGAGAACACAAAGAACACGGGGAGAAGAATAAAAAATCACTTTACAAAAACATCCCCTCCGTGTCCTTTGTGTTCTCCGTGGTTCTATTTTGCGCCGCGCGGCAATGTCTACGGTTCGATTGAGGCCCTAGTGACCGATGTTTAGCTGGATACAGGGCAACGAGGAACTCATATGGCGCGCGGCGGCTCTTTCGGGAGTAACTTTTGTTGCAACGCTGCTGTTCGTGCCGTTGATTTTGATCCGGTTACCGGTCGACTATTTTTCTCATCGTCGGCGCAGTGAGATGAGGGCGCGCGCACGGCATCCGATCGTTCGGGCGCTACTAGCCCTGTTAAAGAATATTCTTGGCGTCGCTTTCATTATCGTCGGAGTCGCCATGCTGATGCTACCCGGACAGGGGATCTTGACCATCGTAGTCGGACTCATGCTTCTCAACTTTCCCGGTAAGTACCGTGCCGAGCGGTGGGCGGTCGGGCATGCATCGGTTTTGCGGGGGATAAACTGGATCCGGGCGCGTGCAGATAAACCACCCATGATGGTCGATTTCGACGACATTGGGCACGTGCGCGATCAAGGGCACCTCTAATGCAAACTCCGACATCGTTCAAAGAAGCCCTCGTCGCGCTCGTTTTCGATCAGTACGGAACTATCGTCGACATGCAGGCGGGACTCACCGATTCCGTCAAGCCTTTCCTCGAGGCTAAGGGATGGCGCGGCGATCCGCATCGGTTTGTGACGTGGTGGCGTCGGACGCACTTCGAAAGCTCCATGATCGACGCGCTCTGCGATCGCGGACACACACCGTATCGCGAGATTGGGCAGCGCGCGGTGGCGCACGTAATGGACCGTTGCGGTGTGCGTTATAGCGAAGATGAAGTTCGGTGGTTGGTCGCTGAGATCGAAAAACTGCCGCCGTTTCCGGATGTCGTTACGGCGCTGGAAGGCCTCGCGCGTAATTACCGCCTCGCGATACTGTCGAACGGCGACCGCGATATGCTGGCGGCGGCCGCGCCGGTCATTGGCTTCCCGTTCGATCACGTCATTTCGGTAGAGGAGGCGGGATATTTCAAACCGCATCAGGCGACTTATGCGAAAGCCGCCGAGATCATCGGTGTCGCCCCGTCCGAGATCCTGTTCGTCGCCAATCACGCGTTCGATTGCATCGGCGCGAAGGCGGCCGGTATGCGAACCGCGTTCATCGATCGCCGCCATCGCCCGTTCGGCCGGACACCCCACCAGCCGGATCTCGTCGTCACCGACTTTACCGAGTTAGCCGCCGCGCTGCGATAGTTATTCGGCCGTGCGCGATGCTGATATGGCGCCTTACCAAGTCTGACGGTCCGAGCCTTGGGCGATTTTTCAACGCTTGTATACCGGGGTAACGGGATAACTCAGAGTAGTTCGCGCGCCAGCAGGTCGAGTTCGCGCCGGATGCCGTCGCTGTCCGGCTCCTGCAGCCAGATCGTGATTTCTTCGACGCCGACCTTGGCGAAGGCGTCGACATGGTGCCGTTTGCGCCACTGTCCGGCCGTGCCGAACACTCGGACCCGGATCGAGCCGGGGTCGCGCCCCGCTTCGAGCGCTAGTGCTTCGAGTTGCTCCCAGCCGTCGCGCACTTGTTCGATGTTCTGCACGGCTGGCAGCCAACCGTCACCCCATTTGACGATGCGGTGGAAAACACGTTTCGCCCATTTCCCACCGAACATGATGCCGCCGAGATAGATCGGGGGGTGAGGCTCTTGGGAAGGTTTCGGGTAGCAGCGCACGGCGGGGAAATCGTAGTAATCCCCGTGGTGTTCCGAGTCGTGCTCGGTCCAGCACTGCTTCATGACCTCGATAGCCTCCCGGACCTGCGTCCACCGGTGCTCGAAGTCGCCGCCTAGCATTTCGCTTTCTTCCTTGTTCCAACCGGCGCCGATCCCGAATTGGAAGCGACCGCCGCTGAAATGATCGAGGGACGCAATCTCCTTGGCCAAATGCAGCGGGTGGCGCTCTGGAACCAGCAGCACTCCGGTGCCGATCTCTATGGTGCTGGTTGCGGTTGCCGCTCGCATCAATGTAATGAGAGGATCCGGCATCTGCCAGAGGTAATCCGGATCGGGGCCGCCGCCCGGGTTCCCGGGGTAGGGCGTCGAGTAATGTACCGGGACGACGATGTGATCGGGAACCCAGTAGGACGAAAACCCGACCTCCTCGGCGTGTTTGGCGACGATAGCCGGGTCGGCGGCAGCATCGGGTTGGATGGAAAAAACGCCGATACGCATATTGTGCCCCCTTAGTGTGGCGGTGCCAGCATGTTATCCGGACCGGCCGAAACGAGTCGAATACACCTCGGCGACGCTGGCGGGGAGCGTCGCGTGCCGGCGCGATATCGTTGCTTGATATAAGATACCGTTATTCGTACGCGCGACCGCAGATCGGCAGGAGTATACCCAATGTATCGCACTATCATAATCGCCACGATGATCATGTCGGGGCTGCAATCGGCGACGGCACAGGAGTGCGCGCAAGAGGTGCTGCGCGATCTTTACGCAGATCTCGAGAAGGTCGACATCGTGGGCGAAGAGCGTCTCGCGCGATCGTTGGACAAATTGTCGAAACAAGAAGGCTGGTCAGAGAAGGAACGCGGCGATTACACGCTGGCGATTGCGGACACTAAGGCGGTCGATGCAGCCGAGTCGCAGCGGACCGAGATCCTCGGGCGGCTGTTCGGATTGGCGCAGCGCGGCGACGCGCACTGTCTGGAGATGCGAGATCTACGTTCGCGGGCGCTCGAGCTGGAGCAGGCGCAATGGGACGCCGCGGTTCAGCAAGTGGAACAGAAGATCTGGCACTAGGCGAGGATCTGCCCGAGCGTATCGATCAACGCGTCGATCTCGTCGTCGGTCCCGACCGTTATGCGTAGATAATTGTCGGTGCGCGGCCGATCGAAATGGCGTACGAGGATCGCGCGATCGCGGAGCGCTTGCGCGAGCGCGGCCGCGCTATGGGTTCGGTGTGTCGTGAAAACAAAATTAGCTGCTGACGGTAAAACGTCAAAATCCAGTTCCTCGAGCCGGCTGATTAAACGCTCCCTCGTCGCGATGACCTTGCGACGCGTTTCCTCGAAGTGCTCCCGATCTTCAATCGCTGCGGCCGCGCCCGTAATCGCGAGCCGGTCCAGGGGATAGGAATTAAAGCTATTCTTGATTCGTTCAAGCGCCTCGATCAAAGATGGATTGCCGAGCGCGAAGCCGACGCGCAGCCCGGCGAGCCCGTGCGATTTCGACAGCGTCTGGACGACGAGCAGATTGTCGTAGCGGTCGATCAGATTTACCGCCGATTCGGCGCCGAACGCGACGTAGGCCTCATCGACCACCACGACGGAACCAGCGTTACGGGCGAGTAGCGTCTCGATCGCGCAGAGCGGGAGGGCTCGGCCGGTCGGTGCATTCGGGTTGGCGAGAATGATGCCGCCGTTTTCGCGTACATAATCGTCAAGGTCGATCTCGAAATCGGCCCTCAGCGGCACGGCGTCAAAAGCGATTTCGTACAGGGCGCAGTAGACCGGGTAGAAACTGTAGGTAATGTCCGGAAACAGGGTCGGGTCGTCGTGCTTCAGCAGGCCATGAAAACTGTGGGCGAGCACTTCATCGGAACCATTGCCGACGAACACCTGCGACACCGCCAGCTTATGGAACCGGGCGATTGCAGATTTTAACGGCGCCCCGTCGGGGTTCGGATAGAGTCTGAGGTTCTCGTTCGCTTCCGCGCGTATCGCGGCGAGCGCCCTGGACGAAGGTCCGTAGGGGTTTTCGTTGGTATTGAGCTTGATGACATCGCGCGTCTCCGGCTGTTCCCCTGGCGTATACGGGATCAGCCGCCGGACGTTTGCGCTCCAATATTCACTCATAGACGCCGCCGGTCGCACCGGCCCTAGATAACTGTTCCGAAATATCGATCAGTTTCGGAATAAGGGCCGGCGGCCGTGCATCGTCACCGTCATACCGGCCCCGGATCGAGTCCGGGGTGACGGACCCGGTATCCAGTAGATAAAGGCCGCCGCAGGCGGACGTTGTTTCACTGGACCCCGGGTCAAGCCCGGGTTGACCGGCGCGGGTATAAGCACGAAAGTGAAGCTTCTTTTGGAGCGCATATCTAGTGTGCGCCGCAAAACTCCCATCGTGACGCGCCCGCGCGCCGGTAGAACTCAAAACTTTTTCAACTGATGTCCGCCGGCGACATATTCGCTCATCATTTCCAGACAACGGTCGTCGGTGGCGATGAGATTGCCGAACAGATCGCCTTCCTCGTCGACGCCTTCGGTGGTCGTCTTACCCCAGCTCGAGCGTATTACCTGTTTGATCGCGGTGAGCGCCGCCTGTGGTTTGTCGAGAAATTCTGCTGCTATCGCCCGGGCTGCGGCCAGTACGTCGCCTTCGACATAGTGATGGACGAGTCCCTCGCGGGCCGCCTCTTCGGGATAAAACGTACGTCCGCGCAGGACCCATTCCAGTGCTTTGGCAGTGCCGACCGTCCGCGCCAAGCGCGTTGTTCCGCCGGCGCCCGGTAGCAGACCGACGAGGATTTCCATCTGTCCGATGGTGTAATCGCCCGGCCCGGCGAGGCGGATGTCGCAACACAAGGTCAACTCGCAACCACCGCCGCCGCAATAGCCGTTAATCGCGGCGATAGTGGGCTTACGCGAGTTGTCTACATTTTCCCACATCATCCGAAGGGGCGTACGCGCGTGGCGCAGACCGGCGAGTCCCTGCGCCCGCTGTTCTTTTAGCGCATCCACCATGCCGATGATCTCCTCGACCGAAAAATGCCGAATGAAAACATCCGGCAGACCACCGGTGAAAATGATGACCTTGACCTCGGGATCATTTTCCAGGTCATCGAAGATTGCACTCGTCTGGGCGACCATGTCGGAGGTGAAAAAACCTTTCGGCGGGTTCGTAAAAGTGACGGTCGCGATACCGCCGTCGATTTCGTGGTTGACAGTTCCCATCGAACATTTCCTCCCGGTGTGTTTTTGTACTTTGTCGGCCGACAGTATACGGAATTTGGCCCTGGTTGCTGCGGTGGCCGCGGGCGCGTGGGCCGCGATGCATCGGATCGGTCAAAGGCGCGACGGCAACCGTTCGCGGCTGAGGCCGGGGTGAGCGCCGTTTTTGGATTCCGGCATCTACCCGGCGGATCGGGACGGCCAGACCGATTTCCCGCTGTTCGTAGCGCGCCAGGCACCGAAAGCTGGCAATATCGGCCGCGGCGCGCTCTTAGCTCGCATATTTCACGAAGGCGGTCTCGAAACGGTTTACGCGCTCCGCTCATCGAGCGCTTAGCGTCATTATCGGACCGATGCCAACGGAACGGTTTGCACCTGAGCCCCGTTCCCTTCATGAATTATGCGGGCTAGGGGGCAATATCGATTCGCTGTCCGGTCGACGCCGGTCGGGGTGGGGTCGCGCGTCGTCGTCGGTGACGGTAAGCTGCGACGGTTCGCCAGTTTCCCCCGATTAGGAGAAGAAGCATGCCGAGAGTTACAGAAATCGTCGCCGACGGAGGTGACGCCATCCTTGAGACCGAGTTCGCTTCCGAGCGCGAGCTCTTCGGTGACCTATTAAACCCGAGCCGCGTGCTCGCGCATTGTCCGCCGATCCTGCGGGCGGCAAAAAAGTTTTATGCTTCGTTTGAGGAATCAGCTCTGCTACCGCCGACGCTATTGGCGCTCGTGTATGCGCGCGTCGCGTCGCTCAACGGATGCCCTTTCTGAGTCGACATCAATTCGTTCCGTGCGATCGAAGCGGATGGCGGTAAAGATAAGGTAGCGCATTTGATGGATTGGCGTGGCAGTGATGTTTATACGCCGGTGGAGCGACTCGTCCTGGAATACGGCGAACGCATGACGATCACTGGTGAAATCGTCGATGAGGAGCTATTTGCGAAACTTCGGGAACATTTCAACGAAGCCGAGATTGTTGAATTGACAGCGGGTATTGCAATGGAGAATTTCCGAAGCAAATTCAATGCGCCCCTGAAAGTTGAATCGCAAGGCTTCTGTCAGTTACCGCAAAGGTGAACCGAACGGAAAACGCGCGGCCGCGGCGCGCCTCGAGTCGTGCGCCGCGTTGCTCGTTCGACCCCGGGTTGTGAGTCGTTGGCGGCCGCCGGTAAAACAGGGTTCGCCGTACATTACGGCGGCGGGTTATCGCGCTCTGGAAGGCGAAGTGGAATCGAACTGGAAACGCCGTCGCGAGGTCGTCAAACATCTCGCCGCCGCGGCCGCGGAGGGCGATCGATCCGAGAACGCCGAATACATCTACCGCAAGAAAGAACTCGCGGGGATCGATCGGCGGATCCGCTACCTGGAGCGGCGAATGCCCGAGCTCAATATTGTGAGCGAGATCCCTCTCGATCGCGACCGCGTCTATTTCGGCGCGACCGTCGAACTGGAAGATGAAACCGGCAAGGTTTCGGTCTTCCGGATCGTCGGCGGCGACGAGGTCGATGGCGCGCAGGGTTGGATCAGCATCGATTCACCGGTGGCGAAGGCGCTGATGCAGCGCACCGTAGACGATGAGGTAACCGTGCGCACCGCAAAAGGCGAACGCGCCTACGTGATTGTCGACGTGTGTTACGCGGACCTTAAGGCCGGTCCAGGCACGCCCTGATCAATTCCAGCCGGTCGTTGCCGAAATACATGTCATCGCCGTCGAGGTACATCGTCGGCGATCCGAAACCGCCGCGCCCGATGAGTTCGTCGGTTACCTCGCGCAGTTTGTCTTTGTAAGGCTGCGTCGCGATCGCGGCGAAGAAAGCATCGGCGTCGAGGCCTACGCCCGCGACGATCGCTCGTAGCTCGTCTTCCTGGGAGATGTCGGCGAGGTCCGTCCAGTAGCGCTTGAATACGGACCTCGCATAAGGCACCAGCGCGCCCTGTTCCAGGGCGAAAAACGCGCCGCGCATGGCTTTCACACTGTTGACCGGAAACACCGGCGGCTGGCCGATGACGACGCCCGCCAGATCCGCCCAGTCCTTCAGGTCTTTGTGCGAATAATCGAGTTTGGCCGGGACCGGGTTTGCCCGGGTTTCGTAAACCCCGGGATTCACCGTGTTGAAGACACCGCCGACTAGTATCGGCTTCCATACAAACTCGACCTCGCCTTCGAACATTGCCAGCGCCCGCTCGAAGGCCAGGTAGGTCCAGGGGCTGGAGCAGTCGAAATAGAATTCGAGTCGATGCATCGGGTTAGGATAGCAAGGAGGCGGGGTGGGCGAAACGATCGCCGGCCGCTTTTTCTCGACGCCGCGCGGGCGTCTGAATCACAGCGTATCGAGCAACGGTCTCAAGGTCGCCGAATCCCAATAGTCGTCCCATCGTACGATCAGGCCGTCGCTGATTCGGAAAACCCCGGCCACCGGCAGCATCACGCTGACCCCGGCGCGTTCCCAAAGCTCGCGGCGGGCGTTCATTACGCAATCCCCGGCGGCAGTGCTTTGGAGGATCTCCATTACCTTCAGCGCGCAGTTGGTCCCGTGGACGAAAGGATCGAGTGCTTCTCTTACTGCGTTGCGACCGGTGACCGGTTCCCACGGCATGTTGTGGTAGATGACATCTTCGCTCAGGAATTCGACGCTCTTCGCCATATCGGCAGCGAGCAGGGAGTTACACAATGCAGTGACGATTTCGATATTGGTGTCGCTCATAGGTTTGGGCTCTTCTTTTGACGGCGATGGGACAGTATAGCTTCGGGGTTCGATGCACCGGAGTTCTGAAGACCGGAGTAGGAAATCCGCCGGTCAGATCGAGCGTCGCCCCATCTCCAAGGCGATCCATTCCGCCTGCCGGATCGCCAGCGCCACGATCGTCAAAGTCGGATTAACGGCCGCGCTGGTCGTGTATTGACTGCCGTCGGAAATGAAGAGGTTCGCTACGTCGTGCGCCTGTCCCCATTGATTCACCACGCCGAAGAGAGGGTTTTCGCTCATGCGGCACGTCCCGAGGTTATGCGTGGAGGGGTAGGGCGGCGTTTCGATCACCCGTTTGGCCCCAATCGCTTCATACATGGCGGTGCCCTGACGGTAGCCGTGTCGGCGCATCGCAATGTCGTTCGGGTGATCGTCGTAGTGTACGTTTGCTACGGCCAGACCCCAGCGATCTTTTTCGCTCGCGTGGAGTGTGACGCGGTTGCTGAATTGAGGGAGATCCTCGCCGACAATCCACAGCCCGGCCATGTTGACGTAATCATCGACCGCCGCGGTGAAATTCCGACCCCAGGCGCCGGGGTCGAGAAATGAGGCGACCAGCGGTAGGCCCAACGCAACCGTTTCCAGTTCGTAGCCGCCGGCAAACCCGCGCTCGGGCCGATGGTCCGATTCCTCGGTGATGATGCCCGCCATGGTCGTGCCGCGGTACATGTGTACGGGCTCATCAAACGTCGCGAAGACGCTGCCGGTGGTATGTCGCTGGTAGTTGCATCCGACTTCACCGGAGGAATTGGCGAGCCCATCCGGGAAATGACTCGATTCGGACAGCAACAACAACCGCGGCGTCTCGATTGCGTTGCCGGCGACGCAGACGATCCGGGCGCGCTGGCGTTGTTCGACGCCCTGAGCGTCGAAATAGACGACGCCGGTTACCTTTCCCGTTTGGTCGTGCTCGATGCGCGCTGCGTGGCTTTCGGGCCGCAGGTCAAGGTGCCCGGTGGCCTCTGCGGCCGGGATCTCGGTATATAAAGTCGACCATTTCGCGCCCGTCTTGCAACCTTGAAAACAGAAGCCGAGTTGCTGGCAGCCGGGGCGGCCGGCGCGGGGGCGGCTATTGATCGCCATGCGGCCGGTATGGCAATCGCGATAGCCCACCTGCTTCGCGCCGTTGTAGAAGACTTTGAAATTATTGTTGCCCGGAAGGCCAGGAATATCGTGGGTACGGGTTACTCCCATTTTGTCTTCGGCGCGTGCGTAGAACGATTCCAACTCTCCCAAACTGATCGGCCAGTCGAGCAGGGTCGCTCCGTCGATGTCGCCGTAAACGGTACGGGCGCGAAACTCGTGCTCGCGAAACCTGAGCGAGGCACCCGCCCAATGGGTGGTCGTCCCGCCAATCGTTTTGCAGGTCCAGGCCGGCAAGTTGGGGAAGTCCCGGGCGACGCGCCAGGAACCCGACGTGGTGCGCCGATCCCGCCAGGCGAGCTGCCGGAAAGAGGCCCATTCGTCGTTGACAAAACGTTCCATCGACTGACGCTTGCCGGCTTCGAGCAGCACGATATCGATCCCTTTCCGGCACAACTCGCCGGCCAGGGTGCCGCCGCCCGCGCCCGAGCCGATGATTACGACGACCGAATCGTCGTCGAAGGCATGGCGCGTTGTCATCTCTCCGGGATCGGGCTTGCGTTCGGCGGCGGCGTCGATAACCACGTGAGGTCATCGAAACCACGATGCAAGTAACCGCCTTTTTCGAACGCACTTCCAGGATAAGCGAAATGCGCAAAGGCGAGTTCATTGTCGTATAAGGAGACGATCGCCGTGCTGCGTACTTTTTCGAAAAACGGTGTTGCCGCGACGGTTTCGACGATATTCAATTGTCGCTTAGCGCTTGCCGCCAACCAGTCGCCGTCGGCGGCGGCGTCGAGATTCTCGATCCCCTCTGCAAGGACCGATGCCGACTCCGGTTCTGCTGCGGCCGCCGCGTCGAGGTCTTTGACCACCAGCGCATATACGGCATCGTCGAGCGCATCGTGTGGGTAGATGATGCGGGTCATCCGCATCAGGGTATGGCCCTGTCGGGCATTGAAATGTGCCAACTCCAACGCCCAAACGCGCGCCGGTGCCAGCGCCGCGATCGCCGAGGAGCCTGCCCACAGGGTGCCGGTGAGTTTGCAGCCGGCGTCGATGAATTCCCTGCGGGTCACCATCGCTTCGATTCCGCTTCAGGTGTCACCCGCCGGCAAAGCGGCGAGCGCCGTGGCCATTTCATTCTCATCGTAATGTTGGTCGAGCAAGTTGCCGGCGGAATAATCCATATAGGCCGGCATATCGAAATGCCCATGCCCGGAGAGGTTGAACAGAATCGCCCGGCTCTCCCCCGACGCTTTGCATTCCAGTGCGGCATCCATCGTCGCGGCGATCGCATGATTGGCCTCCGGGGCCGGCAGGATCCCTTCGGCGCGCGCGAATTGCAGGCCTGCGTCGAAGCAGGCCCGCTGCTCGTAAGCGCGCGGCTTGACGTAGCCGAGCGCCGTACATTGACTCACCAGCGGGGCCATGCCGTGGTAGCGTAGCCCACCGGCGTGGAATCCCGGCGGCACGAAGGTCGAGCCGAGGGTATGCATTTTCACCAGCGGGGTCAGGTGGGCGGTATCGCCGAAGTCATAGGCGTACTTGCCGCGGGTCAGGGTGGGACAATTCGTCGGTTCGACCGCGACAATGTCAACTGCCTCGCCGCCTCGCAGCTGCTGCCCGAGAAACGGGAATACGATGCCGCCGAAATTACTGCCCCCGCCGGTGCACGCGATTATGGTATCGGGATAATCGTCGGCGAGCTCGAACTGGCGCATGGCCTCGAGTCCGATGACGGTCTGGTGCAACAGCACGTGATTCAAGACGCTGCCGAGCACGTACTTCGTATCGTCGCGTTGCATTGCCCGTTCCACCGCTTCGCTGATCGCGATGCCGAGGCTGCCGCGGCTGTCCGGCGTTTCCTTGAGGATGGCGCGGCCCGCGTCCGTGATGTCACTCGGACTTGCGATGCAGGTCGCGTCGAAGCTCTCCATGAATGCGCGCCGATACGGTTTTTGGTCGAAACTCACGCGCACCATAAAGACCTCGATCTCGAGGCCGAACATCGCCCCCGCCAATGCCAGTGAGGATCCCCATTGCCCCGCGCCGGTTTCCGTTGTTAGTCGCTGCGTACCCTCTTCGCGCGCGTAGAAGGCCTGCGCGACGGCGGTATTCGGTTTATGGCTGCCGGCAGGGCTGACGCCTTCGTACTTGTAATAGATCCGCGCCGGGGTATCGAGCGCGCGCTCGAAGCGGCGCGCGCGGTACAACGGGCTCGGCCGCCACTGGCGGTAAATGTCGCGTACCGGATCCGGAATATCGATATAGCGTTCGCTGCTGACTTCCTGTTCGATTACGCCACGCGAAAACAAAGGTTCCAATTCGGCCGGGCTGAGCGGTTGCCGCGTACCCGGGTTCAACGGCGGCGTCGGCGGCTCCGGCAGATCGGCGGCGATGTTGTACCACTGTTTGGGTATGTCTGCTTCGTCGAGCAGATACTTGATGGTATCGGTCACAGTGTCGCGGCCTCGTCCATAATGAAGGGCGCTTATTATTGATCAACTTCGCCGTTGAGTTCAGCGTCTGCTAGCGGGCGGGTGGAGCGGCGGCGATCCCAATTGGCACAGTCGGCGAACAGCGGGCACACTAAAGCGGCGCGCCGCGGTACGCTTGGCGGCCTCTCTAACGGTCCAGAAAAGGGGCGATCCCCGTGGCGGACGCAGGACAGGTCAAGATCAAAAAAGTCATCGATTGCGATCGGTATCTCCTCGAACTCCTCGACCCTCACCTCGAGGTCCGGGGTGACAACGCCCGTCCGGGCTATCGCTGTGATTAGCGGAACCGTGCTTTCGCAAACCTCAGCGAATCGATTTGCCGGGTACGCCGCCGCCATCGTCATGGGCGTGCTGGCGGCGTGTTCGAAGGAGCCGGTCGAACTCGGCGCGGCCGATTACGGCGGCGTTCCGCCAGCGGGGTGCTTAGGCGAAGCGCGAAGCGGCGAAGCCGGCCTGCACGATCGCGAAGAGACCGAGCATGGGATCCTCTACAGTGTACGGACGCCGTCGAATTACGATCCTGGGCGAGCACATCCCTTGCTCGTGGTATATGCGGCGGCCGGACAGCGCCGCACGGCGAGCGAACGTTTTACCGGATTCACCCGGGCAGCGACGGCCGCCGGGTTCGTCGTGGCCTATGCCGATCATCGCGCTCTATCGATACGGGTCCTCGACGATCTGGCGACCATCCCGGCGGCCGTCGCCAGGAAATGGTGTGTCGATACCGACCAGGTGTTCGTGGCCGGCCATTCCGACGGGGGTACGGCCGCCGCCGCGATGGCGTTCCGTTCGGACGATGGTCTGGAACCTGCCGGATTCGCGGCAAGCGCTGCCGGTGTCCGGGGCGTGGACCTCGATCCGTATCAATGCCCCGAGCGGACCCGGGTATTGATTCTGCACAGCCTCGAAGACGAACTGTTTCCCGATTTCGGCGCCGATGCCGCGTTGTGGTGGGCCCGCTGCAAGCAGTGCGACAACGTCGAGGCGCCGTTGTCTGTCGACGGTTGCCTGGATTACGGTGCGTGCAACGGCTCGAGCGTCCGCTATTGTCCGGGCATCGGCGGCCACCGTTCGTGGCCGGCGAAGAACGAGGTCATTCTCGCATTCTTTCGGTAGCTTCCTCGCTCCGTCTCACCATCGACGTTCTAG
>CAZFZX010000080.1:0-19083 GCA_964523765.1 uncultured Enterobacteriaceae bacterium
AGCAGGGGAGCGCCTTCAGCCACTCGGCCACCTCTCCCGGAGATGTTTGCTCAGGCCCTACCGCTCTAAACCGATTTGGCTACTTCAATCGTTGCCGCTGACTACTCGTTCGGAACCGTCTTGCTCCTGCTGGATACGTTGATAGATTTCTTCTCGATGGACGGCAACCTCCTTTGGCGCACTCACACCGATCCGAACCTGATTGCCCTTAATTCCTAACACGGTGACATTGACATCGTCACCAATCATAAGGGACTCACCAACCCGCCTGGTTAGTATTAGCATACCCGACCTCCAAACCAGTAATCGGTCTGTAGTTTATTGTTTACCCAATCGGTTTTCGTAACTTGCATCCATGCTAATTAGTAGCGATATGTCTTCACTGACCGAATTATTCTATCCGAGACAGGTCGAAAAATCCCGCAAAATTGGCTCAGGAACCTCTGAATCACTGGCCGCGCCGTTCGATGACGGCATTTCGCGGTGCCCGCTCACTTCTTCAGAGGTTCCCCAATTTGCCGCCTTTTGGCAGCAATTCCGCACTTTTTAGGCTTCCTCCAGCCCGAATTCCGAATGCAGGGTTCGCACCCCCAATTCCGAATACTTCTCGTCTACCACCACCGATATCTTGATTTCGGAAGTCGAAATCATCTGGATATTAATGCCTTCGCTGGCCAGTGCGGCAAACATGCGGCTGGCGATACCGGCGTGCGATCGCATACCGACTCCCACGACCGAGATCTTGGCAATTTTTTCGTCGCCCTCGATAGCACGGGCGCCAAGTTCCCCCGAAATTCCATCCAAAATCGACTTCGCCATACCGTAATCGTTACGGTGCACCGTGAAGGTGAAATCGGTGGTGCCGTCGGCAGCCATATTCTGGAGGATCATGTCGACCTCGATATTTGCATTCGCGATCGGGCCCAGTATGGTGCTCGCGACACCCGGTCGATCCGGGACCCCCAGCATGGTCAATTTCGCCTCGTCCCGGTTCAACGTGACACCTGACAGCAGTGCTTCTTCCATCATGTCGTCCTCAGAAATAATGAGTGTGCCGGGTCCGTCCTCGAACGACGACAGCACTCGCAACGCGACCCGATACTTACTCGCGAATTCGACCGCCCGGATCTGTAAGACCTTAGCGCCTAAGCTCGCCATCTCCAGCATCTCTTCGTAGGTCACTCGATCGAGGCGACGCGCCTCCGGTACGAGCCGCGGGTCGGTAGTATAGACACCATCGACATCGGTATAGATCTGGCATTCGTCGGCGTTCAGCGCTGCCGCGATCGCGACTGCCGTCGTATCAGTCCCGCCGCGCCCGAGGGTCGTAATGTCGCCTTGTTCGTTGACGCCCTGAAACCCGGCGACGACAGCAATTTTGCCGGCGGCGAGCGTATTGGTGATATTTTCGACCTGGATATCAACGATGCGCGCCTTGTTGTACGCCTCATCGGTGGAGATCCGCACCTGCGCGCCGGTGAATGATCGAGCACTGAGACCAAGTTCCTGCAGAGCCATTGCGAGCAACGCAATGGTGACCTGTTCTCCGGTCGACAACAGGACGTCCAGTTCGCGCCCGCGGGGCTCGGGGCGGATATCGTTCGCGAGGTCCAAAAGCCTATCGGTTTCGCCCGCCATCGCTGAGACGACTACGACGACGTCGTTACCGGCGGCGTGCGAATCGCGGACGCGGCTGGCGACGGCTCTGATCCGCTCGACGTCGCCGACCGATGTTCCGCCATATTTTTGTACGATGAGACTCATGCCGACTATCCACCGAATCCGTCCCACGAACGGCAGCTAGTACTGACGCCGCGCGGTAACTGTTAGAAACGCTGACAGCGTGTACCCGTGAGAGACGAAGCTATCGCTAATGAAGCGGCGTAGTGTACAACGAAACGCGCGATTGATGGGTGTAGGTCGGGTTCAACGCCAACGTTCGGCTGGGGCCTAATCGACCCGTTCTTTGACCCAGCCCTCGACGCTTGCGAGTGCCGCGTCGAGCTTATCCGGCTCATTGCCGCCGGCTTGAGCCAAATCGGGGCGCCCACCTCCTTTACCGCCCACTTGTCCGGCAACGAAATTGGCCAGTTCGCCAGCCGCTAAACGGCCAGTGAGATCTTTGGTCACACCGACGATGAGCCGAACTTTCGTCTCCTCGACCGTCGCCAGGACGATTACGGCACGCTGCAAGCGATCCTTCAGCCGGTCGACTGCGGTACGCAGCGTGCCCATATCGGCGCCGTCGATCGCTTCGCTGACAACCTTGGTGTCGCCAACCATAACCGCGGCGTCGGCAAGATCTCCGCTTGCGCCTCCGGCCAGGCGGTTCTTCAGCGCCTGGATTTTCTTTTCCTGCGCGCGCGCGCTCTCTACCAATTGTCCGATCTTGATCTCTACATCGTCGGTCGTCGCCTTTACTTGCCCTGCGATCGTTCTCAGTGTGCTCTCACTGACTTGTATATGCGCGAGCGCGGCGGCGCCCGTAACCGCCTCGATACGACGCACGCCGGCCGCGATGCCGCCCTCCGAAATTAGCTTGAACAAGCCGATTTCTCCGGTCCTGCCCGCGTGAGTTCCACCGCAGAGTTCGACCGAAAATGTCCCGATCCGCAAAACACGCACGTCGGCCGCATATTTTTCGCCGAACAATGCGATGGCGCCACTGTCGATCGCTTGCTGGTAGGGCGTGAGTTCGACGTCGATCGCAGTATTTTCTCGGACTTGCTCGTTGACCATGCGCTCGATTTGCGCCAATTCGTCGGCACTCAGCGACTGCGGATGCGAAAAATCAAATCGAAGACGCTCGGGTTCAACCAATGAACCCTTCTGCTCGACGTGTTCGCCGAGTAGGTCGCGAAGCGCGGCGTGCAGCAGATGCGTAGCGGAATGATTGAGACGCGTCGCCTGACGCCGCTCGCCTTGCACCGCTGCCTCGACGCGCTCGTTGAGGCGAAGGGTCCCGGTTTTCATTGCACCATGATGTAAGGTCAATCCGCCTTGCTTCTGGGCATCTGAGACGTTGAACACGGCGCCCGCCGCCGCGATCGTTCCGCGATCTCCGACCTGACCACCAGACTCGGCATAAAACGGCGTCGTATCCAGCACGACCACGCCGATATCGCCGGGATTCAACTCGCGGACAACTTCGCCATCCACGAATAACCCTACCACTTGAGCCGCGTACTCAGTCTTTTCGTAGCCGCAGAAAACTTGTTCCGACCCGATCTTCGCAAGCGCCTGGGCAGCGATGCCGCCGGCGGTATCGGCACCGGCGAACCGGCTCGCGGCGCGGGCGCGGGCGCGTTGCTCTTCCATCGCCGCCTCGTATCCTTTCATGTCGATATCGAGCCCGCGCTCGCGGGCAATATCGGCGGTCAGGTCCACCGGAAACCCGTAGGTATCGTTCAGCTTGAAAGCGACTTCGCCCGGGATCGTGCGACCGCTGAGGTCGGCCACCGCGGTTTCGAAGATCTTCAAGCCCTGATCGAGGGTCTCCGCGAACCGTTCCTCTTCCTGTTTCAAAGTCACTTCGATTCGGGCAACTGCGGCGGCGAGTTCTGTTACGGCTTCACCCATCTGGCGTTCGAGTGCAGCTACCAAACGGTAGAAAAACGGCTCGCTGAATCCCAGCTTGTTACCGTGGCGCAGGGCCCGGCGGATGATCCGTCGCAGCACATAGCCCCGCCCTTCGTTCGAAGGCTGCACGCCGTCCATGATCAGAAATGTACAGGACCGGATGTGATCCGCGATCACTCTCAGAGATGTGGTTTCCGGTTCGCTGGCCGGCGCCAATGCGCGGACCGCGTCGATCAGTCCACGAAAAAGCTCTATATCGTAATTGTTGTGTACTCCCTGCAAGACTGCTGCCATGCGTTCGAGTCCCATGCCTGTATCCACAGAGGGCTTCGGGATCGGGACCATCGAACCCTTGAGGTCCCGCTCATATTGCATGAATACGAGGTTCCAGATCTCGACGTAACGATCGCCCTCCGCGTCTGGCGACCCGGGCGGACCGCCGACGACCTCGGTGCCGTGATCGAAAAATATTTCGGAACACGGACCGCACGGTCCGGTGTCCCCCATCATCCAGAAATTGTCTTTTCCCCCTAGACGAGAGAAACGTTCGGCGTCGACGCCGATATGCCGGAGCCAGATATCGGCGGCTTCGTCGTCGTCCTCATAAACGGTGATCCAAAGCTTTTCCGGCGACAACCCAAACCGCTGCGTCAGCAACTCCCAAGAGAACTCGATTGCCTCGCGCTTAAAATAGTCGCCGAAGCTAAAATTGCCCAACATTTCGAAAAAGGTGTGGTGGCGAGCGGTATAGCCCACGTTATCGAGGTCGTTGTGTTTACCGCCGGCGCGCACGCACCGCTGGCTGGTGGTCGCGCGGGAAAAACCGGGGTCTTCTAAACCGAGAAACACGTCTTTGAACTGGACCATGCCTGCGTTCGTGAACAGCAGAGAAGGATCGTCGGCCGGTACCAGCGAGCTGCTGTCGACCCGAGTATGTCCTTTCCCTTCAAAGAACGTTAGGAACTCGCTACGAATTTCCGATGTTTTCATGCTGCCGGGCAGATCTTAATCCGTCGTGTCCAATGCGCGGGCAATATGGTCGCTGGTAAATCCGCGATACTCGAGGAAACGTGCCTGCTTCATTCGTTCGCGGAAATCGCTTGCAGGACGCGCGAATTTCTTGTGCCATGCGGCGTATACGCGTTCGCTCCAATCGATCTCAAGCTCGTCCAATAGCGCGGTCGACAATGCTTCATCTACCCCAACTCGACTCAGTTCCGCACGTATCTTAATCGGACCGAAACCGCGTCCGGCGCGCGAGTGTATATAAGACTCCGCAAAACGCCGGTCGTCCTGCAGACGTTCGTCGGCTAGGCGTTCAAGCTCGGGGTCGATATCTACGGCGGCAAAGCCCTTGGCAGACAGTTTCCGCTCGAGTTCGGCGCGACTGTGCTCGCGCCGAGCGAGCGCGGCGATCGCGAGACCGCGAATTCGCCGCGCGGTCTCTGTGCTCAGGCTTCGGCCTCCAGAGATTCCTCTTCTGAGTCTTTTTCGACGGCCTCCACCTCGGGGAGCGCTTGCGCTCTGATCGCAGCATCGAGTTCGGCCGCCATCTCTTCGTTCTCTTTCAGGAAAAGTCTGACATTGTCCTTTCCCTGACCGAGCCGCTCTCCCTTATAACTGTACCAGGCCCCGGTTTTTTCGATGAAGCCGTGTGCGACGCCAAGTTCGATGAGCTCGCTTTCCAGGGAAATGCCCTCGTTATACAAAATATCGAAGTTCGCCTGCTTGAATGGCGGCGCCACCTTGTTCTTGACGACTTTCACGCGTGTCTCGTTACCGATCACTTCGTCACCGCGTTTCAGCGAACCGGTACGTCGAATATCCAGCCTTACCGATGAATAGAACTTCAACGCGTTTCCGCCGGTCGTCGTTTCCGGATTGCCGAACATGACTCCAATCTTCATCCGGATCTGATTAATGAAAATAACCAAGGTGTTGGCGCGTTTGATATTGCCGGTGAGTTTACGCAGCGCCTGGGACATCAAACGGGCCTGTAGTCCAACGTGGTGATCACCCATTTCGCCCTCGATTTCCGCCTTTGGCGTCAACGCGGCGACAGAATCGATTACGACGATGTCGACCGCACCCGAACGTACCAGCATGTCGGTTATTTCCAACGCCTGCTCGCCGGTGTCGGGTTGCGATACCAGAAGGTCTTCTATGTTAACTCCGAGTTTTCCCGCGTACTGGGGGTCGAGCGCGTGCTCGGCATCCACGAACGCCGCCGTCCCACCTTGCTTTTGCATTTCCGCGACGACGTGCAGTGCAAGCGTCGTTTTACCGGACGACTCCGGACCGTACACCTCGACGACTCTCCCCTTCGGCAAACCACCGACGCCGAGTGCGATGTCGAGACTGAGCGATCCGGTAGAGACGGCGGCGATGTTACGCACCGCGCCGGGGTCACCCATACGCATGATGGAACCCGTTCCGAACTGCTTTTCGATTTGTGCAAGCGCCGCTCCTAGCGCTTTTTGGCGGTTTTCATCCATTGATTCTCCTCCGCAATTTTTCCAGCGTTAATAAAAACCCCCAACAGTTCTTGCGCACGGTTCAGTACCGCGATTGGGTAGTCCGGTAGGACCTCGATTATCGCACAGATGCGCGCCCCGTTTAATCGACCGGAGCGAATTCGGTGACGCACGGTAGTGCTGTTCGGCCGGGGGTCCGCTCACTCAGAGGTAGCGAGCCGCCATCGCCGACGGACCTCATAGCGTACTCCGTCCGGGCCCACGAGGGACTCGACCAGGGAGAATTCGTCGACCGGCCAGCGAATATCGATCCCGCCGTCCGGGGGCGCGGGCGCCCGGCGCAAGCGACGGCAAATCGTGACGTGGGGTCGATACGGCCGGCTCTCCGCCGGCATGCCGATGTCGGTGGTCCGCCGCCGGAGTTGCTCGACGAGCTTCGACAAACCCGGCGGAATCACCTTCGGCGCCAACCACGCGATCCCGCCGCGCCGCCGATCAAGCGTATCGAAGTGGAGCGCGAACCTATCTCCGATGACGCTATCCGCCGCTTCACCGATCCCCTCGACGCTGCCATCCTCGACGTTGCCGATAAAGAGCAGGGTCACGTGCAAGTTGGCGGCAACGATTCGCCGCCCGTCGCCGCACTCGATTTTCAATGCCGTCCGCAGCAGTTGAGCGCGGATCGTATCGTCGGGCCACAAGGCGAAAAAAAACCGCCGCATCTGTGCGCACTGTCCTTTTATCAGGGTGCTCCGGCTGCGCAGATCAGGTCACGCAGGCCGTCGAGAGCGACTGCTACCGTCTGCGCCCGGACGCTGCGCCGATCTCCTTCGAAATGCGTCACGCGCGTCACCGGATCCCGGTTGCGCAGGCACCACCCGAACCATACGGTGCCGACCGGCTTTTCCTTTGTTCCGCCGTCAGGGCCGGCAACGCCGGTTACCGCTACAGCAACCTCGACACCCGCCGCGACCAACGCGCCGACCACCATTTCAGAGACGGTTTGTGCGCTGACCGCGCCGTACGTTTCGAGAGTCCTTTCGGAGACGCCGAGAACCTGAATCTTCGCGCGGTTCGAATAAGTGACGTAACCGCGGTCGAACCAGTCGGAACTGCCGGGGATCGCGGTCGCGGTCTGCGCGATCCAACCGCCCGTGCATGATTCGGCCGTTGCCATACGCATTCCCTGTGCGCGTAGGGCTTCGCCAAGGCGATAGGCGTTCGATTCCAGCTCTTCAGGATCCCGTCGAATCATAGGTTCAGCGTCGTCGTCGGAAAAAAGACCGCAGCTGATCAGCGCACTCTCGCTCAAGCACGCCGCCTTGAACGACGACGCGATGGTTGAACTGCGGTTGCGCGAATACGTCGATTACGCTGCCGGCCGCGCCTGAATTGGGATCGTAAGCGCCGAAAACCAAGCGCGAGATCCGGGCGTGCAGCATAGCGCCGCTACACATCGTGCACGGTTCCAGGGTCACATAGAGCGTAGCCCGCGAGAGACGATAGTTGCCCTGCCGTCGCGCCGCCTCGCGCAACGCTACGACCTCGGCGTGCGCGGTAGGATCGACAACCGAGATCGGTCGATTGTACCCTCGGCCGATAATCGCGCCGTCGCAGACGATAACGGCTCCTACCGGCACTTCTTCTACGGCATCGGCGGCATCGGCTAGCAGCAGCGCTTCACGGATCCATTTTTCATCTTCGCCGGCGTACCTACTGGCCTCCGTAACGGCCTTCATCGGTGACCGCCGAGACCGCTTATTCCCACTCGATCGTGGCCGGCGGTTTGCCGGATATATCGTAGGTCACCCGCGAAATACCGTCGACCTCGTTGATGATCCTGAGCGAAACCTCGTCGAGCAATTCGTAAGGCAAATGCGCCCAACGCGCGGTCATGAAGTCGACGGTTTCCACGGCACGCAACGCGATCACATAATCATAGCGCCTCGCATCACCCTGAACCCCGACCGACTTTACCGGCAGGAAAACGGCAAACGCCTGACTGACGGAATCGTAAAGCCCCGCGGCGCGCAGTGCTTCGATAAAGATCGCATCCGCGCTGCGCAGCGAGTCGGCATATTGCTTGTTCACCGCTCCCAGGATGCGTACGCCGAGGCCCGGACCGGGGAAAGGGTGCCGGTAAACCATCTCGCGCGGCAGACGGAGTTCCACCCCCAACTTTCGCACCTCATCTTTGAACAATTCGCGCAGCGGTTCGAGCAGTTCGAGATTCATGTCCGCGGGTAGCCCGCCGACATTGTGGTGCGACTTGATCACGTGCGACTTACCGGAGCCGGCGGCGGCAGATTCGATGACATCGGGATAGATCGTGCCTTGTGCGAGCCAGGCTACGGCGTCCAGCTGGCGTGCCTGCTCTTCGAAGATCTCGATAAATACACGGCCGATGCATTTGCGTTTCGCTTCGGGGTCGGCGATACCATCGAGTTCGGAAAGGAATCTCCCTTCCGCATCCACGCGGATAACGTTGACGCCCATATGGCGCGCGAACGTTTCCATAACATCATCGGCTTCATTGAGACGGAGTAAACCGTTATCGACGAACACGCAAACGAGCTGGCTGCCGATCGCCCGGTGCAAAAGCGCCGCTACCACCGAGGAATCGACGCCGCCCGATAAGCCCAACAAAACGGTATCGTTTCCGACAGCTTCGCGCACTTTATCGATCGCGTCGCTGATAATATTGGACGATGTCCACAAGCTATCGCAGCCGCAAATATCGTGGACGAAGCGGCCGACGAGCGCCGCTCCCTGCGTCGTGTGCGTGACCTCGGGATGAAACTGCAACCCGTAGAATCCGCGAACTTCATCCGCCATGCCCGCTATTGGTGCGCTATCGGTCGAGGCAATCAGCTTGAAGCCCGGGGGTAAGGCTGTGACGTGATCGCCGTGGCTCATCCATACATCGAGCAATCCGTGACCCTGTTCGTTCGCCTCGTCCTGCAAGCCTTTGAGCAGACGGCTATGGCCGCGGGCGCGCACACGCGCATAGCCGAATTCGCGCAGCGGCGAGGGCTCGACCCCGCCGCCCAACTGCGCCGCCATTGTCTGCATGCCGTAACAGATTCCGAGGACCGGTACGCCGAGTTCGAAAACGGCATCGGGAGCCCTGAAACCGGTTTCCTCGTTCACCGACTCCGGCCCGCCGGACAGGACCACGCCTTTGGCGCCGCACCCGCGCACGGCATCGGCACCGAGGTCATGCGGTTTGATTTCGCAATACACCCCCGCTTCGCGGACACGGCGCGCGATCAGTTGGGTGTATTGCGAACCGAAATCCAGGATCAGAATTCGGTCGGCGTGGATATCTGACGCAGCGCCCGACGCCGCTTTTCCTGACGCCGCCGCTAGCGCATTTTGAGACATGTCAATCGACTCGGTAATTCGGCGCTTCCTTGGTGATTTGAATATCGTGCACGTGACTTTCGCGCATGCCGGCCGGCGAGACCCGCAGGAAACGGGGCTTCGTCCTGAGTTCGTCGATGTTGCGGCACCCGGTGTAACCCATGGCGGCGCGCAGGCCGCCCAGCATCTGGTGTACGATGGCGCTCAGCGCTCCCTTATACGGGACCCGCCCTTCGATGCCCTCCGGTACCAGTTTCTCGATCTCTCCGGCTTCCTGGAAATAGCGATCCGATGACCCGTGCGCCTGCGACATGGCGCCGAGAGACCCCATGCCGCGATAGGATTTGTAGGATCGCCCTTGATAGAGTTCGACCTCTCCGGGCGCCTCCTCGGTGCCGGCAAATAAACCGCCAATCATGACCGCATGACCGCCAGCCACCAACACCTTGGCGATATCGCCCGAATAGCGGATCCCGCCATCGGATATCAGCGGGACACCGGATCCGGCCAGCCGTTCGGCGACCTCCGCTACCGCTGTTATCTGCGGTACACCGACCCCGGTTACGATGCGCGTGGTGCAGATCGAGCCCGGTCCGATGCCGACTTTCACCGCGTCGACGCCGGCCTCGACCAAAGCGGCCGCGGCGTCGCCGGTCGCGATGTTACCGCCGATCACCTCCACATCCGGATAGGTCTTTTTGATCCATTTGATGGTTTCGATCACCGCTTTCGAGTGCCCATGAGCCGTGTCTACCACGACGACGTCCGCACCGGCTTGGATCAGCGCGTCCACGCGTTCGTGCGTACCCATTCCCGTGCCGACGGCTGCCCCGACCCGCAACCTCTGATCGGGATCCTTACAGGCATTCGGAAATTCATCGGCCTTCTGTATGTCCTTTACGGTGATCATTCCCCGTAATTCAAAATCGCCGTTAATGACCAACACCTTCTCGATCCGATGCCGGTGCAGCAACCCAATCACTTCTTCCTTCTCCGCGTCTTCGCCGACGGTGACCAGCCGCTCCTGTGGGGTCATGATTTCACTGACGGGATCGTCGAACCGGGTCTCGAAGCGCAGATCGCGACTGGTCACGATACCAACCACTTCATCACCGCTGACCACCGGCACCCCGGATATCCGCCGCGCACGGGTCAAAGCCAGAACATCGCCGATACTCATGTGCGGGGATACGGTGATCGGGTCTCGAATTACGCCGCTCTCGAATTTCTTCACCTCGGAGACGTGCTGGGCTTGTTCCTGAGCCTCCATGTTCTTATGGATGACCCCAATACCGCCTTCCTGGGCCAATGTTATGGCGAGCCTTGCCTCGGTAACGGTATCCATGGCCGCGGAAATCAACGGGATCTGGAGTTCGATCCCGCGAGTGAGACGGGACCCCAGCTCGACCTGGCGCGGGAGAACGTCCGAGTAATCAGGGGCCAATAGGACGTCGTCGAATGTGAGCGCTTCACCGGAAATGCGCATGGTAGGAGCGGATCTCATAGAATATGGATGCTGAATTATATGGGTTGACCCAGCGGCGGTAAACGAACCTTGAACAATCGACTCCTATCGACCGCCGGCGGCCCGGCCGCGGGTCGCGATATCTACACCGTCTCACGGTTGACGGGCGAGGCGCGCGGGCTGCTCGAGCGTGAATTCGGGGCGATCTGGATCGAAGGTGAACTTTCGAATGTCGCCCGCCCACGCTCCGGTCATTGGTATTTTTCGCTGAAAGACGAGTCTGCCCAGGTTCGCTGTGCGATGTTCCGGTCGAGGAACAATCTCGTCGGGTTCGAGCCTGCCGAAGGCGCACACGTCGTCGCTAGAGCGCGCGTCGGCATGTACGAGCCGCGCGGCGAATTTCAGCTGGTGGTCGAACAGCTGGAACTCGCCGGTGAAGGCGTACTGCGCCTGCGGTTCGAACAACTCAAAAGAAGACTGGCGGCCGAGGGATTGTTCGACGCCGAACGCAAACAAGAACTGCCCGGTTGGCCCAGTCGGATCGGGGTCGTTACGTCGCCGAGCGGAGCCGCGATCCGCGATATCTTAACCGTTTTGAAACGGCGCAATCCGACCATAGAAGTCGTCGTTTACCCCGCCTCCGTTCAAGGCGCCAAGGCCGCTCCGGAATTGGTAGAAGCACTCGGCGCGGCGAACGCACGTGGGGAATGTAATGTCCTGATCGTAGGGCGTGGCGGAGGCTCACTCGAAGACCTGTGGCCGTTCAACGAAGAGAGCGTGGCGCGTGCCATTTTCGCATCCGAAATCCCCGTAGTGTCGGCCGTCGGGCACGAGATCGATTTCACCATCGCAGACCTAGTAGCCGATGCACGCGCCCCGACACCATCGGCGAGCGCTGAGGTCTGCTCCCCGCACCGCGAGGAAGCCATACGCGCACTCGAAACGGCGAAAGCGCGGTTGAGCAAAACGGTGCAGCGTACGATCCTGGACTTACGGGGCCAACTCCGGCACACGAGCGCTCGGTTGCAACACCCAGGCCGCCGCCTGGAACAGTACCACCAACGCGTCGACGAACTCATGCAACGCCTCCCGGCCGGCGTCTTGAACGGCATGCAACTCCGCCGCAGCTGGATAACAGCGCTTACGGCCCGGATCCGCGCGTGCAACCCGACCCACCGTATTACGCATTTCTCCAACAGAATTGCGGACAGTCGTCGGCGCTTGACGACTTCGATGGCCGCGAACCTGGCCACACGCCACGCATCACTTGGCGAAACCGTACGCGCTCTGCGGGCGGTTAGCCCCGAGGCCACGCTGCAACGCGGCTACGCCATCGTGACTGCCGAGGACGGCGTTATCGCCCGCGATGCCCGGAATTTCGAGCGAGGCGACAAAGTAACGGCACAATTGGCTCGCGGGCGACTGGCCCTCACGGTCGACGCCGTCGAAGAGACCGCTGCGGCCGAGAAATCGGGAGATCCCTCCGAGGAGCCACCGGCCGCGCGTTAGCCGGGGTATTTCATGGGGCGTTGAAGGCGTTTTTGCTTACCCTTTGATGCGCGTGGATTATCCGGGTTCGTGGCCGTTTTGAGGCCGGAGACACTTCGTACCCTGCTTGATCGCTACTACAGCGCCGGCGGAGCACGACGGATCGCCGCTACGGGCGTATTCAATAACGAAGATAGTAGTAGGCCATGCCGAGCCATTCGTGCAGCACCGCGCGTGACGTCGCTAATGCCGACGTGGAAGGCAACCAGTCGAAGATACCGTAGTTCAGCTCGCTCCCGCTCCTAAACCCCGCCGGAGCGGGTATTACGGTGAATCCTGCGCTTTCGAACATACGGACTGACCGCGGCATATGAATCGCGTGAGTAACAAGGACGACGTGTTGCACCGGTAGTATCCGGCGAAGATTCAGCGCATTTTCGGCGGTGTTGCGGCTGGTGTCTTCGACCCACCGCACCGGGGTTTGAAACTCCGCGCGCAGGACACCCGCCATTAACTGCCCGATCGGTACGGCGTCCGTCCCGCTGACTACGCCACCGGAGACTGCGACGGGTAACTGCAATTCTTTTGCGAGCTTCGCCGTATAACGCAAGCGTTCTAAAGTGTCGCTGCTAACGGTGTCATTCCCACCGTATTCGCGCGCATCCGTATAACGCCCACCCCCGAGAGTCACAATCGCCTGAGCGTCGCCAATCGATACCGGATTGATAACCGCGTAGTGTTCCAGTGAACGGGCAAGCCAAACCGCAACGCACGGGGTCGACCACGACCACAATGTGACGGCCGCGCCAGCGGCGATCGCGATGCCGAGACGCGACCAGCGACGGGCTAGAAGCACCCCGAGCAATCCCCCGAACAAATTGATGCCCGGCGGTAATACGATCGCTTTGACAATATACCCTGCGATGATTTCCACGTTGGCTTAACCGGGATATTGCGCGAGGCGCTCACAACGCCCGTGTGATCGGGTTCCCTCCCCCCTCTTTCTTTTAAGCGACCTCCTGTCCAGCCGCCTGTAAGTCGGCATGATAAGACGATCTGACCAGCGGCCCGCTGGCAACATTCGAAAATTCCAATCCTCGTGCAAACTCGCCGAGATCCTTGAACTCATCGGGCGTGACGAAACGCTCGACCGGTAGGTGCGCACGACTCGGCTGCAGATACTGCCCCAAAGTAAGCATGTCGCACGAGTGGGCGCTAAGGTCGGCGAGCACCTGCTGCACTTCATCGAGTTTTTCGCCCAGTCCGAGCATCAATCCGGATTTGGTCCTTACCTCAGGCTGGCGTTTCTTGAACTGACGGATCAAGTTCAACGACCATTGATAATCTGCGCCCGGCCGCGCTTTCGGATACAGGCGCGGTACGGTTTCCAGATTGTGGTTGAACACATCCGGAGGTGACGCCATGAGTTCACCCAATGCGTTATCTAAGCGACCGCGGAAATCGGGAACTAGGATCTCGATCTTTGTCTCCGGCGACTGCTGCCGGGTTGAGTCGACGCAACTGGCAAAATGGGCGGCACCTCCGTCACGCAGATCGTCGCGATTGACCGAGGTGATCACCACATATTTCAAACCCATTGCCCGAATCGCATCGGCGAGGCGTCGCGGTTCCTTTTCGTCGAGGGGCTCCGGGCGCCCGTGCGCGACGTCGCAGAAAGGACACCGCCGGGTACACAGATCCCCCATGATCATGAAGGTCGCCGCCCCGTGGCTAAAACATTCTCCCAGGTTCGGACACGAGGCTTCTTCGCAAACCGTGTGCAATTTGTGCGCGCGTATGAGTTGCTTCAGGTCTCTGACTCTCGGATCGGTAGGCGCTTTTGCCCGGATCCATGAGGGCTTGCGCGCGAGTGGACCGCGGGTCGGCTCGACTTTGACAGGATTTCTGGCGACCTTATCGGCGCCACGTTGTACACGCGTTCTTTTCTCGTGATCGGCCATAGCAGCTATAAGAAGAAAGGATCGGAGTCATTTCGCATCGTCGTCGGCCTTCGGATTCCGCGCGCTTCTATATGACTCCGACCCCATTCTTTTCTTCAACCCCTCTTTTATTGCTTTCATTCGTCACACCTGTATTCGGATCCGGTTTCCGCACCTCGGTCACTTCTATCCGCCGCTCGTCACCGTACAGTGACCGGATCAACTCCGGCAACAAGCGCCGGGCGACCGCCGCGCAATCCATGTCGATACCGAAATCCCGCAGCCGTGTAACTTCCAGCCCGCGGTAGCCACACGGGTCGATCCGGCTAAAAGGTTCCGGATCGAGATTCACGTTTAGCGACAACCCATGATAAGACGTACCGCGGCGAATTCGCAGGCCCAGGGCCGCGATTTTCGCGGCACCGACATATACGCCCGGAGCACCGGGCCGACGCTGCGCATGGATACCCAGCCCGTCCAACAACGCAAGGATGCTTTTTTCGATCCGGCCTACGAGTTCTCGCGGCCCGATCCCCTGACGGCGAAGATCCATCAAAATATAGGCGACTAACTGACCAGGGCCATGATAGGTCACCTGTCCGCCGCGGTCCGTCTGAACGACCGGAATATCGCCGGTATCATGGACGTGGGTCGCTAGCCCCCCTTGGCCCTGAGTGAATACGGGCAGGTGCTGTAAGAACCAGATTTCATCTGCGCTTTCCGGTCCACGGGCATCGACAAATTCGCGCATACGGGTGAGAGCCCAATCGTATTGCGCCAGACCGAAATGTCGAACGAGAACTTTCATAAAACCATTAAGATCCTAGCGTGCCCACTGAGTTCCCGGTAGAGCTCATCGAGTTGGCGCTGCCCTTGAGCTTCGAATGTCACGGTCACAGAAACATACTTTCCTTTACGGCTCGGCCGGACCACGATCGCACCCTCTTTCAGACCGCCGACGTGACGCATGACGATTTCCACGACCAGGGCATCGAAATTATCATCCGCCAGCCCCATGACTTTTATCGGGAAATCACATGGAAACTCAAACACGCTCTCGCGCGATTTGTCGCTGTTCAAGCCGCTGGCTCTCCGCTTACCGCCGAATTTGTTAGATTTTAGCTCTAATCGGCCAACGCTTCAGGAAGCTGGCGGCAAATCAAGCCGCGATTCCAGTAGGTTTGTTCAAATGCTCACTCCGAGCACCGGCAAGGATGCGAGAGCACCGGATGGTGCGCCGAATATTAACGAATCGCAAATTCGGGCCGCTATATCAATCATTGATGTGTGGACGATTGCCGTACTCCGGTGATTACCGCACAAAAAGGCGGTTAAGAAAGACAAAATCGTCTAGAATTGGCGTCAATAAGCAGCATTCAGAGAGATTAGGGGATCGATGGGATGACAGCTGCTTTGTTCGGGCTATTCTATCTAGTCGCCATCGCCGTCGTAATACTGCACTTCACCGGGTGGCTGGAAGACCACGATATGGAGTGGTTGGTTTTCGTCATGGCGGTGCTCGTGTTTCCTGTCGTCTGGTTTTTGTAGGGAAACTCGAATATCCGGCCCGCGACCGGCCTCGGTCGCGCGCATTTCGGTCCGCACGCCATCGACGCTTAGCGGAAATGGAGGGCAGTCACCGTGCTCAATCGAGCGACTTAGGCCGCTGATGACAGATCAAGGACCCGCAACCCGGGCTCAGTTTCTCATTGTCCGTATCGATGACGAACGCGTAAAGCGCGCCTGTCGGTAGCAGTTTGCCGTGGGCGGTGCGGTCCTCGATTTCGGGGTCACAGAATCGAACCAAGGATTCCAGTCCGGGGTTGTGACCGACTAGCAACCAACGGGCGCTTGGCGGGTGCGCCGCGATCTCGAGCAAGTCACTTAAATCCGCGAGGTAGAGCTTGCTCTCCCAGATGATCAGCGTTCCGCCCAATTCCTTCGCGACAATCCGCGCCGTTTCGGCCGCCCGTACCGCCGGAGAACTCTTGATACAGGTAGGTGCAAAATCCTGCTGACCCAGCCATTGCGCCATTGCGGCCGCGTTTCGCACCCCCCTGGAAGCCAGCGGCCGCGCGTAATCCGACCGCTGTCCGCCGGTCCAATCGGACTTCGCGTGACGCATGATAATCAAGCTCTGGTTAACCATTTTGGTCTCCGTAGAGTGAACTCCGTCGCAGCATGAACAAACGAGCTTGCCGCCCTTTCATTGTATGACTATATAAACTGGGGAACCTCAGATTAATTCGCGGAATATCGCCTGGCGTCCGAAACCGTCCAGGTCTGTGTTGCGGCGCTTGCCAATAGTCACCGCTATCACCTGCGTGCCGTACCTTGACCTGAGCAATTATTAGCGACAACTCGACTATCCCGGAATTAGTCAGAGGTTTCTTGGTTTCACGAACTGGAAATAGCGGACGATGGGCCCTCAAGAATCCGGCTCTGGTTTCCGATAATGATAACGATAATGATGCACGCACTCGCAATATCCGAAGCCTTACAGGAACCCGTAGAGGTTGATACCGACGCGACGCTCGACCTTGCCGTTTTAGCGCGGGTCAGTCGAGGCGACTGTATCGAGATCGAAGATGTCGCCGACCGCACGTTGGAATTGTTCCAGCGTACGTTGCGTATCGTTGACGAGAGGGACCAGGAAAGCGACACCAAATTCCCTGATCCTGCTGACCCCGACCGCTTCGTCCCCGAACACGACGATTTGCGAAAAAGATTTCTATTTGCCGAGACGTTAGGCAGCTACTCCGCGTTGCATGACTTGCTGGATGGGTACTCGCCCGCGTACCGCCTTTCAGTAGATTTCGACGAAAAAGCACGAGCTAGCAGACTGTCAGAATTCAAAATACGCGCGCTCGAGGATTATCGCGATCAAATACACGAAGCCCTGCTGCACGCCAACGAGTACCTGCTCGCAAATGTCGGTAGCGGCTACACGGCGGACGAGCTTCACGAGCTGAACGAAATCCTGATCGAAGCTCGGACGCGCTTTGAGTCGATAACGGCGATCCTGGGGATGCAGCTGATCTACGAAGTCGAGGATGCGGTGCGGAAACTTTATGCTTTCCAGGAAAAAATTCGAACCGTGCAAAGGTCGATAGACGGCATTTTTCTCGTCGACAGCGAAGTAATGTTCATGCCGACCAACGATCTCGTCACCATCGTTAATAACCTATTTAAGGCGATCGGCAACCCCTTTGTCGCCAAACACATCGATGGGATGCTGCTTCTCGCCGCCCGCAATTTGCTGATTCAGGCCGTATCGTTCTATTCGTATTACGGTAAACAGCAGGTCTATACGGTATTCAAGAGGAACCAAGGGACGGTTAGTCGCAGCGTGGTTACTCATCATATTCGCGGTGAGATCAAGAAATTGTTCCGCGCCTGTACGATGAACAACAAGCTCGTGCTCAAACGGGTAATGAACGACGCTGAACGCGAATTCGAGATATCGGTAGCTTCTATTCGTACCGAGGCTGAACGATCGGCCATCGAAGTCGTGAGCACGTTATTCGTTCAACCGATCGAATCGCTGCCGCCCCCCCAAAACGCTTCTGCAACGCATTTCAGGCTGGTTGTTCCGATAATTCCGCCGGCACTGTAAAATCCCCCGGGACGGACTAACGTATCGGTGGAGACCGTAATGCCCACTTTGCGCACAAATGTCGAGTTGCTGCAACAGGTTCCCATCTTTGCGAGCCTGACTGAAAATGAGCTAAAGCAGATAATCGATTCTCCGGATAACGGGATCGTCAGCTTCCGGCCGCTCGAGATGATCATCGAGGAGAACGAATTCGGCGATTGCATGTACATCATTCTTGAAGGAGCCGTCGATGTACGAATCAAGGCCGTTGGCGGCCGCGAGATAACGATTGCCACCCTGAAGGCCGGTGAGTTTTTCGGTGAGCAAGCGCTGTTGCCCGGGGCGACGGGTAAACGGAATGCCAGTGTCCGGGCGCTTCAGAGCAGTGAATTATTCAAAATAACAAAAAAGGACGTTGCTCTCGGGATCAGCCAGGACGAAGATCTGGGCGCCATAGCAGCCGATATCGAAGCGACCCCGGAGGAGGATCGCGTCAAGATGCTCATCCGCGGCGTACGTCTATTCCGTTCGCTGTCGAAAAAAGATCTGGACCAGATCGACACATGGACCGACGTCGTCTCATTTGACGCCGACGATATCGTAGTCCGGGAAGCTGAAGATGGCGATTTCATGTATATCGTGCTCGACGGATCTGTCGAAGTATTTGTCGTCGACGAGGATGGTCAAATCGTCGTGCTTGCCGAATTGTTCAAGGGTAACTACTTTGGTGAGCAGGCGCTGCTGCCGGACGGCTCCGGCAAACGAAACGCGAACGTTCGGGCTAACGGACCGGTGACTTTAGTAAAAGTCGCGAAAAAGTACTTCCAGTTGATCGTTAACCACGATAATAAGTTGATGCTCGCACTTAAGGCCGTAGGCGAATCGCAGCAAAACAAGATCGTCAACGCAATTGGCCAAACCTACGATTGGTAACCAACGTCTTCACGATCGGCGGCGATCGCGATCGGATGCAGCGTTGATCGGCACAATAGAGAGCTTAGGGAACCTCTGAATAAGTCTGGGTCGAGCAGCTTGTGTCCAGAATATTCGGATACAAGGCGCGAAGCGCACGGAATAGTGGTGCTATTTCGAAGCTTTGCAACGCGGTAGCCGGATATTCTGGCCGCAAAATGCCGAGTCATGACTTGTTCAGAGGTTCCTTAGGTAGAAACGGACAGA